>JASGUW010000023.1 GCA_030055235.1 Bacillota bacterium
CAGGACATACCAAACACAAAGCAAGACCTGCAGGAAGTCGTCGCTGCTCTCAAAAGAGAACTGCACGCGAAGAATCTGGAACTTCAAGACTGCAAGGAGCAGATCCAAGAGAAGGATGAGCAACTACTTTCTTGTACTTACCTGGGAACCCTGCACAGGTCAAAACCTCCTTTGTCAGCTGCCTTGCGTAATCGCGTGACCTGCATCGCGGAGGTTTTGCTTCTTTGAGCTAAAGCTTGTTCCATACCACCCGCATAGCGGGTGGTTGCCTGTTGCGCACACAAAGTGTGCGCAACAGGCTCAAGCCATCAATGCAAAACGGTGCATGTTCATGCACCGTTTTCTCACAACTCATGTTCAGCGGCGGTCACGTCAATCCTGCTTCAGCGAACGACCAGCGCAGCCCAGCGGCCCGCCGGCTGTCCCAGCCCCAGCTACACCGCATCCTTCTGCTGCACGGCGTCCAGAAAATCACGGATGCGCTGATTCGGCGGATTGTCGAACAATTCGGCCGGCGGCAGATCCACCGCCAGCTTCCCCGCGTCCATGAACAGCACCCGCGTCGCCGCCTGGCGCACAAAGGCGAGCTCATGGCTGACCACCAGCATCGTCATGCCGGCTTCGGATAGATCGCGCATCACGCGCAGCACCTCGCCCACCATCTCCGGGTCAAGCGCCGAAGTCGGCTCGTCAAAGAGCATCACCTCGGGATCCATCGCCAGCGCCCGGGCGATCGCCACCCGCTGCTTCTGGCCGCCGGACAGCTGATCCGGCCAGCTGTCGAGCTTCTCCTCCAGCCCGACCTGCCGCAGCAGCTCCCGCGCCCGCTCGCGCGCCGCGTCCGGCCGCATCATCCGCAGACTCACCGGCGCCAGCGTGATGTTTCCGGCCACGGTCAGATGCGGAAACAGATTGAACTGCTGGAAGACCATGCCCATGCGCCGCCGCACCTGATCCAGCCGCCGTCCACCGCGCCCGGTGATCGGCTCGCCGTCGATAAAAATCTCGCCGCTGTCGACCTCCTCGAGCCGGTTCATGCAGCGCAGCAGCGTGCTCTTCCCCGAACCCGACGGTCCGATGATCGCAATCGTCTCGCCGCGCCTGACCTCCAGCGACACCTCATCCAGTACGAGGTTGTCGCCGTAGGCCTTAGATATTGACCTGACTTCGATCACCTTCACGGAGCTTCCTTTCCACACGGCGCAAAAGCAGCGTCAGCAGCAGCACCAGTACCAGATAGATCAGAGCCGTCACATAGAGCGGGCCAATGTCGAAGGTCTTGGTACGGATATTGTTGGCCTCGCGCGTCAGATCTTCGACGGCAATGTAGCCGGCGACGGCCGTCTCCTTAAGCAGCGTGATGAATTCGTTGACCAGCGTCGGCAGAACATTCCTAAATGCCTGTGGCAGCACGACCTTCCGCATGGCCAGCAGATAGGGCAGCCCCAGCGAACGCGCCGCCTCCATCTGACCCCCGTCGACGGACTCAATGCCGGCCCGGAAAATTTCGGCCACATAGGCGCCGGAGTTAATGCCAAAGGCCAGGCCCGCCGCCAGCACCCGGCTCACCGGCAGGTCGGCAAACAAACCAAAGTAGATGATCATCAGCTGGACCGTCACCGGCGTCCCGCGCACCACCGTCACATAGGTCTCGGCAAAGAGATTCAAAAGCGCAATCGGCGCTCCCGCCCGCCAGGCCATGCGGATCACTGAAAGCACCAGGCCGATCATGACACCGGTCACCGCTGCAATCAGGGTCAGTACCAGCGTCGAGCCAAGTCCCGACAGCAGCCAGCGCCAGCGATCCTGCGTCAGGTAAACCTCGGCCAGACGCTCAAGCCTGGCCCTGGGGCCGCCGCCCGTCATAAAGAAATAGACGACACCCGCACCGACCAGCAGCGTCACCACCAGCGGATTGAACCAGGGGCTGCGCGAAAACCGCGTCCAGGCTCCCCCGGACAGCGCCGCTCCGGCACCCGCACGGGACGGGCGCCGGCTGACACCGGTGGCGTCGCTTACGCTGTGCCCCGGCAGCTCATGATGCGGTCCGTCCGCCGTCACGGCTTTTTCAGATCCTCAGCGCGGATGATAACTACCTGTTTAGCGCTGAAATACGGCACACTGAAATCGACGCTCTGCTTGCGCTCCTCGTTCACCGTCATACCGGCCGCCACCAGATCAATCGTGCCCTTGTCGAGAGCCACCAGCAGACCGTCAAACGCCATATCCTCCACCACCAGCTTCATGTCAAGCGAACGGGCGATGTCCGCCCCCAGCTGGATGTCGCTGCCGGCGATCCTGTCGCCGATACGGCTCTCATAGGGCGCGAAGCCCGACTCCGTGCCGAGCCGCAGCTCGCCGCCGGTCGCCGCCTCGTTGTAGTCGAGTGTCTCGGCCGCCTTCACCTCATCCTCCAGATAGGCCTGCACGTTCCGCTCGATCTCACCGCTCGCCTTCTGCGCCTCAATCACGGCATTGATGGCCTCAAGCAGCTCGGTATTGCCCTTCTTCACCGCAATCGCGTACTCCTCGACCGCCAGAGCCTCATCGAGAATCACCAGATCCGGATTCGCGGCCACCAGCAGCTTCGCCGGCTCACCGTCCATCACCAGGCCGTCCACCTTCTTCTGCTTGAGTTCCGTCAGCGCGTCGGCATAGCGCTCGAAAGCACTGACATTCTCCTTCCCGCTGAGCTCCTCGGCCAGATCCTGACCCGTCGTCCCGGCCTGCACTGAAAGCTTGCGGCCCTTCAGGTCCTCCGGCTTCGCGAAGGCATTCTTCGCCGCCTGTTTCTGACAGGCCACAAGTCCCATTCCCAGCACCAGTGCCAGCAGCAGAGCCAGCATGCGCTTAGTCATTTTCATCTTCTTTTCCTCCTGATTAAAAAGCCGAAAGGCTCAATTCCGACATGCTACGTTATAGCAATCTCTCATCCCAAGCGTCAATTTTATGCGAAGCCCGCTACCTGCACCCGAATACCCCGTCCAGCCAGTGCCGCGCCGCGGCGATCCAGCCCTGAACCGACGGCTGCGGCGTGTCGACAAACCAGGTCCCGAGCGAAAGTCCGTGGGCCCCGTCCGGATAGACGTGCAGCTCAAACGGCACCCCCGCCCGCGCCAGCGCCATGGCAAAAAGCAGGCTGTTTTCGACCGGTACCGCCTCATCGTTCGCCGTATGCCAGAGAAAGCAGGGCGGCGTCTCCCCTGTCACCCGTGTCTCCAGGCTGACCCGGGCCAGGGCCTCCGGGTCACCGATCCGGTCGCCGAGCAGGTTCTCAAAAGAACCGCGGTGGCCCACATCCGTGCCGGAAATCACGGGGTAGCAGAGGATGGCGGCGTCCGGTCGGGAGGCGGCAGGGTCGAAGCCGAGCTTCGCCAAAAACTCCTTATCCGCAGAAACCGTGGCCAGATCCGCGGCCAGATGGGCACCGGCACTAAAACCCGTCACCGCCACGCGCGCCGGATCCTGGTCCCAGGCCGCAGCCATGTCGCGAATCCTGTGCAGCGCCGTCAGAGCCTCCGTCAGAGCGGTCGGCCAGCGGGTGCCGGGCCGCGTCGTGTAGTGGAGCACATAGGCGTTATAGCCGGCCGCGTTCCAGGCCAGGGCGATGGGCTCGGCTTCGCGCGTGGAGGTAAAACCGTAGCCGCCGCCGGGCAGGATGAGGACGCCGGGCCTGGGGCCGAAGGCGGCTTCCGCCCAGCGCTCCGGCAGATAGGCAGTGAAAGAACAGTTCTGCCGGCCGATGGTCTCCTGGATAATGTGCATGCTTTTCCCTCTACATAACTTATTTGCGGCAAACCGTGTCAGACGGGAGGAGCGGGATGCTCCCCTGCTTTTTGCAAAAAACATGTAACATAATAGAGACATGATTGTCATCCAGCCGACCTGGCAGGGGTCAGGTCTGCTAGAATGTCGGATACCGCTTTCGAAGAGGATGGAGCCGACCAGCATGTTGCCGAATCGCCACAGCAGTTCGGCACCGGGACACGAAACGGCTAGCGCGAAGACAGTAGATAGAAGAGTAGGCCAGATGACCGACGATCGCCAGGTATTATGGGAACAGATTCAGGAAATTCTGCGACGTGAAACCTCCAACATCACGTTTAATGCGTGGTTTCGCGATCTTGAGGCGCTGCCGCAAACCGGCTCTGAGATCACTCTTGTTTCCCCGAATCTGACCAGCTACAGCTTTATTAAGGAGTATCTGCCGCGGATCCGGCAGATTGCCTCTACGCTCGCTCCCTATACGCCAACGCAGGTGCGCCTTTTGCTGCGGGATGAAAAGACAGGCGAAATCAGCGACCCGGAGACCGATGCCAGCGCGGCCTCTCCCCCGCCCCGGCGCCACAGTGAGCCCGCCTACACGGTGGCCGCCAGCGTCGCCGCCCCTGTACGGACGCCGACCTGGACCGAATCCTATGACGCTTCACGCCTGGATCCCCTGATGACGTTCGAAAACTTCATCGTCGGCTCCGGCAACCGCTTTGCCCATGCCGCCTGTGAGGCGGTTGCGAAGCAGGGTGGCGACCGCAACTACAATCCTCTCTTTATCTACGGCGGCTCCGGCCTGGGGAAAACACATCTGGTGATGGCCATCGGCAACTATGTCCAGACCCACCAGCCGCGGCGGCGCATGATCTATGTCCAGTGCGAACAGATCGTCAATGAGTTTGTCGCCGCTTCCCGCAACAACCGCTATGAGGAATTCCGCAACAAATACCGCAGCTGCGACCTCCTGCTGATCGACGATATCCAGCTGCTGACCGGGAAGGACCGTACGAAGGAGGAATTTTTCAACACCTTCAACGCCCTTTTCGTCAACGACCGCAACATCGTCATGACCTGCGACAAGCCGCCGCAGAGTCTGACCACGATCGAAGAACGCCTGGTTACGCGCTTTTCCTCCGGCCTGATCACCGATATTCAGGCCCCGGACTATGAGACGCGCCTGGCCATTTTGCTGAAACTGGCCGACCAGTCCGGACTCTATCTGCCCAATGACGTCGCCGATTACATTGCCGCCAACATCCGCTCCAGCATCCGTGAACTTGAGGGCGCCTTTAAGACAGTCAGTGCCTATTCCCTGCTCGCCGGTGAACTGAGCCTGCCCATTGTCCGTGACGCGCTGAAGGACCTCATCAGTCCCGCCGCCAACCGTAAGGTCACGACACAGATCATCATGGACGTGGTCGCCCGCTACTTTAATCTGCGCCCCGAAGACCTTGTCTCCAAGCGCCGCAATAAGGACATCGCCGAATCGCGCTCCATTGCCATGTATCTCTGCCGCGAAGTTCTCTCAAACTCCTATGAACAGATCGGCCGTGATTTCAACCGCCACTATTCGACGGTGATCTACAGCTGCGACAAAATTACCGGTGAACTCAGGGACAAGCCCGACAGCCAGCTGGCCACGGATGTCACCGACATCCGCCGCCGCATTGAAAACTAGGCCGGACTCTGCCCGACGCCAGAACAACCCTGAGTGCCGGCCGGTTTTCAACAGTTTTCTATGAGAATATGGAAAATAATCTGAGGAAAACATGAGGATAACGTGAACAATCCATACTCCGTCCACGGCATCCACAAATTTTAGCCAGACGCTTCACAGTCTTCTCCACAGAGAAAAAAGCGTCCAAACGTCGGAAGTGACAGGCAGTTTGAGAGTTTTCAACATTCTCCACAGCCCCTACTACGACGACTACGAACAAACATAATATTGAACTCCCCTCCTGCACCGCGAAGCCGGGCCTGTCCGAACTCCGGTACTGACAGTACGAAAGGAGCCATCCATGAAATTTATGACAGATACAGCCGATCTGCTTGAAGCTGTTCTCCACGCACAGAAAGCCGTTGCGCAGCGCTCCTCCATGCAGCTGCTTGAGGGTATTCTGCTGGAGGCCTCCGGCGGCCAGGTTCGTCTTGTCGGCTATGACATGGAAATCGGCATCCAGGCGGTCATCCCGGCCGATGTTTCCGAGCCCGGCATCATTGTGGTCGATTCGCGCATGCTGGGCGATATCGTGCGCAAGCTGCCGGACCCTCTGGTGCGCTTTGAAACCCTAGCAGGTGACAAAGAGATTGTGCAGATCCGCTCCGGACGCGCCTTTTTCAGCGTCAACTACCGTGCCGCCGACAGCTATCCGGTTCTGCCGGAAGTCGCGCGCGAAAACCGCCTCGTCCTGCCCCAGCGTGCCCTGCAGAGTCTCATCGCCCGCACCGTATTTGCCTGCGCCACCGACGAATCGCGCGGTTCTCTGAGCGGCTGCCTGCTCGAAAGTACGCCGGATATGGCGTTGATGGTCGCGATTGACGGCTTCCGTCTGGCTCTGGCCCGCCACCACCGTGATACGGAGGATGAAAACAGCGAAGCCTATGCCGTGCGCAGTTTCCTCATCCCCGGTAAGGCCATGCGTGAACTGCAGCAGATACTTGGCGACGGCGATGTGGAAATCTTCACATCAGAGAATCACATCCTCTTTGAGTTTGGCACGAGCCGCCTGGTTTCCCGCCTGATGAAGGATGATTTCCTGAATTATCAGGGGATTATTCCAAGCAACGAGCTGAGCCTGATTACGGTGAACAAGGAGGCGCTGCTGTCGACCATTGAGCGCAGCATGCTTTTGCTTTCGGCGAGCGATCAGACCAGGTCTCCGGTCCGTTTTTCGACCCATGGTGACGACAATCTTGAGGTGTACATGGTTACATCGCGCGGCACGCTGGATGAGCAGGTGAAGATCCAGCTGATCGGCGATGACATCGACTGCTCCTTCAATCCGCGCTATATCGTGGAGGCCCTGCGCGTCATACCGGATGAGCGCATCAACATGGCCTTCAAGGGGAATGTCGGGCCCGGTGTTCTGCGTCCGCTTGAGGGTGACGCCTTTGCCTATGTGATCCTGCCTCTGCGCCCGTAAGCGCCGGGCCTTTTTGAGTGTACACGCGGCGATGATTGCCACTGGTCTCCGACTTGAAAATTTTCGCAGTTACCGGACGCTGGAGCTCAAATTTGGCCCCGGCGTCAATGTTTTCAGCGGCCACAATGCCCAGGGAAAGACAAATATTCTGGAGGCCATCTACATCTGCAGCTGTGCCCGTTCACACCGCACAGCCCGTGATCAGGAGCTGATTTTCCGGGGTGCATCGGCTTACTCGATTGAGCTGGACTACACCCTGGCCAACGGCACGGAAGAGAGCATCAAGCTGCAATATGGCACGCAAAGTCCGGACGGCCGACCGTCGAACGAGCGGCGTTTCTGGCACAACCGTATTCGTCAGGAACGCATAGCGGATCTCTACGGCCTCTTTAATGCCGTGATTTTCGCTCCTGAAGACCTGATGCTGGTAAAGGAAGGTCCCATTGCCCGGCGTCGTTTTCTGGATCTTCTGCTGGCGCAGATACGGCCGCGTTATTTTGCCGCCCTGCAGCGCTTCAACCGCATCCTCAAGCAGCGCAACCAGCTGCTGAAAAGGCTGCGTGACCAGCAGCCGATGACCGGCAGCGGCGCCTTTATTGCCAGACCCGATCTGGCGCTCGACTATGCCCTGCTGGACGCCTGGGATGAGCAGTACGCCGACCTGATGGCCGAGCTGATCGGGGATCGTTTTGAGCTGACCGGGCGCATCCGTGAGCGGGCAGCCGTCTATCACAGCCTGATTTCCGGCGATCGGGAGACGCTGGACATCCGCTATCGCACCATGTCCGGCCTGAAGCCCGAGCAAAGCAGTGAAGAGCGCTGCAGCCTGATTCGCCGCCGCCTGGAACAGCTGCGCCGCGACGATATCGTGCGCGGCACGACCTCCATCGGAGCGCACCGTGATGACCTTGACCTGCGCCTGGATGAACAGCCGCTGAAGCTTTTTGGCTCACAGGGCCAGCAGCGTACGGCTGTGCTGGCGATGAAACTGGCTGAACTCGCCGTGTTTCGTGACCTTACCGGACAGACACCGGTGCTGCTTTTGGACGATGTCATGAGTGAGCTGGACCGTCGTCGCCGTCAGGCCCTGATCGCTGCCATGCGTGACTGTCAGGTGATGTTGACCTGCACCGACACCGAGCAGGTGCAGGAAGAACTCCGTGAACTGGCCGGCGGACAGCCGCTTTCTTTCTTCCATGTCGACTGCAGCCAGGTTACAGCGCTTGATACGCCCGGCGGTGTTCCGGGGGACACGGACTGAAAAAGACCAGGTGCTATAATGTATATTCATGTCGGAGCCTCGAACAGCCTGCCGGCAGCGGATATTATCGCTGTTCTGGACTTGGATCAGGTCACGGTCGGCCCGGAAACCAATCCGATGCACACCTGGCTTGCCGCCATGGAAGAGGCCATGCGCGTTGACACCCTCACAGAGGATGTGCCGCGCTCGCTGGTAATCACGACAACGAGAATCTACCTCTCCCCTGTTTCAAGCGCGACGCTGCGTCGGCGATTGACGGCAGCGAGGACTTCCGCCGCCGCGGGAGCCGGAATCAGGGAGCGGGAAGATGAAGGTGAAGGCGAAGGAGAAGAAGATGATGGATGAACAGGACAGGAATTTCATCGATCCTGACAGCGAAGAGGGACTTATAAATCTGGCGGATAATCCGCGCGCGCTGGTGGATGATAATTATACAGAACAAGTGTTCGATATAGAGCGTGAAGACTACAGCACCCATAATGACAGCAAGTATTCTGAAGCTGACATACAGGTACTGGAAGGTCTGGAGGCGGTGCGCAAGCGCCCCGGCATGTATATTGGCGACACCACGCCGCGGGGCCTGCACCACCTGGTCTATGAAATTGTGGCGAATTCGGTGGATGAGGCGCTCGCCGGCCGCTGTGATCGCATTGATGTCACGCTGAATGCTGACGGTTCAGTTACGGTTGAGGATGACGGCAGCGGCATCCCGGTCGGTATTCATCCGCAGATGGGCATTCCGACGGTTCAGGTTGTGCATACGATGCTCCACGCCGGCGGGAAATTCGGCGGTGGCGCCTACAGTGTCTCCGGTGGCCTGCACGGTGTCGGTGCGTCGGTGGTCAACGCCCTCTCCGAATGGATGAACGTCTATGTGACCCGCGACGAGAAGGTCTATGGCATCGGCTTTTCGCGCGGTGATACCGTGAAGCCCCTCGAAGTCCTGGCAGCAGCCAAACCTGGTGTCAGTGGAACCAGGACGGTCTTCCTCCCTGACTCCCAGATTTTCCCCGACACGCGTTTTGACTTTGATCTGATGACCACGCGCTACCGTGAGATGGCGTTCTTGAACCGTGAGGTCACCATAAATCTGACGGATGCCCGGGGCGAAGAACCCATCACCCGTCATCTTCACTATGAGGGCGGCATTGTGTCCTTTATTGAGTATCTCAATAAGAACCGCACAGCCCTGCATGAACCTCCCATTTACATTGATGGCCAGGTGGATGATTCCTATGTGGAAGTCGCGATCCAGTACAACGACTCCTACAATGAAAATGTCTACACCTACGCCAACAATATCGCGACGATAGAGGGTGGCACGCATCTGACGGGCTTCCGCAGTGCCTTGACCAAAGTCATCAATGACTATGCCCGGCAGTGGAATCTGATCGGTAAGACGGACAGCAACTTTACCGGTGATGATGTGCGCGAGGGCATCTGTGCCATCGTTTCGGTGAAAATCAAGGATCCTCAGTTCGAGGGTCAGACGAAGGCTCGGCTCGGAAATGCGGAAATCCGTGGACTTGTTGAAACAGTGATGAGCGAGAAGCTCGCCAATTTCCTGCAGGAACACCCCGCTGATGCCCGCATCATTGTAGATAAGTGCATCGCCTCGTCACGGGCACGCGAAGCGGCGAGAAAAGCCCGTGACCTGACACGGCGTAAAACCGCCTTTGATTCCGTGGCCCTGCCCGGCAAACTGGCCGACTGCCAGTCCAATGACCGGGAACTCAGTGAAATCTTCATTGTCGAAGGCGACAGCGCTGGCGGAACGGCAAAAAACGGCCGCGAACGCAAATACCAGGCCATCCTGCCCCTCTGGGGAAAAATGCTCAATGTAGAACGTGCCCGCATCGACCGTGTCTATTCCAATGAGAAGCTTTCACCGGTGGTGATGGCTCTGGGTACTGGTATTGGTTCCGACTTTGATCTTGACAAGCTGCGCTACGGCAAAGTCATCATCATGGCCGATGCTGATGTCGATGGCGCTCATATTCGCACCCTGATGCTGACCTTCTTCTATCGCCATATGCGGGAACTGGTTGAAAACGGCCATGTCTATATAGCCTGCCCGCCGCTCTATAAGGTTTATCAGGGCCGTGAAGAGAGCTACGCCTATACTGAAGAGGATGTCGAGCGTATCAAGGAAGAGCGCGGCTGGGCCAACCCGTCACTGCAGCGCTTCAAGGGCCTTGGAGAGATGTCCGCGGAGCAGCTCTGGTATACGACCATGAACCCGGAGACCAGAAGGCTGCTGCGCGTCGATGTCCGGGAGGCACAGGATGCGGATGAGACGCTTACGCTTCTGATGGGAGACCGTGTTGAGCCGCGGCGTGAGTTCATTCACGAAAACGCTCAGTACGCACGACTTGATGTATAGAGCTGGTAAAAGACAGAGAGAGCGCCGCCTGCTGAAGCAGGCGGCGTTTTTGTTTCACGTGAAACATCAGCAGTGTGAGTGTAGGATATACAGCAATCCTGGTCTCACTCGCACAACAAGTGTTTCACGTGAAACAACACTCATCTAAAGCAATAGGTCACATGTAATCTCCGTCTGCTTCGGATTAAAAATACGTGTAGCATGTCAAACGGATACATCGCTTGTTTCACGTGAAACAATACCCATTTGTGTAAGGTGTTCACAGGTATCCTGTTTGTGACAGAAAATTTTGTATTTCAACTGAGACATGTGTCATTCAATACTGCTTGTTCGACACAGTTAGACTCATATACATATCTCGCTCATTTTCAGCATTCAGGAACCGCGCAATTTACCAACCGCACAATTCGCTTGTTTCACGTGAAACATCAGCCTCTTTGAGCAAGGGATTGCAGGAATCTTTTCGTGAAAGTGGAAACAGTGTTTCACGTGAAACAAGTGTTTTTAGATACTGCTTGCCAGATGCTGGTTGTTCGATATTGTCTATTCGATACTGTAAGAATCACATGATTTTCCGTAAGCTTCGGGCTCCAGGATCCGTGAAGCATGTCAAACGCTTGTTTTTGTTGTTTCACGTGAAACATTTCTGTCTCTCTGTTCCTAAAATCTGCCGTCTTCCGCCCTGTTCCGCCCAAAACGCGGGCAAGTCTGTAACTCTATGCTAAACTGACCCGGGGTTCGACGAAAGCGAACCCGCTTTCATCAGAACGATGGAAATGAGGTGTTTATGGCTGAACGCATTGCGATCGTCAATCAAAAGGGTGGTGTTGGTAAAACCACGACCGTCATCAATCTGGCAGCCTATCTCGCTACGCGTGGCAAACGTGTCATCCTTCTGGATCTGGACGCACAGGCCAATGCAACGAGTGGACTGGGTTTTGGGCGCGACGATAGCCGCAATGGCAGCTATGAACTTCTGATCAACGCGACACCTCTCAGTGACTGTGTTCACGACAGCGGTCGTCGCAATTTACAAATATGTCCAGGTTCCATTCATCTCGCCGGTGCGGAAGTGGAACTCGCTGCCATGGAGGGGCGTGAGCGTCGTCTGCGCAACGCACTGGAAGCGAGCGATCTTAACTATGACTATCTGCTGATAGACTGTCCGCCTTCGCTCGGTCTGCTGACCTTAAATGCTCTTACGGCAGCCGACAGTATTCTCGTGCCCATACAGACGGAGTATTACGCTCTGGAAGGCGTTACGCTGCTGCTGGATACCTTCCAATCGGTGCGCCAGTCACTGAATCCGGAGTTGGAGATTTTTGGTCTATTGCTGACAATGTCGGATATACGCACACAGCTGGCGACACAGGTGGAGGAAGAGGTACGAAAGGCTTTTGGCGAGCGCGTCTTTAAGACCGTGATTCCACGCAACGTCCGTCTGAGTGAGGCACCCAGTCACGGTCTGGCAATTGTCGAATATGATCGCCGTTCGCGCGGAGCAGAGGCATATCAGCAACTTGCGCGTGAGGTCATTCGACGTTCACGGCGCCGCAGCAGCCAGTCATAAGGAGAAAGAAGTGATGGCCACCAAAGCGAAAGGACTCGGTAAAGGACTCGGTGCCCTTTTGGGTGCAGAGGTCGTTCCGGCAACGGATACCCGCGCCGTCATCGAGATGTCCATACACGATCTCAATCCGAACCGCGATCAGCCCCGCAAGCATTTCGATGAGACGAAGCTGGAGGAACTGGCCTCGTCCATACGTGAAAACGGCATCATACAACCGCTGATCGTGACACGTCAGGACAGCGGCTATCGGATTGTGGCAGGGGAGAGGCGCTGGCGTGCGGCGCGCATGGCCGGCCTTGATACCGTTCCGGTCCTCGTGCGGGAACTCAGCGACGCTGAAGTTCTGCAGCAGGCTCTGATCGAAAACATACAGCGACAGGATCTGAATCCGATTGAGACGGCAGAGGCCCTCGAACGACTGCAGGCCCAATATCAAATGACGCAGGAGAAACTGTCTACGAGTGTAGGCATGAGCCGCCCGGCTCTGGCCAACACCCTGCGACTGCTGCAGCTCGGTGAAAAACTGCGGGATCATGTGCGGGATGGCATCCTGAGCCAGGGACATGCCAGAGCACTGCTGGCTCTGCCGGATGAAGAGGCCAGGGAACGCTGTGCCGAATACATCATCGAAAAGGAGCTAAGTGTACGCAGCACGGAAAAACTGATACGTCGCCTGCTCAAGGAACCGAAAGCCCAGCCTGCTGCCGCAGACGACAGTGTACAGTCACAACGACGCCTGGAGATCGCCCGTGTTGAAGAACGGCTGGGACAGGCGCTGGGGACCCGCGTCAGTCTGAGCGACAGAGGCGGCCGCGGCCGCATTGTGGTCGAATACTATTCACTTGAAGATCTGGATCGTATTCTGGAAATAGTTGAACAAACAGGCAGCGAAACGTAATATAGCGGAACTGCCGTGATTTCGTGAAACAAACCGCAGAGAAATGAGAGATTCATGTCATGAGCACAAAAAAGAAGGCACAGCAAGCACAACTGTCAAAGACGGATCGCCAGCGCCAGGAACGCGCCGAACGTATTGCCAGTCTCCGCGACAAGGATGGAGGCAAGCGTAAAATACGCACCGGCAGCCGTTTCGGTCGGGTGGCCTTCCCGATTACAGCAGCGGTCATCGTGCTGGCAGCCGTCGCCTGGTCCCTGTTTTCCTTCGGCGTCATCCACAGCCGCTTAACGGTGATGACGGTCAAGGGCGACGGCGTCGAGACCAAAGTAGGTATCAATGAGTACAAGTACCACTATTCCTACTTCTATGAGACCTATAACTACTATGCACAGCAGGACTGGGTGGCACGTGGTGCCGATGGCAAAATTGACCTCAACGCCGCGAGCGGCATGGAAGTTCCGCCGGACAGCACCTGGGGCGAATATATCAGTTATCAAGCTGAACAGAGCCTGAAGCAGGTAATCGCCTATGAACATGAGGCACGCAAAATGGGGCTGGAGCTCACGGACAAGGATCGTCAGGAGATCGACGATACCGTTGCTCAGATCCGCACCAACTACCCCGATGACCTCTCATTTACCACCTATCTTGAGGCTCGCTACGGCCGCAGCATGACAGAGGCCAAGCTGCGCGGCTTCCTGGAGCGTGAACGGCTGGCAAATCGTTATGTTTCTGAGCAGCCCAAGAGCTATGAGATTGCCGAGGCGGATCTGGAGGCTTATTACGAAGAGCATCCCGACGACTACGACCGCTTTAGCTACCGTGAATTCCGCCTTGAGACCCCGGCTGCCGAGCAGGGTGCCAGTCAGGAGGATGTTGACCGCCTGCAGGCCGAAACAGCTGCCAAAGCTGAGGAAATGCTCGGAAAAATCACGGACGGAGACAGCTTTGCAGAAACGGCAAAGGACTATGCCAACGAAGAAGAGATATTTGAATATATCAATCTGGATCCGACCCTGAAGAAAGACGTCTCTATCGACAAGAGCCTGCCGGCGGAGGTCCGTACCTGGCTGCTTGATTCCGCCCGTCAGGAAAACGACAAGACCCTGATCACGGACGGCGGAACTCACTACATTCTGCTCTTTGAAGGACGCCAGCGCGATGAGACGCTGCCTGCCTCGGTCCGGCACATCCTCTTTGCCGCCCGCGAAGGGGAGGCGACTGCCGCCGACCTGGAAGCAGCCAAGGCCCTGGCCGATGCTGCCCTCGCCCAAATTACGGATGAGGCCTCCATGGAGCAGGTCTCAGAGGAAGCTCTCGCCGATCATTCTGCAACGGAAGCTACACTTTATGAGGATGTTGTCCGCGGCCAGATGGTCGAGCCATTTGAAAACTGGCTCTTTGCGCCAGAGCGCAAGGTGGGTGACACCGGTATCGTGCAGACTGTCTATGGCTACCACGTAATGTATTATGTCGGCCAGAGTGAGACTCCGACCTGGGCCAAAAAGATTGACGAGATTCTGCGCCAGGAGCGCTTCAGTGAGGAATCTGATGCCCTGCTCGCGTCCTACACCGCCGAAGTCAGTGGCTTTGCCCTGCGTCTGGTGAACTGAAAGAAGCATAAGGAACGAACAGCCCGCTGCCTGTTACCGCAAGGGTACATGGCAGTGGGCTTTTTCTTTGGCAAATTTCGTTTTGCAGCGAAAATGAAAACCACGAACCATTCGAATCATGATACGCTTCGCCTAAAGAACCTAACAGGACAGGGAAGAGAAAGCGTTTCATAAGAAGTGAGCACAGGATCAGGAAGAATCAGGAAATTACAAAGTGGCCTTTAGTATGAGCTTGGCCTAGCTTTTAGGTAGTATTTGACAGGTGAAATCAAGCGTTTTGCAAATGGATATAAAACTATCAATCAGGATGAGGACGCTATGTATCTGAAAAAGAAAAATATGCCGAACGGGGATATCTATTTGTCGATCATGGAGAAATACTATGACCCGGTGAAGAAACAGTCGAAAGAACGAACGATTGAGGGAATCGGTTATGTCAGCAAGCTTAAAGCCCAGTACCCGGATCCTATCGCGTACTTCTCCGAAAGGGCGGACTTGTTGACCCTCAAGAAGAAGGAAGAGGAGGAAAAGCAGCAACATGTCCTCACCATTGATTTTTCAAGCAAAATGGATATCACGACTGCTGATCCTCGGAATGTTGGCTACGGGATTATAAAAGAGCTGTATAGAGACTTGGAATTGGATCAGTTTTGGAACAGGAAGACACAAAACGTAGACCTTTCGTTTAACGTAGACCAAATATTCCAATTGCTGGTTTTTTCCCGGGCTCTCTATCCGGATTCAGAGAAGAGTGCTTTTGAAGATCGGAAGCAGTTTTTTGAGAATTTTGACGTTTTTAGCCTGGACGATGTGTCTCGGTGCCTGGATGTGCTTCATGCGAATCGGGAAGCGTTGCAGCAGTGGATCTTCAAACGCTCTGACAAGATGATCCCGCGTGATCTTTCGGTCGCTTTCTTTAACTGCACCAATTACTCTCTGGATATTGGAAGACCGGATGCAGATCTAAAGGATGAAGACGGAAATGTCCAAATGGGACTTTTAACAGACCGAAACGGTATTCCTTTAGCCTTCGAGCTTTTCCCTGACAACGAATCTGAAAAACTCCACCTGCGATCGACTGTCAGGCGCGTCAAAGAAGAGTACAGCGATACCCGTGTGATTTACGTGGCCGATCTCAGCTTGAACACTGAGGACAATATTTGCTTTATGAATGGCGAAAATGAAGAAGATCACAATTCCGGAGACGGCTATGTGTATGGTCAAAGCGTCTGTGGGGCGGATGCGGAATTCAAGGCATATGTTTTAGCCGACGGCTACACGAAAGATAGCGTTCTTGATGAAGATGGGAATAAGATCGCGTTCATCCACAAATCACGTATCTATCCCAAGGAGATAAGCGTTCATGTCGCTAAGCCAGGAGGAACACCTGCCTTACGGGTAGATCAGAAGCAAATGGTGTATTACTCCGATGAATTTGCCAGCAAGCAGCGCAAAAAGCGGGAAGCAGTGATTGAGTGTGCCAAAGATCTGATAGAAAATCCCCAGAACTATGATCGGGTCAGCTCGGCAGCTTTCTCTTCTTATGTAATCAATCTGGCCTTTCACGAAACAAGCGGAGAAATCATTGAAGGGCAGCATCTCTATTTAGATACCGAGAAGATAAAAGAAGAAGAAAAGTACGACGGCTATTATTCCATTGTCTCAAGTGAGCTTGAGATGAGCGATTTCGAACTTCTTAAAACCTTTAGTGGACTGGACAGAATCGAAGAAGCTTTTGAGATCTCAACAACGGAGTTATCTAACGAATCTCTCTATGTCAGCACCGACAAGTATATTGATGCCTACTTTACGACAAGTTTCACCGTTCTGGTGATCATCAGGCTTCTGCAGGCTAAACTGCAGGACAAGTTTCCGGTGGAACAGATCCTCGAATCTCTCAGCAAATACTGCTGTATTCCCCTGGATGCCACAATCTACCAGTTCGTTTACTACGATGAGGTTCTGAAGGCCTGTTCTGAGATATTTGACAAAGAATACAGCCGCAGATACCTCTCCAGGCAGCAGATCCAGAGTCTGATAGGTTATTGAAAATTAACTCGAAAGTTTTTAGTTCGCCATACGGCTTAGATCGTTGAAGCCCTGCATTTGCAGGGCTTCAACGGTTTAGCTGCAAAACTCGAGTTTGTTGAAGAGCATTTCTCTAATATCCTGCACAGCGACAAGCTCATCACAAATTGTCGGAATGTGTTGGGTGCACGTCATATTCATCGGGATATGATAAAAAGTCCTTTGCAAGCCTTCCTAAAACACCTGAAACACCGCAGTTTTGGCGTTGTTTGTACGCAATAGCGCATTGTTGATCTCTTCTCCAAATTGCCGGTGCAGCGAACAGCCCCATAAACTGCAGGAACGTGAATGAAAGGCACCAGAATGACGAGCGACAAGGATGACAGGCACAATCTGGCACTTTCGAGGAGATTGTGATGCGATCCAGCTTCTGTTGCCCTGAAGCCAGTTAATTAAGGAAATATGGAAAATCTCCTGCACGCAGCACAGCGGCCTGCACGTCGCGTAGCGGTGAGCACCGTCGCGGAGCGACGTGCGCGACTCATTGTGGCCAAAATAGCCTGCTATCCAAACGGTTTTTTGGATTACACGCTATTTTGACCAGAATCGGGGCCTTTGTGGTCAAAGTAGCCTGCTATCCAAATGGTATTTTGGATTCCACGCTGTTTTGACCATAAACAGGCCTTCGTGGTCAAAGTAGCCTGTAATCCAAATAGTTTTTTGGATTCCACGCTATTTTGACCAGAATCGGGGCCTTTGTGGTCAAAATAGCCTGCTATCCAAATAGTTTTTTGGATTCCACGTTGTTTTGACCAGAAACAGCCTCCTCGTGGTCAAAGTAACCTGGTATCCAAATCGTTTTTTTGGATTGCACTCTGTTTTAGCCCCGCGCCTACCGTCGCAGCCCCGCCGGAGCCGCAGCAACCCAATCCCGCCGGCGCTGTGGACGCCGGCAGACCTGGACGGTACAATATATTGCTGTGTTGCGACCGCCGACTGCCGCTGCCGCCCGTCATGCAGATACGGGCGTGTGCTGGCCGCCACCTACCCCGTTCCCGCCCCCGGCAGGCCACGGGTCTGCGCCGGATGAGGCGCCCAGATGGAGTCCCTGTTTATGAAGAAAGTTGCCATCGTCATGGGCAGCGCGAGCGATTACGACCGCGTCCGCCCCGCTGTTGAAGTTCTCCGGGAGGCCGGCGTACCCACGGTCACACGCGTCCTCTCCGCCCACCGTACGCCGGAGGAAGCCGGACAATTTGCCGCCACGGCCGCCGCGGATGGCTTCGGCGTCATCATCGCCGCAGCCGGGAAGGCCGCCCACCTGGCCGGTGCCCTCGCCGCGCGCACCACCCTGCCCGTCATTGGTATCCCCATCCGGGCCACGGCCCTCGACGGCATGGACGCCCTGCTCTCGACGGTGCAGATGCCGCAGGGGATCCCGGTAGCGACGGTGGCCATCGACGGTGCTGCCAACGCCGCGATTCTGGCGCTTCAGATCCTGGCCCTCGGTGATCCCGTGATCGCGGCCAGACTGCTCGAAATGCGCGAACGTATCCGGCAGCAGGCCATCGCCGCAGATACTCAGATCCAGGCACGGATCGCGGCCGACTTTGACGCCAACAACGCGGAGACCCGATCCCTGTGAGCGGCGTCTTCGGCGTCTATTCGCCCACTCGCGGCAACCTGGCCTCAGAGGTCTACTACGGCATCTACGCCCTGCAGCACCGCGGTCAGGAGAGCTGCGGCATCGCGGTCAACGACTGCGGCGTCATCACCAGCCATAAGGATGTCGGCCTCGTCGACGCGGTCTTCGACCGTGAGAGCCTGGCCCGCCTGGGCGAAGGTGAGATCGCCATCGGGCACTGCCACTACAGCAAGCGCGTCACCGCCACCCGCGCCAACGCCCAGCCGATGACCGTCAACCACATGAAGGGGCAGATGGCCCTCGCCATGAACGGCGCCCTCATCAACGCCCCCGCCCTGCGCCATGAGCTCGAGCTGCTGGGCTCCATCTTCCACTCGCTGAGCGACTCCGAGCTCATCGCCACCACCATCGTCCATGAGCGCCTCAGGACCCCCTCCATCGAAGCGGCGGTCTCGGCCGCCATGAATCGCCTGGAAGGCGCCTACAGCATGGTCCTGATGTCGCCGCGCAAACTCATCGGCGTCCGCGACCCCCTGGGCTTTCGCCCCCTGGTCCTGGGCGAGCGCGACGGCGTCCACGTCCTGGCCTCTGAGAGCTGCGCCCTGGACGCGGTGGGCGCCAGCTTCGTCCGTGATATCGAACCCGGAGAGATCGTCGTCATCGACCCCGACGGCCTGCGCTCCCTGCGCGAACACGTGACGGGCGGCCGCCACGCCCTCTGCGCCTTTGAGTACATCTACTTCGCCCGCCCCGACTCCGTGGTCGAAGGCACCCAGGTCCATGAGGCCAGGAAGCGCCTCGGCGCCGCTCTGGCCCGGAGCCACCCGATCGACGCCGATGTCGTCCTCGGCGTCCCCGACTCCGGCATCGACGCCGCGCTCGGCTACGCGGAGGCCTCCGGAATTCCCTATGGCCTGGGCTTCATCAAGAACAAGTACATTGGCCGCACTTTCATCCGCAACGACCAGCGCGAGCGGGAGGACCGCGTGCGCATCAAGCTCAACGTCATTGAGAGCCAGGTCCGCGGCCGCCGCGTCATCATGGTCGACGACTCCATCGTCCGCGGCACCACCGTGGCCCGCATCGTCCGCCTGCTGCGGCTGGCCGGCGCCCTGGAGATCCACGTGCTGAGCTCGGCCCCGCCCTTTCTCAACCCCTGCTACTTCGGCACGGATATTGATTCACGCGAAGACCTCATCGCCGTCCGCCTTGAGCCGGACGAGATCGCCCGCCGCATCGGGGCCGACTCGGTCGGCTTCCTGCGCCATGAGGATGTCAACCAGATGGTGGCGGGCAGTACACTTGAGCTCTGCAGCGGCTGTTTCAGCGGCTGCTACCCCCTTGAGATTCCCCCCAACCTGGATGCCCTGCGCATCCAGGACGAGCGCCGCTTCGGCGCCCGCCTGTCCCAGGCCAACTGAGGAGACTGACATGACAGAAAACCGGCGCCACAGCGCCTCCGACCGCTACCGTGACGCGGGTGTCGACGTCAACGCCGGCTACCGGGCCGTCGACCTGATGCGCGCCCACGTCGCCTCCACCCGCACGCCCGGTGTCCTGGGTGACATCGGCGGCTTTGGCGGCCTCTTCCGGCCCGACCTCACGGGCCTCAAGGAGCCCGTCCTCATCGGCGCCACCGACGGCGTCGGTACCAAGCTCAGGATCGCCCAGCTGCTGGACCGCCATGACACCATCGGCATCGACTGCGTCGCCATGTGCGTCAATGACCTGATCTGCGCCGGGGCCGTGCCGCTCTTTTTCCTGGACTACATCGCCGTCGGCCACAATGTCCCGGAGCGCGTCGCCGCCATCGTCGCCGGTGTCGCCGCCGGCTGCCGTCAGGCCGGCTTGGCCCTCATCGGCGGGGAGACGGCGGAGATGCCCGGCCTCTACGCCCCGGACGCCTACGATATCGCGGGCTTCGCGGTTGGCCTGGTCGACCGTCCGGCCATCCTCGACGGCAGCCGCCTGCAGGCAGGGGACACGATCCTGGGCCTGGCTTCTTCAGGCCTGCACTCGAACGGCTTTTCCCTGGTACGCCAGGTGCTGGACGTCGAGTCGCGTGACCTTAATACAATGGTGCCGGAACTTGGCATGAGTCTGGGTCAGGCTCTGCTTGAGCCGACACGCATTTATGCGAAGTCTGTCGCCGCCCTCCGCGGTCTGGTTGAAGTCAAGGCGGTCGCCCACATCACCGGCGGCGGCTGGCATGAGAACCTGCCGCGCCTGCTGCCCGCCGACAGCGGGCTGGGGCTCGTGGTGCGGCGGGGATCGGTGCCGGAACGGCCGGCGATCTTCGCATATATTGAAGAGCTGGGGCAGATCCCTGAAGAGGAGATGTACCACACCTTCAACATGGGCCTGGGACTGGCCGTTGTTGTCGCTCAGGAGGAGGCGGAGGCGGCACTCGCCGGGCTCGCCGCAGCAGGGGAGACGGCCTGGATTCTTGGCAGCGTGACCTCAACGCCCGGGCTGGTGCTCGTATGAGCCGGCCGCTACGTATTGCCGTCCTGGTTTCGGGCGGCGGCAGTAATCTCCAGGCCCTGATCGACGCTGATCTGCCCGGCTGTGAGATCTCCCTGGTCGTGTCGAACCGCCCCGACGCCGGCGCCCTGGAGCGCGCCCGCACAGCCGGCATCCCGACCGCCGTCATCACTTCGACGCAGGAGGAGCGCCGCAGGCTCGAGCGCCCCGCCCGCGACGCCGCCGTGGAAAAGCGCCTGGAGGCCTGCCTGCGTCAGGCCCGGGTCGAGCTCATCGTCCTGGCCGGCTACCTGCACATCCTGAGCCCCCGCTTCGTGCGCCGCTGGCCCCGGCGCATCCTGAACATCCATCCGGCCCTGCTGCCGGACTTCGGCGGCCCCGGCTTCTACGGCCGCCATGTCCATGAGGCGGTGCTGGCGGCGGGTGTCCGTCAGAGCGGGGCGACGGTGCACCTGGTCACGGCGGAGGTCGACGGCGGCCCCATCCTGGCCCAGGAGCGGGTGCCGGTCGAGCCCGGCGACAGCCCTGAGAGCCTGGCCGCCCGGGTGCTCGCGGTTGAGCACCGGATCCTGCCGGCCACGGTCCGGGCCTACGCCGACGAGCTGCGCCAGAAACGCCTGCGCGTCATGGTCGTCGGCGGCGGCGGACGTGAGCACGCCCTGGTGCGCGGCATCGCCGCTGACCCCAGAGTCGACTTCATCCACGCCCTGCCGGGGAACGGCGGCATCGCGGAGCTGGCCACCTGCTTCCCCATCGCGGCGACCGATCTTGACGCGATTGAGGCCCACGCCGTCGAGCACGACATCAACTTCGCGGTGGTGGCCCCCGACGATCCGCTGGTGCTGGGGCTGGTCGACCGGCTCGAAGCCCGCGGCATCCGCTCGTTCGGCCCGACACAGGCCGCCGCCCGCATAGAGGGCTCGAAACGCTACGCCAAAAACCTGATGCGAAAGTACGGGATTCCGACCGCGAACTTCGCAGAATTTGAAAATGTAGAAGCGGCCCGCGCGTATCTGCACACGAAAACCGTCTGGCCCCAGGTGCTGAAGGCCGACGGCCTGGCCCTGGGGAAGGGGGTCTACATCGCCCCCGATCTGGCCGCCGCCGAGGAGGCTCTGGCGGCCCTGATGATCGACAGGGCTCACGGCGACGCCGGCCGCAGCATCATCATTGAGGACTGGCTCGGTGAGCCGGCGCGGGAGATCACAGTGCTGGCCTTCTGTGACGGGGAGCGCGCCGTCGCCATGCCCGCGTCCATGGACCACAAGCGGGCGCTTGACGGTGACAAAGGTCCCAACACCGGCGGCATGGGCGTCATCGCCCCCAATCCGCTCTACATCCCGGAGGTGGCGGAGCGGGTGGAATGCGAAATTCTGCGGCCGACCGTCGCCGCGCTGCAGGCGGAGGGCTGTCCCTTCCGCGGCTGCCTGTACCTGGGCCTGATGCTGACCGACGACGGCCCTAAAGTCATTGAGTACAACTGCCGCTTCGGCGATCCGGAGGCCCAGGCCGTGCTGCCGCTGCTCGAGAGCGGACTGCTGCCTCTGCTTGAAGCCTGTGCCGACGGCCGTCTGGACCAGGTCGATGTCGAATTCCAGGAGGCGGCCACCTGCACCGTGATCCTGACTTCGGCGGGCTATCCCGGCCGCTATCAGACGGGTTTCCCGATCGACTT
This sequence comes from Bacillota bacterium, assembly GCA_030055235.1. GTDB lineage: Bacteria > Bacillota > Clostridia > Saccharofermentanales > Fastidiosipilaceae > JAEZYR01. The sequence goes on from JASGUW010000023.1 coordinate 22,472, forward strand.
CGGGGGTGTCGAAGAGCTGCCGGACGTCTTTGTCTACCATGCCGGCACGAAGCGTATAGGCGAAGACATCCTGACCTCCGGTGGTCGCGTCCTGGCGGTTACAGCCCGTGCGGCGTCGCTGCCTGAGGCCATCAAACTCGCCTACCGGGCCAGTGACCTGATTCATTTTGAGGGGAGAAGCTGCCGCCGCGACATCGGCGCCGCCGCCCTCGGCCATCTGAAGGAGCATTCATGATTCAGCGTATCTATGTGGAGAAAAAGCCCGGCTTTGACCAGGAGGCCCGCCAGCTGCGGGCGGAGCTGGCGGAGAGCCTGGGCATTACGGGACTTGACAGCCTGCGCCTCATCAACCGCTATGACATCGAGGGGCTGACAGAGGCCGAGCTGGAGCGGGCACTGTGGACGGTCTTCGCCGAAGCGCCGGTGGATCTGCTGCACCGGGAGCTGCCCGCCGCCGGATACCGGCTTGTCGTCGAATACCTGCCGGGCCAGTATGACCAACGTGCTGATGCCGCGGCCCAGTGCGCCCAGTTTGTCATTGGCGGCGAGCGGCCCCGGGTGCGGCACGCCCGCGTCTGGCTGCTCGACGGCGAGCTGACGGCAGAGGAGCTCGGTCGCATCCGCAGCTGGCTGGTGAATCCGGTCGACAGCCATGTCACCGGCTGCGATCTGCCCGCCAGCCTGATCCAGGAAGCGCCCCAGCCCGCCCCGATCCCTGTATATACGGGCTTCCGGGATCTTGTGGATACCGCTTCCCGCAGCGCCTGGCTCTCTGCTCACGGCTTTGCTATGAGCCAGGCCGACCTGGCCTGCTGCGTCGACTACTTCCGTGCCGAAGGCCGCGATCCCAGCCAGACCGAGCTGCGTGTGCTTGACACCTACTGGTCGGATCACTGTCGCCATACGACCTTCCAGACCGAACTTGTCGATATCAGCAGCCAGGATCCTGCCGCCAGCCGCACGCTGGAGAGTGTCCGGCAGCTGCGCCGGGAACTTGGCCGCGACAAGCGCCCCCTGACCCTGATGGAGCTGGCGACCATCGGCATGCGCGCCCTGCGCGCCGCCGGGCGCCTGGAGGCTCTTGATGTCTCGGAGGAGGTCAACGCCTGCACCGTCCGCGTCAGGGTGGATGTCGACGGCCGTGATGAAGAATGGCTGCTGCTCTTTAAGAACGAAACCCACAACCACCCGACGGAGATCGAGCCCTTCGGCGGGGCGGCCACCTGTCTGGGCGGGGCGATCCGCGATCCGCTTTCGGGCCGCGGCTACGTCTACCAGGCCATGCGCGTCAGCGGAGCCGGCGACCCCACTCAGCCGATTGACCAGACCCTGCCCGGCAAGCTGCCGCAGCTGGTGATCTGTCGGGAGGCGGCGCGCGGCTACGCCTCCTACGGCAACCAGATCGGCCTGGCGACCGGCCTGGTCGATGAGATCTACCATCCCGGCTACGTGGCCAAGCGCATGGAGCTCGGCGCCGTCATCGCCGCGGCACCGGCGGCTGCGGTGGTCCGCGCCCGCCCTGAGCCCGGCGACCTGGTCCTGCTGGTCGGCGGCCGCACCGGGCGTGACGGCCTGGGCGGAGCGACGGGCTCCTCTCAGGCCCATGACGAGAGCTCGCTTGAGAGCTCCGGTGCCGAGGTCCAGAAGGGCAATGCGCCCGAGGAGCGCAAGCTGCAGCGGCTTTTCCGCCGCCCGGAGGCCACCCGCCTCATCCGCCGTTCGAATGACTTCGGCGCCGGCGGTGTCGCCGTCGCTGTCGGTGAGCTCGCCGATGGCCTCGACATCAATCTGGATGCCGTACCGGCCAAGTACGACGGACTCGACGGTACGGAGCTTGCCATCTCGGAGTCGCAGGAGCGCATGGCGGTGGTGGTGCGGGCGGATGACGCCGAGTCTTTTGCCGCCCTCGCCGCTGAAGAGAATCTCGAATGTACCCGGATCGCTGTGGTTACGGAGGAGTCCCGCCTGGTCATGCACTGGCGCGGGGAGCGGATCGTCGATCTGGCCCGTGAATTCCTGGACACGAACGGTGCCCGCCGCCATGCCAGTGTAGAGATCCAGGCGCCCGCCGCCCCGCCCGTCCGCTTTGGCTATCAGGACGACTGGCAGAGCTCGATGCAAAAGCTGGTCAGTGACCTGGCCGTGGCCTCACGCCGCGGCCTGATCGAGCGCTTCGACTCCACGATCGGAGCCGCAACTCTGCTGCTGCCGCTCGGCGGCAGTCGCCAGCTGACCCCGGCAGAGGCGATGGCCGCCCGCCTGCCCGTGCTCACGGGAGAGACGACGAGTGCCTCTCTCATGGCGTACGCCTACGATCCCTGGCTGACCCAGGCCGATCCCTGGCGCGGCGGCCGCCAGGCCGTCTGTGAGGCTGTCGGCCGCATTGTCGCCGCCGGCGGCGAGCTTGAGCGCTGCTGGCTCTCCCTGCAGGAATTCTTCCCCCGCCTGGGCGAAGATCCCGCGCGCTGGGGCCTGCCTACGGCCGCCCTGCTCGGCGCCGTCTCAGCCCAGCTCGATCTGGGCCTGGCCGCCATCGGGGGGAAGGACTCGATGTCCGGCTCCTTTGAGGACCTGGATGTCCCGCCGACCCTGGTCGCCTTCGCCGTCGCCATGACGCGGGACGACCGGGTGCGCTCGCCGGAGTTCCGCCGGGCCGGGAGCACGGTCTGGCTTGTCGAGGCACCGTCAGACGATGCCGAGCTGCGGGCCTATCTGGAGCGCGTGGCGGAACTGCTGCGGCAGCCCGGAATCCTCTCGGCTGCGCTGGTCACGGCGGGCGGCCTGGCCCGGCGTGTCTTCCTCTCGGCCGTCGGCAACGGGCTCGGCTTCCACTTTGCCGCGGATGTCGGACGGGAGGAGGTCTTCGCAGAAAAAGCCATGGCCTTCTTAATTGAGTCGGAGCAGCCCGTGCCCGGCGCGCGTCCCATCGGCGTGACGACGGCGGAACGGACCCTGGTTCTGGGTGAGGAAGCAGCCTGCCTGGATACGCTCGAAGCGGCCTGGGAGACCAGACTGGAAGCGGTCTATCCCACGCGCACCGGTGACGAGGGCCGGGTCGAGACGATTTCCGTGTCCCGCCAGGCAGCTCCTGCCGTTTCACTCGGCCGCAAGCCGCGCGTACTGCTGCCGGTTTTCCCGGGGACGAACGGCGAGTACGATATGGCGCGCGCCTTCCGCCGTGCCGGGGCCAAGGTCGAGACGCTGCTTATCAGAAACCTGACGCCGGCCGCCGTCAGCCAGTCGCTTGAGGCGCTGCAGGAGGCGCTTGGGCGCTGCCAGATCCTCTTCCTGTCGGGCGGCTTCTCCGGCGGTGACGAGCCGGACGGCTCCGGTAAGTTCATCACCTCCGTGCTGCGCCAGCCGCAGGTGGCCGAGGCGCTCGGCGGGCTGCTCGCCCGCGACGGCCTGGTCGGCGGCATCTGCAACGGCTTCCAGGCCCTGATCAAGCTGGGGCTTTTGCCTTGGGGAGAGATCCGCACGATCCGGGCGGACGACCCGACGCTGACCCACAACGCCATCGGGCGGCATCAGTCGCGGCTGGTGCTGGCGCGCGTGGCCTCGACGGCTTCGCCCTGGCTCTCTGGCGCCAGGGTCGGCGACATCCATCCGGTCGTCATCTCCCACGGCGAGGGACGTTTCGTCTGTCGCCCGGAGCTCTTCGCCGAACTCGCCGCCAAGGGCCAGATTACGACACAGTATGTCGACGCCTCGGGCTATCCGACGCTCGACATCGCCGCCAACCCGAACGGTTCCCAGGGGGCGGTGGAGAGCCTCATTTCGCCCGACGGCCGCATCTTCGGCCGCATGGGCCATTCGGAGCGCATGGCGGCGGGGCTCTACCGGAATGCCGGTGATCCGGGTGCCGCGATCGACCCTGCCCAGGGGCGCCTGGCGACGTGCACGCTCTTTGAGAACGCCGTCCGGGCCTTTCGTTAATTGAGGGAGAAGAAAGATGAAACTGCACTACAGCGGCAAAACCAAAGACGTCTACGAGCTGGCGAACGGCAACTATCTGCTCGTGTTCAAGGACAGCGTGACCGGCAGTGACGGTGTCTTCGACCCCGGTGCCAATACCGTGGGACTTGAGATCCCCGGCATCGGGCGGCAGAACCTGGCGGTGTCCACCTTCTTTTTTGAGGGACTGGAGGCCGCAGGCATCCCCACGCATTACGTGGCGAGCGACCTGGAGGCCGGGACGATGGAGGTGCTGCCGGCCCGGAGCTACGGGCATGGCGTTGAGGTCATCTGCCGCTTCCGTGCGGTCGGTTCCTTCCTGCGCCGCTATGGGCTCTATGCGAAGGCCGGCGACCGTCTCCCGGGCCCCTATGTCGAGATGACACTGAAGGATGACGGGCGCGGCGACCCGCTGATCACCAGAGAGGGGTTGGAGGCGCTCGGCATCATGAGCGGTGCGGACTACGACGCGATTGTCGACCAGACCCGGCGTATCTCCAACTGGATTTACGCGCTGCTGGAGCGGCACGAGCTCTGTCTCTACGACATCAAGCTGGAGTACGGCTACAGTGAGGACGGTGAACCCTTCCTGATCGACGAGATTTCGTCCGGCAACATGCGCGTCTACCGTCCGGACGGCAAAATCCTCGAGCCGCAGGAACTCTATCAGCTGCTGCTGGCGGAGCGGGCGAACTGATCCTGCGGGCGGCGGGCATTGCAGTTCTCGCCGCTGCCTTCCGATCTGCTCCGGAAACACAAACGTTCTTTGATCGGATGATATGAACTACGGCGTTGGCAGGTAAATAAGGCTTTGTGCCCGGGTCTGCGGGCACAAACGGCCTTTTTTGTCCACCCGTGGTCAGGTTTTTCTGTTCTTTCCCCGATTCCGGGGCACCAGCGCAATTTTTTCCTAGCCGTGGCCAATTTTTTCGTTCCTGCCCCAATTCCGGGGCACCAGCGCATTTTTTCCCTATTGTGTCAAGCCCGAAAGCCCTGTGTATCAGTGCTTTGCGGGAACGGGGTTTGAGTGATTCCAATGGAACGAGCCGGAGGTTACGGACAAAGCAGCACTCCAGATGGCATTTCTGAGAAATTCAGGCTCACGAAAGCCAACGTCTCATCTCTGATTTCACGGCCTTTCGGTGAAGCCCGTCAGCGCTATGGCAGCAAATCTCCCAGTATTATCAGGATCATCGTTCGTGATCTGGAACGAGTCCTATCC
>JASGUW010000024.1 GCA_030055235.1 Bacillota bacterium
GATGCTGATGCTGTCCGGGGGCTGCTGTCCGCGGGTGCTTTCGCCGACAGGCGAATCGGTGTAACCGCAGGTGCGTCGACACCAGACAGTATGATCTTGGAGGTATTTCACGCGATGAGTGAAAACGTAGTCATCGGCAACGAGCATGAGGAGACGGAGCGGTTCGAAGCGGCGCTGACAGAGGCGCCTTCGGCGGAGAATCCCACCGTCGATGACGAGCCGACCGCCACCGAAGCAGCCGGGGACACCTCCGCTGCCGAGCCGGCAGAGTCGGTTTTCGTTTCGGAAGAAGAAGCACCCGCCGCCGACGCCCAGGCGCCGGCAGAGGAAGTCGCCGCCCAGCCTGCGGCGGAAAAAGCCCCCGCGGATCATACGGAAGGCATGTCCTTCGCCGACATGATCGAGCAGATTCCTGAGATCCATCGCGGCGCTACCGTGAAGGGCATGATCATCCGCTATGATGATGACAATGTCTATGTTGACGTCAATGCCAAGTCAGAGGGCCGGATTCCCAAGCATGAATTTGATGCAACCCCGGAATTCGATCTGGACGAAGCCGTCCGGACCCACCGCGAAATTGACGTTTACGTTAAAAATATCCGCAACACCGATATGGGTAAGGAGATTATCCTTTCCAAGGCCCGTGTCGATTTTGCCAAGTTCAAGGATCAGGTCGAGCAGGCCTACAACGAGCGCACCCCGATCACGGTAAAGGTTGTCAATGTTGTCAAGGACGGCGTCATCGCCAGCTACGGCGGCATCGATATTTACGTGCACCGTACCCAGCTGGAAATCGGCACGGTCGAAGACCTGGAGCCCTACCGCGATCAGAGCTTTGACATCCTGGTCACCCAGTTCGACCCCGAGCGCCGTCGTCTGCGCGTATCGGGTTCGCGTCGCTCTCTGCTCAACCGTGAGCGTAAGGCGCGTGCTGAGGAACTTTGGGCCACGATCGCGATCGGCGACATCTATGACGGTGTCGTGCGCAGCCTGACGGATTTTGGCGCCTTTGTCGACATCGGCGGCGTGGACGGGCTCGTCCACATCTCCGAGCTCAGCTGGACCAGGATCAAGCATCCGTCCGAAGTGCTCGCCGTAGGTGACGTCATTCAGGTTTATGTCAAGGACTTCGATTCCGACCGCAAACGCATTTCGCTCGGCTACAAGCGCATTGAGGATGACCCCTATCACAATGTCGAGGAGCGCTTCCCCGTCGGTTCGGAGATTACCGGAAAAGTTGTCCGCATGTTCAACTTCGGCGCCTTTGTTGAGGTCGCCCCGGGCGTCGATGCCCTCTGCCACATCTCTCAGATCTCCACCCAGCGCCTGAACCAGCCGCAGGATGTGCTGACTGAGGGGCAGGAGGTCAGAGCCCGTGTGCTGGATGTCAGCAACGAAGCCCGCCGCATCTCCATCAGCATCCGTGACGTCGAACCGATCGACGCACCGGGCGCTCAGGCACCTGCAGCTGCCCCGCAGCGCCGCGAATCTGAGGACTCGGGTGAGCGTCGTCCGCGCCGTGGCCGCAGGGAGCGGAATGCGGACGAGTTTTCGCAGACATCCTACAGCGACAGCGGTCAGAACACGACGCTGGGCTCCATGCTCGCCGGCCTGGACCTTGGTAGCGGAGCAGACGACGAGGCCTGAGGCCTGGTCCATCGTCTGTCCTTCTCCATAACTGATTCGGAAGAGCCCGGATACTGAAATCCGGGCTCTTTTCCATACCGTACTACAATGACCGATATTTGATCTCTTACAGGCGAAAGGCAGGACGCCCATGAGCAAGAATGCACCCCTATATGAAGTTCGAAAGATCCGAGACCTTAAAGAAATGCTCGCCCAGTCGGTCAGCACCTGGGCGGATGCGCCGGCCTTTCTCACCAAGCCGGTGCGCGGTGAACCCTATGTCCCGGTGAGCTATCGCAGCTATGCCCAGGATGTCGACTGTGTCGGCACGGCTCTGCTCGGGCGCGGCATCGGTCGGGGAGCTGCAGTCGCCATACTTTCTGAAACCCGCTATGAGTGGTATGTCAGCTACCTTTCCGTCCTGAACGGAGAGGCCATCATTGTTCCGCTCGACAAGGAACTGCCGGGGGAGGAGCTGCGCAGCCTTCTGGACCGTGCTCACGTGCGTGCCATCTTCGTTTCACCCCAACAGCTGCCCAAACTGCTGCCGCTGCTGCCTGAGCTCAAGGAACTTGATCTTGTCATCCTGATGGGGGATGAGGCTGCCAAGACGGATGAGCCCGTCAAACAGAGCTTTATCAGTTTTGCCGACCTGCGGGAAGAGGGCCGACAGGCGCTGGCGGACGGGGACAAGAGCTTCGCAAACGTTAAAATCGATCCTGAAGAAATGCGCGTCATCCTCTTCACCAGCGGGACGACCGCGCGCTCGAAGGGTGTCATGCACAACCACCGCTCACTGTGCAAGAACCTGATGGCCATGTGCCAGATGACCGATGTCCATCATCCTGACGTCGCGCTTTCGGTGCTGCCCCTGCACCACACCTATGAGTGTACCTGCGGTTTCCTCTGCCAGCTCTATCGCGGCAACACCGTCGCCGAGTGCGAAGGCCTGCGCTACATCACAAAGAACATGGCGGAAGCCAAAGCCACGATCATCCTGGTGGTGCCGCTGATGCTGGAGGCCTTTCACAAGCGCATCTGGTCCGCGATCCGTGCTGATGAGAAGAAGGCCAAAAAGGTTGCCTTTGGCCTGCGCCTGAGCCGCTTCCTGCGCCGCTTTGGTATTGATATCCGGCGCAAGCTCTTCGCCCAGATTCATGAGAACTTTGGCGGTGCGATGCGCATGCTGATCTCCGGCGGCGCCGCCATCGACCCCCAGGTTCTGGCCGACATGGAGGACTTTGGCTTCATCGCCATTCAGGGCTATGGCCTGACCGAGTGTGCGCCGATTCTGGCACTCAACCGTGATATCTACAGCAAACATGAGTCGGCCGGCCTGCCCCTGCCGGGTGTCGATGTCAAGGTGCTGGATCCCGATGAGAATGGCATTGGGGAGTTCGCCGCGCGTGGCGAGAACCTGATGCTGGGCTACTATGAAGACCCCGAGCGTACCGCTGAGGCTCTGGTGGACGGCTGGTTCCATACCGGTGACTATGGCTACATTGATGAGGACGGCTTCCTGATCATCACGGGCCGGAAGGTCAATGTCATCGTCACGAAGAACGGGCGCAATATCTTCCCGGAGGAGCTGGAGGCGCTGCTCAACCGCAGTGAATATGTCCTGGAATCCGTGGTCAGCGGCAAGCCGGGCCGCGACGGCGACCAGATTGTGGCGGTTGAGATCTACCCGAACCATGAGGCCATCGCCGCCAAGCTTGGCATCGCCGAGCCCACGGAGGAGCAGATCCTGGAGCTGCTGCGCGTCGCCGTCCGTGAGGTCAACAGCCAGATGCCGTCGTATAAGGCGATCCGTGATATCTCGATCCGCTCCACTGAATTTACAAAGAACACATCACGCAAGATTGTCCGCGATCACGCAAAGCGCTGAGGGCGTGCAACGCTGCGGTGCGGCGTTGTGGCGTCTGTGACGGAGGTGCGCTGAACACAACGGCGCAGAACGCACGAACCTGATCTGGGTAAACAGCCGGAACGCTTGATATCAGGCGTTCCGGCCGTTTTTGTGTAGCTGGGCAGGTGCTGGCGATTGGTTTTCCGCATTCGCACCTGTTCGGGGTGCATCGGCAGGGGGGTGTGCTGTAGACCGGCTGGGTGGCTCACGGCGCTGTGCAGCTTACGGTGTTAGCTGGCTCACGGTGCTGTGCAAAATTTCAACCTTTCGCAAGAGTGAGTGCATGAATATTCAGAACACAGCATATATTCTGAAGTGTATGCAAGAAAAAGGATTTTTATGCCCGAAACTCCTTTAAAAACTGCGAAAGGTTGAAAAAATGCACACCCGACCTCAATAACTGTGCAAAATTTCAACCTTTCGCACGAGTGGGTATGTGAATACTCGATATACTGCATGTAGCGGTGATCTAATGAGCTAATCGGATATCCATGCTCGAAAGGCCTTCGGAAACGGAAACTGTTCAGAATCGAACGGGTAAAATCTAGCTCTCTACCAATTTAAGGAAACATCATCTAGAGTCAAAGGAGAAAAAGAGGACGGCCTCCGCGGCTGCTCTATGTTCTGGAAGGAGCCATTTCGTGGGAATTACGATTCCCTGTCATCTGCTTTGTCCGGCCGCCAGTGCTCCGGCACCAGAACACCGTGCAGCGATTCGGTGCACGGGAGCTTCTTGCTTTCAGTTTGCGGGCACAAACGCGGTTGATAATCGCCTTTAGTCTTTTCATGTTCCCATTTCAGGGCAGCACTGCAATTGTCGCCCGCACGACTGCTTCTTATTGATTCGTTTGCCGCCGCTTTGCGTTAACGAATAAAAAAGAAGAAAGCGGCGGTGCTGCACCGCCAGTTGGGGTTAATGGCTGTGGCCAAATTTTTCGTTCCTGCCCGGATTCCGGGGCACCAGCGCAATTTTTGTCCACCCCTGGTCAATTTTTTCGCTCCTGCCCCGATTTCGGGGCACCAGCGCAATTTTTGTCCACCCCTGGCCAATTTTTTCGCTCCTGCCCGGATTCCGGGGCACCAGCGCAATTTTTGGCCAGTCCCTGAACAAATTCTTCGATATTGCCCCGAAGACAGTATGAAACTTAGAAAATCAGCCGTATAGGGATGAAGGGAGGATGTCTCAGTGCGCGAGGTATCGTAAACGCTTATTGGATACGGTTTTGTTCTGCAGTAATTATCAATGACACTGCAGCTGTCACCCGTCCTGACCCGCTTACTTAGAAGTTGCGAAAGCTTGAAAAATTGCACACTCGGGTCGCATGACAGTACAAAACTTCAAGCTTTCGCACGGGAGTGCTTCGATAGTAGGGAATTTGCTGCTCTGGAGGGCACGGACAGCCCATTGGGATGGTGACACTTGTCCAGAGCGCAATACCTGATGCGTCCATACTCCTCACATTACGCCAGCATAAAGTGCAAAGTGCGTCAGATGAAATTCCATATCACAGAAGGAGGCGGACCGCAGCCGGCGGTCCGCCTCCTGAGAGACGCGAATCAGCTAAAAATGCTATTTCCGCCGATAGGTGCGGTCGAGCGCGCGGAAGGCGGCCACGTAAATTTGGCGGGCCCGGCTGAGCTGGCTGAGGTTGACCGACTCGCCCGTCTGATGGGCTCCGCCGTCATCATCACCGGGGAAGCTGGGGCCGAACGCCACGGTGTTGGGCAGTGAGCGGGCGTAGGTGCCGCCGCCCATGGCCTGGGGTTCGGTGTTCTCGCCGCTGGCGGCGCGGTAGACATCAGTCAGGGTCGCGACCAGCGGGTGGTCCTTCGGCAGGTAGAGGGGCTCGGATTGGTGAATGACGCGCACCTGGCCGCCGTGCTCGCTGACCCGCCCGCTGATCTTCGCCAGCAGATCGTCAAGCTGCCAGGTGACGGGATAGCGGATGTCACAGGTCAGGGTGAATCCCGAACGGTCCAGATCAATCAGGCCGACGTTCAAGGTCAGCGGCCCGGAAACCTCATCACTGCCCGCTATGCCCAGACGGCCGCCATCGGTCTCCAGAGCAATCAGGTCCTGATAGACTGCGACCAGACTGTCCGTCTGCCCCGCATCTGCCAAACGACGTGCGGCCTGATCCATGGCGAGCGAAATGGCATTCCTGCCCTGCTCGGGTGCGGCGGCGTGCCCCTGAACGCCCTCAATGTCAGAACTTTCCACCGCGCCGTCGGCGGTCTGCCAGAGCAGTCGGCAGCTCCCGGGAATGACGTTCGGGCGTGTGCCGGCGATGGCCCGCATCAGGCGCAGGCCTGCTTCATCTCCATCGTCCATCCCCACGGCCGGAATGTAGATCTGAAACTGCAGAATGCCCTTTTCCGCGTGAATCACCGGGAAACCGGCATCGGCGGTAAAGGCGGCCGCAGGTGCTTCGTCAACAGCGCTGTAATGGGCCATGCACTGCATGCCCGATTCCTCATCCAGACCCAGAATGAGCCGCAGACGGCAGTCGGGGCGATAGCCCGAGTCGCGCAGATCACAAAGGGCATAGTAGCAGGCAACGGCCGGCCCCTTGTCATCCGAGCTGCCGCGGCCGATCATGACGGAACCGTCCAGGACGGGCGTAAAGGCGTCGGCCCAGTCACCGGCTGGCACGACATCAAGATGACAGACAGCGGCGATGAGCGGACGCTCGGGGTCGTCTTCGCCGAACTCAATCCAGCCGGCATGGCCGTCAAGATTTTTTACGCGAAATCCGTCGGCAGCCGCCCGGGCCAGAAAGTCCTCCAGTGCACGCAGGGTCTCGGTGCCGTAGGGGGCGCCGGGAGCGGGCGCGGACTTGGTGCTCGGGATGGCGATCTGGCGGGCGAGCAGGCGGGCCATCTCGGCCTCGCGCGTGGGCAGGGCGTCGAAGTTGAGCTGGGTGTTGGGTTCAGGTTTCGTCGTCATCGGCTTCCTCCGGTTCCGGGTCTTCATTCTCCGCGTCGAGACAGGCGGCATGTGCATAGCAGAAGAGGTCAAGATAGTAGCCGCGCTCCGACAGCGAACAGCTCTGCTGGCAGACGGCGCAGACGGGATCTACCGGCTGTTCTTCGCGGATCAGGGCGGTGAGGATGGCAATGGTCGAAGTCAGACGCTCCGCCGAGAGGGAGAACAGGCCCTGCCGGAAACGCAGAAAGTAGAAAGCGTCGGACTCTTCATAGGAGCGCAGGCGCAGGCGCTTACGATTGGTCTGGCAGTAGCTCGCCAGCTTGTCACGGGTAGCCGGCAGGAGGGAGGGGAGATAGAGAATCAAAGTGATGCCGTGGTCGGAATCCAGTATGGTAAAAAGCAGGTCATCGACATCGCCGGAGATCCGGTCGTCGTCAACCCGCCAGTTCTGTTCACGGGCGAGGCGGATAAATTGCTTGCTGAGCATGCTGTACCTCCGCGACCAGCTTAACAGGGTCGCTCAATTTCCTTCTTATATATGTAATCTTAGTCGCCGCTCCCGGGCTTGACAAGAGAAGAGGCGGACGGCAGCGTGACGAGCCAGGAGCGCAGGCCGATGCATATTTCGTCGATACGCAGACCATCGACCGCAAAAGAGAAGTGTCGAGCCTCTTCATAGGCAGGGCGACGTTCCGCCATCAGGTGCCGAATGACTTCCGAGCTGTTGCGCCCTTCAAGGAGCGGACGGTCCCTGGCATCGCCGGCGCGGCGCTGGACGGTTCCGGGTTCAGCTGTGAGTTCAATGACAACGAAGCCCGCGCGCAGCAGTTTGCGGTTCTCAGCCCGCAGCGGCACACCGCCGCCGGTGGCCAGCAGCAGGGTGTCGGAGCCGGTGGCGAAGCGCCGGAGCAGCTCGGTCTCAATACTGCGAAAGGCTGCTTCCCCCTGGCTGCGAAAGATCTCCGGGATGCTCATACCGGCTGCGGCAACAATTTCCCGATCCAGGTCGCGAAAGGGGATGCCAAGAGAGGCCGCGAGATTCTGGCCTACGGAGGACTTGCCGGTTGCCATGAAGCCGATCAGGGCGAGACGCGGACGGGCGGGATTCCAGGGAATAGCAGCTGTATTGGTAGTGGACATGGTTCAAAACTCCGAGTTAAGGAAGAGGAGGCATATATGCCTCCTCTTTCACCGGCTGGTCGAGGTGAAGGGACTCGAACCCCCGACATCCTGCTCCCAAAGCAGGCGCGCTAGCCAACTGCGCTACACCTCGTTGTCGGAAATGGATTATACCATGTCCTGAATGCTCTGTTTGTCCGGGTGCTGTGCTATAATTTCGCCAATTGCTCCTCACGGACTATGATGTTTTCGAGTTGTCCGGCGACAGGGGCGAAGATGTTGCGCACGATCCATACTTCTAGGGGGGTCCTGAGAGAAATGACGGAGATTCTGCAACAGCTCAGCGGTGGCTTCACGAACTTTACCTGGCAACAGGGAGTCATGATCGTGATTGGCCTGGTGCTCATTTATCTGGCCATAAAAAAAGAATATGAGCCCATGCTGCTTCTTCCCATCGGCTTTGGCGCCATTATGGCGAACATTCCGCTTTCGGCGGCCGTCGGCCCGGAGGGCTTTCTGACCACGCTCTACAACATTGGTATAGCGAATGAACTCTTCCCGATCCTGGTCTTTGTCGGCGTCGGTGCGATGATCGACTTCACGCCCCTCCTGCGGCAGCCGGTCATGCTCTTCTTTGGTGCCGCAGCCCAGTTCGGCATCTTCGCCGCCATGCTGATGGCCTCGGCCACCGGCTTCTTCAATATCCGCGAAGCGGCCGCCATCGGCATCATCGGCGCCGCGGACGGACCGACCTCAATCTATGTGGGCAAGCTCTACGCTCCCGCCTACATCGGCGCCATCACCGTCGCTGCCTACTCCTACATGGCGCTCGTCCCCCTGATCCAGCCGCCGGTCATCAAGCTGCTGACGACGAAGGCCGAACGGCGCATCCACATGGATCAGGACTTTACCCTTGAAACTTCGAAGACGGTAAAAATTCTCTTCCCGATTATCGTGACGATCGTTTCCGGCTTTGTCGCCCCGCTCTCAGTTCCGCTGATCGGCGGTTTGATGTTCGGTAATCTGGTACGCGAATGCGGCGTGCTCGAGCGCCTGTCACAGGCGGCGCAGAACGAGCTCTCGAACCTCGTCACTCTCCTGCTTGGCCTCACCATCGGCTCGACCATGATGGCCGACAAGTTTATCCGACTGGAGACACTGATGATCATGGGCATTGGCCTCATCGCCTTCATCTTTGATACGGCCGGCGGCGTGGTCTTCGCAAAGGTGATCAATCTCTTCCTGAAGAAGAAGATCAATCCCATTATTGGTGCCTGTGGTATCTCGGCTTTCCCGATGTCCTCGCGCATCGCCCAGCGGATTGCACAGCAGGAGGATCCCACGAACTTTATCCTGATGCCTGCCATCGGCGCCAATGTATCGGGGCAGATTGGCTCCATCATCGCCGGTGCGGTGATTCTTGCCCTGCTCGCCTGAGCCGCTTATCTCTGTCGGAGGAAATCAGATGTTTGCCTTGATCAGTTACCTGCTTCCCATCCTGCTGGCCGAACAGCTGACACCGCTGCGTGAGACCGGCTCGCTGCTGACGGATTCCATTATCGGGGACGCTCTCATCATCATGGGTGTCGGCTTTGGCTCCGTCTTCGTCGTTCTGGCGGTCTTCTATCTCGTGGTCACGCTGCTGAACCGCATTTATCCTGCGCGCAAAGTGGAGGACTAACGAGCGCAGAATTCTGCTCGATGGGTGTAAGCCCTATTTATCTTGACGAAAAGCCATTTCCGGGCATTCCTTCAGACTTTGACATGTCGTAGTGTAATTAGCGAAACTGCGCTTGGACTGCCTGGAGATGACTTTTTGTGCTTGCAGTTATAGTTGATGCCTCCAAGATGCGCACCGGAATGAAAAAAATGGATTCAACAGGGGCGGAGAGCGAAGGCAGCTCAAAATATTGGCCTTGTTTGCCAGAGACGGAAAAAGACTTGTCCCGGATCCTGCAGCCCAGAGCAAGCAGGATCAAGCTGATCCTGGCACTGCTACCCCAATCCGCGCTAGGCTTTGCAGGTCGAGGGGGCTGAAATAGCAATCGCATTTGCCATTTCATGATGTTAAAACAAGAAACAGCCCCTCCGTGGTCAAGATAAGGAGAAATACAAAATCTTTTTTGTAAAACTCTCGATCTTGACCAGAAACAGAGCTTTCGTGGTCAAGATGAGGAGAAATACAAAATCTTTTTTGTGAAACTCTCGATCTTGACCAGAAACCGGGTCTTCGTGGTCAAGATGAAAAGAAATACAAATCGCTTATAGATCATCACGCGATTTTGACCACCCGGCATGAGCCAGGAAAACCCTGATACTTTACCTGCTCTGCGCGCCATCTCCTGCCAAGCTTCCAACAAACCCAACATTCCTGACGCACACTTCCGGCAGGATCCGACACTTGCGAATCCCCTCATGTTTTGTTAACATCTCGACTTTGTCAGCAAAGAACAAGCAAAAACGCCTGAAACGCTGCAGCACCAGTCATTTCAGGCGTTCTTCTTTTAACGCGGATTCATAGTGATATTTCGCTATTTTTTGCTCGCCGCCACCAT
>JASGUW010000025.1 GCA_030055235.1 Bacillota bacterium
GCGTCCCGGCAGTTCGGGGCCAACCTCCAGGACCAGATGTACCGGACCCAGCTCGCCCACAAGGAGCTGATGCTCAAGCAGGAGGCGTTCAACGCCGAGCAGAACATGCGCCTGGTCGAGCTGATCAGCCAGTCTACCCTCGGGTTCTTGCAGTTGCAGGTCCAGGCGGCTGGGCAGGAGACGGACTTCGGCGGCGGCGTGACGACGTATGAAACCCTGCAGAGACAGCTCGAGGGGCTTTTGTCCCGCAGCAATCCGAAGACGTAGGAGACTACCATGAGCGATCCATTCAACAGCTTGATTTCCACCGGGGCGTCCCCGGTTCTTTTCGCCGCGTCGAACATGGCTGGGCAGTACCGCCAGCGCAACGATTTCCTCGAGGAGCAGCGGCAGTCCCGGAACCAGAACATGATGCAGTTTATCATGCAGCAGGGCGAGGCGTCCAGGCAAAACCAGCAGCAGGACCGCCAGTTCCAGCTACAGTACGCCCAGGGCGAGCGCGCCATGTCCCAGCAGCGCGAGCATAACGCCTTCGCCAGGCTTACGGCAAGCCTAAACACCCATTTGAAGATGGTCGAGCTCGAATCCAAGGACCGCCAGCAGGCGTTTGAAAACGCACTGAAGTCCCAGCAGGTCGACCTCCAGACCCGGATGCAGGGAATGCAGTTGAAGCAGATCGAGCTGACCATGCGCGGGCAGGAGGGCAAGGCGGCCTTCATGCGGGCGTCCGTAGCGGCGGCCACAGACCCGCTGAACTATGACAAGCACATCAATCTGCTTGCAGACATAGTAAAAGAGTATGGGGACGGCCTTGTCGCGCTCGGTCCGGAAGGCATGGAGATCATACACAACATCAACGGCCAGATCCAGGCGAAAAACCAGCGCCCTACTGTGCCGAAGATCAGCGACCAGTTCATCGCCGGGGAGACGTTCAACGAGGGAGAGGCGATTGATTTGCTCAGGAAGACGAATCTCTCGTCGCCGGCCGGGCGGATGAATGCCGATACCGTGCAGGTCATAGGGTATTTTGTGAACGAGGCGTCAGAGCTGAAGCCGAACGAGGACCTTGTGGCCCAGGCCGCCGTGGATTTGTTTCCGGATACCCATCCGAACGACCTTGGGTCCGAGCAGCGGGCGCTCGCGCAGGTTGTTGCGGCCGCAGGGCAGCCGGGCGCCAGCGACGGCGTCCGGGAGCTGGCCACCAAGCTGGTGTCCGATCCCGTGGCGCAGGCGAAGTTCCAGACCCTGCACGCCTCCGGCGCGTTGAATCCGATTACGAGCAAGGACCAGCTTTTCCGGCTGGCAGCCCACGACCAGGCCAGGCTGGCGATGATCGGGGAGCTGCAGGCAGCGAGCCGCGGCCGGTTCCTGTCCCTGCCGGACGACGACCGCGACGCGCTGTTCGAGCAGTGGGAAGAGGAGCGGCTCAACATTCTGTCCGGTGGGAACGCGGCGGCGAAGTCGGCTCTCGGCGGAGCCACGGAGTGGGAGCACGCCCGGAAGGTCATGCGCGGCCAGATCCAAAATGCGTCGGGCACTTCCAGCCGCACGGCGATGGATTGGTTCGACACGCTGACCGGCATCCCGAGCGCCTACAACGACGCGAAGAAGATTTTCCAGGGGCGCGCAGGCGAGCTTGGGGTCGGAGATTGGGTAAACCTCGGGCTCACAGCCGCCACGTTCATCCCTGCGGTCGGGTGGATTGGGCGCGGGTTGGTGACTGCCGGGCGCGGAGCACGTTTGGCCGGACTGGCAGGGCGCGCGGGAGCGGTAGGCTTGCGCGGAGCGTCTGCGACTGGTATGCGGCTCGGCACTAAAGGCGCACTTCAGGCTGTGCGTAGCGGGACTAGGCAAGCCACAGCCGGGGCCTTAAATCGGAACGTGGCGGCTGCGATGGGAAGAGAGGCCACAAAAGGCGGCGTGAATCTAGGTCTTGCCTGGGGAGGAGTGAAGCGCGCAGCCGGCGGTGTCGGAGAGCTCGCAGCCCGCTCCATCCTTCCTCAAGCCGCCGTTAGAGGTGGATACGGATTGGCTACCGGGACCAGTCAGTTCCGGGAACTGTCCATTGCCGAGCGCGAAGTCGGCGACACGATCAAGCTCATCAAGGGCTACGACGGGAAGGTCAGCGGGAAGGCGGTCGACGAGCTCGCCATGAAGCTGGACAACTACGTCAGCGTCGCCGGGAAGTATTTTCCGGACGGCCAGGTGCCGGCGACGATCGAGCAGAACATGCTCAACGTCCGCGCGCTGTTGCCAACGTATGTGTGGAACCGCCTGAAACGTCACGCGCTGATGGAAGGACGCGTGACCGGAGGGGGCGGATATGGAGCCAGCGGGGACGACCCCTTGACCAGGCTTATGCAGAAGTATGGCCTGTCGAGCGGGTATTCTGCTTCCGGCGCGCTTCCCGTTTCTCCGGCAACCGGCGGACTCCCCGGTTTCAACGCCGACGACCAGCCTTGACCCCAAGCCTCCCGAAGTGCTAGTCTCGGTACCACCTTAGGAAGGGAATCGGAGAATGAACGAGTTCAGGTTTTTGGCGCCCGACGGGCGGTACGGCACGGTGAGCGCCGAGAACTTCTCG
>JASGUW010000026.1 GCA_030055235.1 Bacillota bacterium
GACGCTATTTTGACCAGAAACAGGCCTTCTGTGGTCAAAGTAGCCTGGTATCCAAATGATTTTTTGGATTGGACGCTATTTTGACCAGAAACAGGCTCTTCGTGGTCAAAGTAGCCTGGTATCCAAATGATTTTTTGGATTAGACGCTATTTTGGCCAGAAACAGGCCTTCCGTGGTCAAAGTAGCCTGGTATCCAAACGGTATTTTGGATTAGACGCTATTTTGACCAGAAACAGGCTCTTCGTGGTCAAAGTAGCCTGGTATCCAAACGGTATTTTGGATTACACGCTATTTTGACCACCCGGACCCCGCCGCCCGTGCCCCGCCAAGCCCATTGATTGACATCCACTCGCAAATCCCTATAATAGACAAAGATAGTCAAAGTCGGAAGCTCGCCATTCTCTTTGATGATGCGCGCCGCTTCTGTGCCACTTCTGTACGGCAGACTTCAAGGCAGCGGAATCCAAATAGTAGGAGGAAAAGCGATGGCACGCTTGAGTGATGTAATAGAAAACCTTATCAAGACCATGATTGACGAGAATGATGGCCGCATTGAGATTACGCGCGGCGAACTCGCCGAGCAGGTCAACTGCGTGCCCTCGCAGATCACCTACGTGCTGTCGACCCGCTTCACTAATGGCCAGGGCTACATCGTTGAAAGCCGGCGCGGTGGCGGCGGCTGGATACGCGTCCAGCGCATCCAGCACGGCAACTCACGCGCCGACTATGTCATGCACGTCCTCAACGCGATCGGCGACCGCCTGACACAACATCAGGCTGGCGTCTATCTGCGCAACTTTGTCGATTACGAGGTCCTGCCCGAACGCATGGCGCGCGTCATGCAGGCCGGCCTTTCAGATCAGGCGCTGGGCCGTATTCCGCCCATGGAGCGCGACACAGTCCGCATGGACATCCTCAAGAACATGCTGCTGCGTGCGGTCCTGCGCGCACCGGCTGCTGATGACGACGAGGCAGAATAAAAGGAAAACGGGAGGCGCCACATCCATGAACTGTGAACGCTGCCAACGAAATGAGGCCAGCGTCTTTATCACCCAGATCGAGAATGGCAAGCGCAGCGAAATGCATCTCTGCGCTGAATGTGCGAGCAAATTAACGATCGCGCCCTTCAAGGCCATCTGGCAGCAGCTTGCAGCGAATGCCCCGCTCGGCCTCTGGAAATCCCTCGCCACCAGCCCGCAGATGCAGGGCGAAGCGGCAGGCGGGGCGGGCCTTGCCTGCCCGGCCTGTGGTCTCGACTATGCAGAATTCCTGCGCAGCGGAAAGTTCGGCTGCTCGGAATGCTATGCGGCTTTCCAGTCCCGGCTTGACCCGATACTTGGCCGCATCCAGCGCGGCACCCGCTACGTGGGCCGCCCACTCGAAGGCTGGGAAGCCAGTATCCTGCCGACCCCGCCAGCCGCGCCAGCCGCGCTCCCCGACACCGCCGAAACCCTGGACCTCGATCCCGCCCGCTTCCACAGCCTCGCGCCCGAACAGCAGGATGCCTGGATCCGCGCTCTCCGCAGCGCCCAGAAAGACGCCGTCGCCGTCGAAGACTACGAGCGCGCGGCCCGCTGCCGCGACGCCATCCAGCGCTGCCTCGCCCTGCAGGCAGACGGCCCAGACGCCCCAGCCGGCCCAGACGCCCCAGACGGAAAGGAGGCCGCACCATGAGCTGGTACCTCGAAGCCGGCCCCGAAGGCGACCTCATCGTCTCCTCCCGCATCCGCCTGGCCCGCAATCTCAAAGACTACCCCTTCGGCGCCCGCCTGACCCCGGAGCAGGGCACCGAACTCCTCGAACGTATCCGCGGCGCCTGCCGCACCTCCGGTGACGACTACCTCGACATCCACCTCGAAGACCTCAGCCCCCAGGAACAGCTCTCGCTCGTCGAACGCCGCCTGATCTCGCCCGAGCTGCTCGAACAGCCCAACCCCGTTGGCCTCCTGCTCGGCCGCGACGAATCCATCGCGATCATGCTGGGAGAGGAGGATCACATCCGCATCCAGTCCATGCGCGCCGGCCTCGACCTCGTCCCCGCCTGGGAAGCCGCCGACACCGTCGCCCGGACCATCGAGTCCCGCCTGCCGATCGCCTGGAACGAGCGCTACGGCTTCCTGACCGCCTGCCCGACCAATGTCGGCACAGGGCTGCGGGCCTCGGTGATGATGCACCTGCCCGCTCTGACCCGCCTCGGCCAGATCGAGGCCCTCACGCGCAACCTCTCCAAGCTCGGTTTCACCGTCCGCGGCTACCACGGCGAACACAGCCGCACGCAGGGCTGCCTGGTCCAGATCTCAAACCAGCTGACGCTCGGCATCAGCGAGCGCGACCTGCTCAGTGACCTCGGCCAGATCGTCGAACAGACACTGCAGCTCGAGCGCCGCGCCCGCGAACAGGCCTTCGGCTCTGACGACATCCGCACCGCCGACCGGGTACAGCGCGCCATCGGGATCCTCGGCCACGCCCGCCTGATCACGAGCGAAGAAGCCCTCGACCTGCTCTCGGACCTGCGCCTCGGCGTCGAACTCGGCCTCGCACCCGGCTTCAGCGCTGCCCAGATCAACAGCCTGATGATTCAGATAGAGCCCGGCACTTTGCAAAAGTCTGCCGGCCGACCGCTCGATGCCCCGGAACGCGACTGTCACCGCGCTGATGTTTTACGCGAAGCCATCGCCGCAGCCGACCGAGCCACCCCGGCGTCCTAGCTCCCGCGACCGCGCCCGCCGCGACCGCCCCGTCGCCCCCGCCGGCCGCCCGAACACTACACCCAAAGGAGTCACCCACCCTCATGATCCTACGATTCTCCCCCCGCACCGCCCAGGCACTGGTCCGCGCCTACGTGAGCGCACGCAGCTACCAGCTCGACTACATCGGCACCGAGCACCTCCTTGCCGGTATC
The DNA here is from genome assembly GCA_030055235.1 of Bacillota bacterium. Taxonomy (GTDB): domain Bacteria; phylum Bacillota; class Clostridia; order Saccharofermentanales; family Fastidiosipilaceae; genus JAEZYR01. The sequence continues at coordinate 2,903 of JASGUW010000026.1, forward strand.
GTCTATGAAGGCGAAGGCCCGGCCTACGAAAGCCTCCACGAACAGGGCCTGACCCGCGAAAACTACACCCGCGAACTCGCCCGCGTCCACGAAAACGAGCCCCAGGAGCCACAGTTCGACGAAGGCATCGGCGTCCAGCAGATCCTGAAGCTGGTCACGCCGCGCACCAAGCGCGTCTTCGAACTCGCCGCCCACAACGCCCGCCGCCTCGGCCTGCAGGTCGTCGAGCCCGAACACCTCCTCCTCGGCATCATCCAGGAAGGCGACTCCGTAGCCATTCGCCTCATTGCCAAGCTCGGCATCGACCCCCGCACGGTCTTCGCCTACCTGGCCCGCCGCTCCGGCGCCGATCGCGGCGAAGAGCCCACCGACGACGAAGCCGCCGAACTCGAGCGCATCAACCGCGAACTCGACAAAAGCTACGGCTCCGGCAGCGACAGCGGCGAGCGCGGCGGCAAGTCGCCGAGCCCCAACCTCGACAAATACAGCATCGACCTGACCCAAATGGCGCGCAATCACGGCTTCGACCCGATCATCGGCCGCGACACGGAAATCTCCCGCGTCGTCCAGATCCTGGCCCGCCGCACGAAAAACAACCCCGTCCTCATCGGCGAACCCGGCGTCGGCAAAACCGCGATCGCCTACGGCCTGGCCGAGCGCATCGTCGCCGAAGACGCCCCCGACTTCCTGCGCGGCAAACGCCTCGTCGCCCTCGATCTCTCCGGCATGCTGGCCGGCGCCAAGTACCGCGGCGAATTCGAAGAGCGCCTGAAAAACGTCATTAACGAAGGCATCACGCTGCGCAACGTCATGTTCTTCATCGACGAGCTGCACACCATCATCGGTGCCGGCGCCGCCGAAGGAGCGCTGGACGCCGCCAATATCCTGAAGCCCCTCCTGACCCGCGGCGAGCTGCAGATCATCGGGGCAACGACGATCGACGAATACCACAAGCACGTGGAGAAGGACGCGGCCCTCGAACGGCGCTTCCAGACCGTCATGATCGGCGAGCCCAACGAACAGGAGACGATCCAGATCCTGAAGGGCATCCGCGACAAGTTCGAAGCCCACCACCGCGTCCGCATCACCGACGCAGCCATAGAGGCCGCCACCCGCCTCGGCATCCGCTTCATCACCGACCGCTATCTCCCCGACAAGGCCATCGACCTCATCGACGAGGGCGCCTCACGCCTGCGCATCCAGGCCAGCGCCATCACTCCAGAGACAAGAGATTTGCATGCGAAGCTCGACGCCGTGGCCACCGAGAAAAAGGAGGCCGCCGACCGCGAGGACTTCGAGCGCGCCGCCGAGCTGCGCCGCCAGGAACAGGAGCTGGAGGAGGAACTCGCCGAGCTGGAGGCCTCGCTCAAGCGCCGTCAGGACTCTGAGGAAAACGTCCTCGACGCCGACGACATCGCCGAGATCGTAGCCCAGTGGACCGGCATCCCGGTGCAGAAGGTGACGGAGGATGAGACAGAAAAACTGCGCAGTCTGGAAGACGAGCTCAAAAAGCGCGTCATCGGCCAGGACGAAGCCGTCACAGCCGTGGCCAAGGCCATCCGCCGCACCCGCCTGGGGCTGAAGGATCCCAAACGCCCGACCGGCTCCTACATCTTCCTCGGCACCACCGGTGTTGGGAAGACCGAGCTCGCCCGCGCCCTCGCAGAAGTCATGTTCGGCGACGAGCAGGCCCTGATCCGCGTCGACATGTCAGAGTACATGGAGAAGTTTGACGTCTCCAAACTCATTGGCTCGCCGCCGGGCTATGTCGGCTACGACGAAGGCGGCCAGCTGACCGAGCGCGTGCGCCGCCGTCCCTATTCGGTGATCCTCTTCGACGAGATCGAAAAGGCGCACCCGGATGTCTTCAACGCCCTGCTGCAGATCCTGGAGGACGGGCGCATGACCGACGGCCAGGGGAGGACGGTCGACTTCAAAAACACCATCATCATCATGACCTCGAACATCGGGGCGCGCCTGCTGACAACCTCCGCCGGCCGCCGCATCGGCTTCGGCCTGGCCACCTCAAGCAGCACTGAAAACGGCGAACTCTATGGCGGAAAGAACTATCAGGAAGCCAAGGCCCTCGTCATGGATGAGCTCAAAAAGACCTTCAATCCCGAGTTCATCAACCGCGTGGACGGCATCATCTTCTTCCACATGCTCGACCACCAGTCGATGCTGCGCATCGCCGACATCATGCTCCGCGATCTGGAGCGGCGCCTCGCCGTGATCGGCATCGGACTCGAAGTCAGCGAAGATGCCCGCAAACTCCTGGTCCAGCGTGGCTATGACCCGGTCTATGGCGCCCGCCCACTGCGCCGCGAGATCCAGACTTCGGTCGAAGACCGCGTCTCAGAAGCCATGCTCGACGGCATCGTTGTGACCGGCCAGATCGCCTATGTCGACGTCGATGAAGGCGAGATCGTGGTGACCAACCGCGAAGTCGTCGAAGCCGAAATCGAACTCGACGAGACGGCGGAGCTCAAACCTGACACATCTGCCGACCAGGAACCCGCAGCCGCCGGAGAGTGCGAATAGCGAATAAAAACGGCAGCCACCCGCAACCATATTTGAGGCATGACTTGAAATGTATAGTTGTTCAGAGGGGATAGCTGTGAGATTCTAACACCTCTAATCTACTCGATTTGCCAACTTTTGGAGTTGTGTCACTTTTTGCTGACACAACTCGCTTTTTTGACAAAAGCGAGGACAGATTTGCCAACTTTTGGAGTTGTGTCACCTTTTGCTGACACAACTCGGCTTTTTGACAAAAACGAAGACAGATTTGCCAACTTTTGGAGTTGTGTCGATCCTCTTCTTTTCACAACTCCTTGACCTCTCTTAAGCAATGCCAGCTGACATCTGCCATACGGGGTGCTGCGCTCAAAAGGGGCTTTATGATTTCGGAACTTCCAATCTAGACATTCTCCCGCATGCTTAGGCCGCCCGCTGCTTTTTTCTTTTCTATTTACCTCGTATAGATCGGAAGTAAACGATTACTCGAAAGTTCCTGCAATCATGATGTTCCTGGTGCAGAGGATCGTGATGATATGCGCGGCAGAGGCTTCCGAAAGTACGAGTGTTCATTTCTATAGCCCATGCCTCTCGCTTCGCTCAAGGCACAAAACGGCATGATTCGTTGCGTTGAGTATTAGCGGTATCTAACCCGTTTTCTAACCCGTTTTTGATTCAGTTTTTCAAGCTTTTGCAGTTTTATACAGTCATCCTTGCGAAAGGTTGAACTTTTGCTCGAGATGTCAAACGGCGGTGTGCAATTTTTCAACCTTTCGCAGTTTTTGAGCTCTCTTTGTGCATAATTATCCTTGTTTTTGCATAATATCATCGTAATACGCATAGATACGAATATTAATGCGATTGACCTTGCGAAAGGTTGAAATTTTGCACAAATGGTGAGCGGCGGTGTGCAGTTTTTCAAGCTTTCGCAGTTTTATAGCCCATGCCTTTCGCTTCGCTCAAGACACAAAACGGTAAAGATCGTTGGTGCTGAGCGTATAACGTATATAACCCGTTTTCTAACGAGGCTTTATATTCAGCTTTTCGTTCAGAAGCGTTTAAACCGGGTATCGAACGATTTGCTCTTGACATGCGTCACAGTAGAAAGACATTGCTTTGGCATAGATAGAGGCATTTCTCGAGCTGCCCCCTGAACAGTAACGATGCATACAAGTCGTTTGAGCAAGAAATCGACTTGTACACAAAAAACTGCACACAAGTCGAAGTTTTGAGCGGAAAACCTTTAGTCCGTGCATATAATTTCGATGTGTACACAAAAAATGGTGCGCAAATCGATTTTCTGTGCACTGCATACTCTTTCCAAGTCCCAAAGCACCGCTCACTCTGATCCTAACAGGCCTCAAAAGGACGCAAGCCAGCACCCTACGGTGGCATCCGCTCGACGGACTCGGAATACAGACAACACAAAGGCGCTCCCCGCTTTCCGGGAAGCGCCTTCTGCATCCAAAGCATCCACATTTACATCCGCGTGGTATCAACGTTTCCGCCAACCGTGCCAGAACTCACGCGGCATCTCTGCGGCAGCGACCAGCTCACGCGCCGCAGCCGCCGGCACCCCACAGCGCCGCAGCTCCCGGCGGAAAATCAAACGCCAGCGCACCCGCCAGAACACGAGCCCCAGAACCAGCAGCGGCAGCAGCACCAGCCCCACAATCAGGCGCAGCACGAGCCGCGCCCAGATCATGATGCCCCGCAGCAGCCGCAGCACCCGCATACCCCGCAGCGTCCCGCCCGCAGGCACCGCCAGAACCCTAGTCCTCGCCTGCATCTGCCTGCTCATCCGCCACAGACGACTTCCCCCTGCCGCCATGTGTCCCACTCTGCTGGACACCGGACTTGACGGCGCTGTTGAACATGCTGGAAATGGAACTCAGGTAGTCCTTCGCCATGGCCAGCGCCTCCGCCTCGGGGATGCCGGCCGCAACCAGCTCCTGATAGAGCCCGCCGATGGACTTGCCCACCTCACGGCCACTCTCCGCCGAATAAAAACTCGACATCACACTGCGCAGCATCTTCGGGATCTTCTCGCTCACGGTGTCCATCAGTTCGCCAATTTCCTGAACCGGAATCTCAGATTTGCTCATTCCTTTATCCTCCATATCCCGGCGGGCCTCAGAACCCACCCTTCTGCTCACTTAGTCGCTCCAGAGCCGCGGCAGGTTCACCCGCTGCCGCAAGTGGCGCCAGCGCCATCTTCCATGCTCCCTGCATAAGTTCAAATGCATGCAAAACCGGAGCCAGCGACCGCCTCAACTCAGCCCATCCCGCTCCCACGCCGACTGGAGACGCAGCGCCCGAAGCCACCGTCTCCTCCCGCATGACCACATGTGTCCGCGCGAGCATGCGCCGCGTCAAATTACCCGGCACCGCCACCGCCGCCTCGGCCGCGGCCGTCTCCTCCTGCCAGCCCACCGCCAGCGCCTCGAGCTCCGCCAGCTCCTCCGCCAGCTCAGGCCGCGCTGTCAGCCGCGCCGCCAGCTCCAGCCAGCCGGCCGCATCAAGCTTCCTCTGCACACAGGCGAGCAGCAGCTCATCATCTCTCATCTGCCGGCTCTCCTTTCATTACTCTCATCATCCGAAAGCCCCGCCCGCAGCTGCCGCCGCAGCCGGTACATGCGGCTTTTCACAGTCCCCACGGGAATGTCAAGCACCCTTCCCGCCTCCTGATAATCAAACCCGAAGTCAAAGACCAGCCGCAGCAGCAGCCGGTCATCAGGCCCCAGTTCCTTCAGCTTTCGCCCCAGATCCAGGCTTGTTTCAAGCCGCGTTGCAGGATCGCCTCCCGTATCTGGCGCCGCCAGCGTCGCCGCCAGCCCCGTCTCATCATCGTCGAGCGAACCCGCCTGCTGCGGCCGCTGCCTCGCCTCGCGCCGCTGCCAGTCGATGACGCGGTACTTTGCAATGGCGAGCAGCCAGGTAGCAAAACGGCTGCGTCCGTCAAAACTCCCGAGCTGGCGCCAGGCGCCAAGCAGGGTCTCCTGCAGCAGATCCTCCGCCACCTGATCGCTGCTCACGCGGGCGCGGATGAAGCGGTAAAGCGGCGGGATTTCAGGCGTCATCAGGGCATCAAAGGCCGCCTCGGCCGTCCCCGGATTCTCCGGATCGACCGTTGCCGCCCGGCGCACCAGCGCCAGCACCGCCCCCATGTCACCGCCTGTCACGCTTTCTCCCTCCTCAACCTGTAGTCAACACCAACATCCCGGTCAACACCGGTTTCTTCTCTATCTTAGTCGTTGCCACACGCCGTCTGGTTCACTAAGCTTCAAGAAAAGATAAAATATGATGCTGTTCAGAGGGAATAGCTGTGAGATTTCAGTACTTCCAATCTGCTTGGTGTGCCAACTTTTGGAGTTGTGTCACTTTTGTACCCCATGCCTTTCGCTTCGCTCGAGGCACAAAACGGCATGAATCGTTGTGCTGAGTGTTAGCGGTATCTGACTCGTTTTTGATTTTTGTTTTAGTCCACCCTTGGTGAAGTTTTTCTGCTCCCACCCAGGTTGTGGGGCAATACCGTGATTTTTGTCCACCCCTTGGTCAAAAACTTCGATATTGCCCGATTCTGGGGGCAATACCGCGATTTTTGTCCACCCCCTGGTCAAAAACTTCGATATTGCCCGATTCTGGGGGCAATACCGCGATTTTTGTCCACTCTCTGGTCAAAAACTTCGATATTGCCGGATTTCAGGGCAATACCGTGATTTTTGTCCACCATTTGGTCAAAAACTTCGATATTGCCCGATTCCCGGGGCAATACCGACTTTTATAACCTATACCTCTCACTTCGCTCAGAGTACAAAATGGCATCAACCGTCGGCGCTGAATGTTAGCGACGCCTAATCAATTTGTAACCCGCTTTTTATTCACTTTTATACCCCATGCCTCTCGCTTCGCTCGAGGCACAAAACTGCACGAATCGTCGGCGCTGAGTGCACGAATCGTCGGCGCTGAGTGTTAGTGCTGTCTAATCCGTTTACTAACCCGTTTCTGATTCAGTTTTTTCGAGGCTTCGCAGTTTTATGCAGTCGTCCTTGCGAAAGCTTGAAATTTTGCACAGATGGCGAGCGGCAGTGTGCAGTTTTTCAAGCTTTCGCAGTTTTTCAGCTCTCTCTTCGCAGAATTATCCTTACCTTTGCATAAATTCATCGTAATACACATAGATACGAATATTAATGCAGTCATCCTTGCGAAAGCTTGAAATTTTGCACAGATGGCGAGCGGCGGTGTGCAGTTTTTCAAGCTTTCGCAGTTTTTCAATTTGTGTGTCATTCTTCGTATAGAAGTCGATTTTTTTGCACACCAAACTTGTATGCATCACACGATACAGGCGCCCAGCTGAGCCTGCGATACAGCCCCACTTCAAGCAAAGCCTGTGTTCCTGATGGATGGCGGTGTTTCTTCACCTCAGCAGTACCTATTACGCGACGACAATGGATCGCTCGCTAAAAGCCTGCAGGCACAGGATTTCCGACTTATCTCAGGTACTGACCGGGGAAGTCCCGCCGGCCTGACAGTCGGCACAGAGGCCGTAGAGCTCGACCTTGTGGTCTTCAAGTTTGAAGCCGATGGCATCGAGTTCAGCCTGGGGCAGTTCCAGTGGACAGACCGTCAGGGCGATGAGGCGGCGGCAGCCCAGGCAGACGGCAAAGTGGCGGTGGGCACGGTGGAGCAGGCGGTAGCTTGAAGCCTCCAGACCGGGCAGCGGCTCGGAGGCAGCAAGTCCCGCGGCAACAAAGCATTCCAGCGTCCGGTAGACGGTGGAGAGCCAGCAGTTTGCACTTTCATGCCCTGCCTCAAGTCGGGCATGGACTTCCTGAGCTGTCAGTGCACGGCCCTCTTCATCAAGGACGCGATAGACGGCGGCGCGCTGAGCGGTGTAGCGGATGCGGTGGCGCTTGAGGGCGGCACGGGCTTCATCGTTTTCCGGCGCTTCTGCCTGTCTGGACTTCGTCATCGCCTTTCCTCCCTTCTTAACCGACGGCGCCGGATCTGGCGGACCAGGCCACGTCCAAGGGCCGTGAGCCAGAGTCCTGCCACACCTACGAGCACAACCGTCGCACCCGGCTTCGTGTCAAGATAAAAAGATGCTACCAGCCCCACCAGCATGTAGACAAGGCCATAAAGCATGGCCAGCAGGCTGTTCTGGCGGTAGCTGCGGGCGACAAGCATGGCCGAGACAACCGGCAGCACCATCAATGAAGAAACGACAAGACTGCCGGCCAGGCGGGCGGCGATCGCCACCGCCAGTGCAGTGAGCAGAGTGAAGCCGATCTGGACAGCGCGGACGGGCACGCCACTGAGCCCCGCCTGTTCGGCGTCGTAGCCAACAAAGAAGAGCTCGCGGTAGAGAGCGAAGGAGACAAGGAGAACCGTGGCGGTAACAGCTGCAACGAGGCGCAGCTCAGCCGGCTGAATCGCGATGATCGAACCGAAAAGGTAGCTCTCGAAGTTGGCGGCACCGCTGAAGCCGGAGAGCAGGCCGGCGATGCCAACACCAAGCGACATGACCACTGCCAGAGCAATCTCGGCATAGCGCGGCACCAGAGAGCGGATAATTTCTATGGCGAAGGCCGCAACAACGGCCGTGAGCAGGGCACCCAGCAGGGGCTGGAAGCCCGCGACAAGTCCGATGGCGACGCCGGCCAGCGAAGTGTGGGCCAGAGTGTCTCCGATCATGGAGAGGCGGCGATAGACAACAACGGTGCCGATGGCCGCCAGCGCAACAGCAAGAAGAGAGCCGGCTATGAGTGCGCGGACCATGAAGCCATACTGGAGAATCTCAGGCATGCTGACCTCCTCCGTGCGGGAAGGCACGGTGAATCATCAGGTCCGCGCCGAAGATGCGCCGTACTTCGTCATCACTCAGGGGATTCGCGGCATCGTGTTCGAAGAATCCATCCAGGCCGAGGCAGAGCAGACGATCGGTGCGCGCCGTGATCATGGAAACGTCGTGGGAGACGAGGAGGACGGTGAGTCCTTCGTCGCGCGCCAGGCGCTCCAGGAGCTCCTCCAGGCTGCGGCTTGTCGGCTGGTCAATCCCGCTCGTCGGTTCGTCAAGGATCAGCAGCTCGGGGCGCGCGACCAGGGCGCGGGCAATGTGCAGGCGCTGCAGCTGCCCGCCCGAGAGCTCGCCGGCCAGGCGCTTCTCCTGTCCGCCGAGTCCAACGCGCTCCAGCGCCTCTGAAACGCGGTGGCGCCCCTCCCTGCCCACGCGGCCGAAGGGTCCGCTTTCGGCATAGAGGTTCGCAGCCACAACCTCAGCTGCCGTAGCCGGGAAGCTCGGATTCCAGTCCGGCAGGCGCTGGGCCACATAGCCGATGCCGTGCCGCCCGCCGCGGCGTGTGGTATTCCTGCGGCCGGAGCCAAGGTAGTAGTGGATGGTCCCCTCCAGCGGTTCCAGCAGACCGAGCAGCAGGCGCACAAGTGTGCTCTTTCCGGTGCCATTAGCTCCGATAAGCCCGGCAAAGTCCCCACGATGCAGATGGAAACTGACCTTTTCCAGAACCGGCTTCTGCCCGGGATAGGCAAAGCTCAGATTCTCCACCGCCAGCACCAGCGGTGCTTCGCTTCCGTCAACGGAAGACTGCTGATTTTCGGGACAATGAATGCAGGGCTGTCCCTGCCTTGGAATTCGTGTTTTCATATGGGCCAGTCTGCAACATCGCCCTTTCATTTGCAAGTCATTCGCAAAGAGATGGCTATAGCAGCGTCAGAAACATGTTTTGGGCCTGTGTTGCCGGCAGGCAGCCCAACAAAGCTGATAAAAAGTCACGATCCATCGGGGCAGCTTAGAGATTACCCGCTTCTGAGGATCGCTCCGGCTTACTGCCTGACAAATCCGGCATGTGGCGCTTCGGCTGCAGGACGTCGATATAGAATTCCAAACACTACCAATTGAATATAACTCCTACAGCGGTCGGATCCCAGCTAAGTATCCTGCGCTCATATGCCTCTATGATATCTGCGTTGTCGTAGCGGTCGGTAATAAGAGGGGTGAGATCTATTTTTTTGCGCTCCAGCAGCTGATAAAAGACGCTGAGGTCATCCAGACGTATCCAGCGTCCGGGGGCACGATCCTGACGGGGCACAGTATTAACATGGGCACCAATGAGCGACAGTCCTTTCCTGTGGATGTCGCGATAGACATTTATCGAGCAGTCTCCGCGGGTGCTGCCCAGCAGCACCACCCGCCCATTCTGGGCAGCCATGTCCAGCGCACTCGGCACAGCGTCGGGGTAGCCTGTGGCATCTATTACAACATCCATGCTGGCAGCGGGCACCTGAGCGCAGTCGGAGATTGTGGTACAGGTCACACAACGACGGGCCAGTTCCAGACGGTTCTCGGCTTTGTCTACTGCCACAAGCGGCCAGGCTCCGCTGGCAGCGGCTATCTGCAGAGCCACCTGGCCAACGGGACCCATACCTATCACGGCACAGCTTTCACCCAGTTCCAGGCGGGCCTTACGCACTCCCTGCATAGCAATAAGTCCTATTGCGCCAAAGGCAGCCTGTTCATCATCCACAGCATCAGGGACCTTTACCAGACTGTCAGCGGGCTGCACATCATAGTTCTGGTGAGCCGAGTGAAAGCCGGCCACCCTGTCTCCCGGTCTGAAAGCGGTCACAGCCGGGCCCGTCTCCAGCACCTGTGAAACGGCGGAATAGCCGCTTTTTATTGGGTAGTTGTCAGGGGTATTGGCCAAACCCAGAATATAGGCACGTTCCGTGCCGGGGCTCACCAGAGACTTAAGCACCTTTAGCAACACACCGTGGTCTCCCAGTTCAGGCAGTTCCCGAGGCACCATCTCTATCCTGCCTCTGCCTGTCACCATCAACATACGTGTCTTCATTGCCATGCCCTCCCAACGTTGTTCGCGCTGCTGCTTGCCGTACAAATCTTTTCCTAATAATAGTCCTTCATTCTGTGCGTTCTGTGCGTTTTGGGATCGTCTCCGGCATTTCCCGTGTCCCTGGCACTTGTTCGTCTGCTGTTCCTGACCCTCCCAACTGGCAGCTGCCATGTCTTTCGATTCCGCAGGTGGTAGCTCTGACAGCTTGCTTTCCATATCCACTTGCACTCATGAAACTGACGTTTTCACCATTTTCAGGTCCGGCGCGTAAGCATTGGTGATTCAAAAAGCAAATTCGGTAAGGCATTAGCGCCGATCTTACTCAAAAATGATGACAAAGTGGATTTCGCAATCTTCATCTCTCAGACATGGAAGAATGATTGCTCTATTTTTCGTCCGACTTCTGACGGTCTGCGTCATTCTGTCACCAGCACATAGCTCCATGGCAGAATATCCGTGCATTGAACAGATCTTGCTTCTCCATACAGCTGCTTGGAATTATGTCGGGCTGATTCGGAAGCTTCATTGTGGCCAGAAATCGGGGTTTGTGCACGGTTACACGGGCACAAACGGCCTTTTTTGACCAGCTGTGGTCAATTTTTTCGTTCCTGCCCCGATTTCGGGGCACCAGCGCATTTTTTGTCCACCTGTGGACAATTTTTTCGTTTCTGCCCCGATTCCGGGGCACCAGCGCATTTTTTGTCCACCCTTGGCCAGAAATCGGGGTTTGTGCCCCGGTTCGCGGGCACAAACGGCCTTTTTTGACCAGCAGTGGACAATTTTTCCGTTCCTGCCCCGATTTCGGGGCACCAGCGCATTTTTTGTCCACCCTTTCCCAGGCACTACAGTAAGAGTCGCCCGTACGACCGTTTTCTCTCTATTCGTTTGCCGCCGCTTAGTGAAAATGAAAAGAAAGAAGCGGCGGTGCAGACCGTCAGTTGGAAGCAAGGAGTGGACAAGTATTTCTGCTCCTGCTCCGAATCCGGGCCAGGAGCGCAACATTGTCCACCTTCTGTGCAAAATCTTCGATATTACCCGACCCGTAGGGCAAGACCGTCTTTTTTACTTGCTGCTCAAAAGGTCACCAAGCAAATCACTCACTAACATGGTTCTTACACACATCACAATGCAAAGATGCCGCTGCACTCGAAGGACCTCGTCGTAATTACAGGGTTTGGGTTATCGACACCTGTGGGCTGCCCCAAGCTGCCGCAGCTGTCCACCTTTTATTTCATTATTCCTTTGTATATGTGCAGCGGAGTATATAGGCACAGGGAAAATTCGACTTGCCTGCGATTTCGCGTGCACAAGTCGACTTCTCGCATACACCCCGCATGCAGCAGGCAGAAGAAACTGCAAAGCTCTGACTCCGCACCCGTAACAAGAGCAGAACAGCGCACATTCATCGTTGACAAAACGCACACCCTCTACTCTCAAGCACCGGCACGCAACATCCACTGACACGCCCCCACCGCACAAGTGCTAGCACGGATCAAGGGCTGTCCTGATAGTCGGTGTCGACAAAGCACCCCTCCTCCCAAGCACCGACACGCAACATCCACTGACACCCCCTCTTCTCATTCGTTGACACGGAACAAACACTGACACGGAAAGTCCCACCAGCCCGGCTTTCCAGCCGGGCTTTGCGATAGAATAGGAGAAACGCTACAAACCGGTCAGGCACAGACTAGATTTAAACGAGAAGACGTCAGGGGCCCAGCGGCAGGACCGGACCGCAGGCAAGTACCCGGCGCGGCATGAAATACGAAAGGGGAACACCTCGACATGGGTATTATTCGAGCAATCACGGGAGCCGTCGGTGGCGGCCTGGCCGATTCCTGGCTGGAGGTCATCGAAGCCGACGAGATGTCCAACACGACCGTCTTTACGAAGGGCGTCGCCG
>JASGUW010000027.1 GCA_030055235.1 Bacillota bacterium
TGGCCATTCGGCCTCGCCATCGCAGTCCTGGCGAGTCTGCCGCAGCTCATCGCGGCGGTCGGCTGGCGCGCCCGTCTGCCGCTGGGCGCCCTCGCGCAGTCTGCCCCGCAGCTGGTGGGGCTCGGAGAGCCGACGAGCTTTGCACGCATCATCGTTCTGATCGCTCTGCTGCGGATCCTGACTACCGTTGTCCAGATCCGCCTGATGCAGGAGATCGCAGCCCGGATCGCGTCGCTGCCTCTCGCTCTCGCCGCTGCCACGATTCTGATCGCGCTGCCGCTGCTCGCGCACGGTTTCGGCATTTCCATGATCTGGTGGCCGCTCACCAGCGGTTTCCTCGCCACGTCGAGCCTGCCTGTTGCGCAGTCGTCCGGGCTGCTGGTGCTGCTCGGCGTGCAGGTGCTCCTGCTGATCGGGATGCGGGTGTTCGGCGGCGAACGGGCCAACCACGAGCCGCTTCTTCGTTCAGAATGAACTGCGACACGGCAGCCGTGCAGCACCACGAATCGATGGAGGATCCGAAGATGAGGAGCACTGACCGACGAGCCGGAGAGGGCAATCGCTACGCCTGAGTCTGGCGCATCGCCGCGCGGGGATCTGCGACTACTCGATCTTCTGTCAGGGCAAGCTCTGCTTCTACGTCTACGAATGCGACGACCCGGAAGCCGCGAATGCCTGTATCAACGCCGATCCATACCCATCCATCATGATCAGACAAAAGGACGGTAACAAGAAGCGCCAACAGAGGTCCCCTAGCCACCCATCCGGAGAAACGCCACCTCGGCGACCGCGACGGCGAGCCGAACGAAGCCTGTTTCGCCCGTCTCGACCACCTCCTCGACGTCGCCGCCAAACACGGCGTCTTCCTGATCCTGGCAGTCTGCTACATGGGCTGCCTCGACGTCGGTGATGGCTGGCTGCAATCTCTGCGAAGCGAGAATCTGCGGCTCGTCTGCCGCGTCCGCCCCACGAATGGATGATCATTCGATCGAACTGGATTCGGGATAAATTTTCGATTTGATATGTACAAACAGCTGCCTAAAGAAGGACCCCCACAAAGCTTTCGCCTCTGTGGGGGATCCTTGATTATTCGTGCCTTCAACAAATGCGCTTATTCCGGTGCTTGTGCGCTGTAGGTCAGTTCGTTACAGCAGGCTCCAGTGTCACTTCGATGACGATGAGCTCTCCGTTACGCTCAACAGTCAGTTTTAGCTTATCGCCTATTTCAGCCTGATTCTTGATCCGGTTTACATCGTCAACACTGGCGACATCCTGGCCGTTCACCTTGGTGACGATGTCACGGACCCTGACCCCGGCCTTTTCAGCCGGACTGCCGGGCTGCACTTCACGCACCAGTACACCAGGAGTCAGATCGTAGGGATTGTTCGCCGGCACATCGGAGCCGGTGATGCCAATCATGGGGCGGCGGACGGTGCCCGACTCGATCAGCTGCTCGGCAATCGGCTGGGCTGTCGAGACGGGGATTGAGAACGCGATGCCCTCTACACCGGTGCGCACCGGCTTCGCCACGTTGATGCCGACCAGCTCGCCGCGTGTGTTGAGCAGAGCGCCGCCGGAGTTACCGGAGTTAATCGCCGCATCGACCTGGATGACGCCGTAGAGTGTGCCGCTGTCGGTTTCCACGTCGCGGTTGAGAGCCGAGACATAGCCGGCCGTCACCGTGCCCTGCAGATCACCCAGAGGATTCCCGATCGCGACAATCTGGTCGCCGACATGCAGTTCGGAGCTGTCACCAAACTCAAGATACGGCAGATCTTCGGCGTCGATCTTCAGCACCGCCAGATCGGTTACGCTGTCACTGCCGACAAGCTCGGCCTCGTACTCGTTGCCGTCAGCCAGACGGACATTAACAGCATGGCTGTTTGCGATCACGTGATTGTTGGTCAGGATATAGCCGTTACTGGCAATGATGACACCGGAACCGGCCCCCTCAACCACCTGGCGGCCAAAGAAGGTATCCTGAACTGCTTCCACATAGATGGCAACTACCGCGGGAGACGCCTTCTCGGCAATTTCACGGACGCTCATTGTCCCGTCCGGAGCGCTCACCGTGACTGCCGTCGGCGTATCGGCCCTTCTTGTCTCAACAGCACCTGTTGTCTCCGCTGCCTCCGTCGTCACCGGCAGTTCCGTCGTTGCCCGGGTTTCATCCACGCCTGTTGTCAGGAGATTGAAAGCCAGGAAACCGCCGGCCAGACCCGAAAGCAAAGCGCCGCCAAGGAAGGCTGCCACGATGCCCAGTCTGCTGGCACGCCGGGGCCTGGGATCACGCTGATTCCCTGCAGACGGGGGCGGTGACCAGCCAGAAGATTGCGAAGATTGCGAAGGCCCCGAAGACTGCGAAGATCCCGAAATCCGTGAAGCCTGACTCTGCCAGCCGGGCTGGGGCGACTGGTTCTGCCAGCCTGACGGTGCCGGTGGGTTCTGCCAGCCCGGGCGCTGCCCGTTCTCCGCCGCTTGATTGTTATTGTTGAGATTGTTTTCCATGTTTCTGCCTCCTCCTGCGTACGAAAGGCCTGACGCGGGCTTTGCCTGCCGTGGCCCCTGATTCATTCACTGGCCACAGTTTAGCGGGCGAGGCTGTAACGATTCTGAATTGGAAAGGCGCCAGTCGTAAAAATTCCGTGAACGAAAGATTGCCTAAGACTCATACCAGTCAGCGGCCTGCGGCCCACGGCGCCGGCGCTCAAGAAAGCGCAGATCACGCACCAGGGTTTTCTCATACGTGAAGCGGTGGAAACCCTCATAGCCAAGGTACTGCCCATGCCCGGCAGGGGCAGGGGCACCGTGACTGGGTGCCAGAGGCAGGGAAGCAGGCAGGCTGTTAAGGCAGACCTGCCCTGTCATCAGGGCCTTTGAGACAAGTTTCCAGTCCTCCTGACGCTTCGTAAAAACAGCGGCAACGAGGGGGTGCGGCAGCAGGTTGAGGCGGCTGACCTGGCCGATCAGGCTGTCAAAACCCAATACGGGCAGGATGGGTCCAAAAACTTCCTGACGCATGATCGGGCTGTTATAGTCCACGCGGTCCAGGACAGTCAGCTCGATCTGCCGTGTCTGGTCGTTTGAGCGTCCGCCCCAGACGATGCGCCCGCTCGGCAGCAGCTCGCGCAGTCTTATGTACTGCTCCTGATCAAGCGCCGGCTGGTAGGAAGGGTCGTGAAGACTGTCGGCCGTGGTCGAGTAGCGCAGATGCCAGCTCAGGCGGTCCAGAAAGGCCTCCATGATCGCTTCGTCCACCAGGCAGTAGTCCGGCGCCAGGCAGTCCTGGCCGCAGTTGATGCGCTTCGCATGCAATATGCTGCGGGCGGCCAGATCCAGGTCGGCATCACGGCAGACAATGACCGGGTTCTTCCCTCCCAGCTGCAGTGTCAGCGGGGTCAGGCGGCGGCTGGCGATACGCATGATGCGCCCGGCAGAGACCAGATTGCCGGTCATTACGATATGGCTCAGGGCTTCGGCCGCCAGCCGTTCCGCCAGCTGATCGTCACCGTCGACGACGGTCACATAGCTGGCGGGGAAGGCTTCGGCGATAACGGCGGAGAGGATTTCGGAGAACGCCTGCTGACCCGGCGCCGGTTTCAGGACAACACAGTTGCCGGCGGCGAGCGCATCGACAGCCGGCAGCAGGGTATAGCGAAGCGGCCAGGCGGCGTTGCCGAAAACGGCAATCACCCCCTGGGGTTCGCGTGTTGTCTCATAGCTGCAAAGGCGCCCATGGTGCCAGACCAGCCGGCGCCGCGGCCGCATCCAGGCAGCGAGCCGGCGGCGGCAGCGGGCAATTTCGGCATGAATGGGTACCAGCTCCGTCTGCCATGTTTCGTCCTCGGAGCGACCGAGGACGACATGGATGGAAGCTGAAAGCGGCTCGCGGTAGGCACGCAGGAAGCGGTCCAGAGTGCTGAGGGCCTGACGGCGGGCGCGCAGGCTGTGTGTCTGTCCCGAGAGGAACCAGCTGTGCTGAGCCTTGATGCGTTCTCGAAGCGGAATCAACGGTTCGTCTGGGCTTTCTAGCTGAGCTGCGACGGAGTGATGATGACCTCCTCTTCGGAGAGGACGGCGGCAACGCGCAGCGTGTTCGTCGTCCCACTGCGTCCGACAGGTGTGCCGGCAGAGATGACGACGAGATCGCCCTCATCTACAAGGCCGGTGGCGCGGGCTGCTTCAATCGAGCGCGTGAACAGTTCGTCCGTCGTATCCACCTCAGGAATCACGCAGGGCTCGACACCCCAGGTCAGGGCCAGCTGCCGGCTCTGACGGTCGCCAATGGTCGGCGCGATAATCGGCGCCTGCGGGCGGAAACGCGCAATCAGGCGGGCGGTACGGCCCGAGTGCGTGACCGCGATGATGGCGGCGGCCGAAAGATCGTGGGCGGTCATGCAGCAGGCATGGCTGACGGCGTTCGTGATACTCGGCAGCAGGTCAAACGTCGTGCGCTGGAAGATATCCCAGTAGTCGATGCTGGATTCGGTATAGAGAGCGATTTCGCGCATCATCTTGACCGCTTCGACCGGATAGCGCCCGCTCGCCGTCTCACCGGAAAGCATGACGGCTGACGTTCCGTCCAGAATGGCGTTCGCAACATCGCTGACTTCGGCCCGGGTTGGGCGGGGATTGCGCTGCATCGAGTCGAGCATCTCGGTGGCGGTGATGCTGGCTTTTCCGCGCAGATAGCAGCTGCGGATCATGCGCTTCTGCATGGTCGGCACTTCATAGCTCGGAATCTCAACGCCGAGGTCGCCGCGGGCTACCATGATGCCGTCGGCGGCGTCAAGGATGCCTTCGAAGTTGCGGATGCCCTGGCGGTTCTCGATCTTCGCAATAAGCTGGATGTCGGGGGCACCGGATTCCTTCAGGAGCTCGCGGATAGCAAAGATGTCGGATGCCGAACGGACGAAGGAAACAGCGATGAAGTCAAAGCCTTCCTTGGCAGCGAAACGGATATCGGAGATATCGGACTGCGAAAGCGAAGGGAGCCTCAGGGCAACGCCCGGGAAGTTCAGTGACTTGCGGTTTGAAATTTCGCCGCCGTTGGTGACTTTGAGACAGATGTCGCGGCCCTCGATGCGTTCGACGATCATTTCAATCCGGCCATCGTCAAGCAGAACGATAGCGCCGGCTTTGAGGTCACGGTCGAGATTCTTGTAGGTCACGGAGAAGCCTTCTTCGTTGCCAATCATATCGTTGTGATAAATCCAGACAGTGGACCCGGTCTCAAATGTGGCTTTGCCCCCCTCAAAGGTGCCCGTACGCACCTCAGGGCCTCTGGTGTCCATCATGATGGCGACATGTTTACCCTCTTCTTCACGGATGCGCTTGATGAGGTCAACTTTAACCTTATGACCACGCTGGTCATCATGCGAGAAGTTCAGGCGGCAGACGTTGATGCCCTCGCGGATCAGGGCACGCAGTGTTTGTTCATCCTGACTCGCGGGTCCGATGGTTGCGACAATCTTTGTTTTCCTGGCGGCTGGCTTCATGGGGCGGTCTCCTTTTTACTGTGTTTCGGGCGGCTGGCAAACAAATGGCTGATCCGGTAACGCAGACGCTGGTAAAGGACTTCTATACCCACGTGCAGGCGATCCGAAAGAGCCTGAAAAAGGGTCACGAGTTTGAGATAGAGAATGGGCAGACAGGTCAAAATGAGAAGGGCGCCCAGAAAGACGCCGATACCCAGAAGGACCAGCAGGAGAGAACTGGCAATGAGGCCAATAACCTGATTCATTTCGGTGTTGCGCTCAATAAAACTGCCGGCTGTGTCGTCCAGGAACTGAATGACCGCCGGCAGCAGATTTTCCGTATCCAGACGGGTGGAGGGCAAAAAGCGTGACCAAAGGGCCAGAAGGGCCGTGCCGTACTTCAGCGCGTGGAGAAGCAGGACGGGGAAGCGGGCAAGCAGAGGCAGGCGGTAATAAAGGCGCGACAGCAGGGGCAGAACAAGAATGAGGAAGATGGTCAGGGCGGACCAGAAGGAGCTGTCACCGGGCCAGGGCATTGTTCCCTCACGATTCATGCGAAGGACGAAAGCGGCCGTGGCAAGCCAGAAAAAGAAACTCGACCAGAGCCATACACCGGCGTGACGACGGTTCTCGTAATCGGTATCACTCCAGATTCGACCAAGCAGGGCGCCCTCGAGATAATCCATCGCGTCAGATTCGCTCCTTTCCTGCAGACTCACCTTTTCTATTCTAGCAGATGCTATGATGGTTTTTATGAGAATTGATGCACTTCTGGCACGCAGCGGTCTGGGCAGCCGCCGGGAGGTAGCCCGCCTGATCCGCTCCGGGGCGGTCACGCTGGACGGCCGGCCGCTGTCGGGTGCTTCTGCTGCCGTGAACGAGGAAGAGGCGTTACGCCTGTGTCTCAACGGCGAGCCCCTGGAGCTGCTGCGCCATCACCACCTGCTGCTGAACAAGCCCGCCGGCGTGCTCACGGCTCTCCGCGACGCCCGCTGGCCAACGGTCGGTGACTGGCTGTCGCCGGTCCTGCTGCAGCGGGGCGTGGCGC
This sequence comes from Bacillota bacterium, assembly GCA_030055235.1. GTDB lineage: Bacteria > Bacillota > Clostridia > Saccharofermentanales > Fastidiosipilaceae > JAEZYR01. The sequence goes on from JASGUW010000027.1 coordinate 6,526, forward strand.
CGGTCGGCCGTCTGGACCGCGACACGACGGGACTGCTCCTGCTGACCAGCGACGGGCAGCTGGCGCATCGCCTGATGTCGCCACGCTGGGGTATTGAGAAGGAGTACCGCGTTCGCCACGCCGGAGAGCCACTGACTACACGGGAAACCGAGCGCTTCGCCGCCGGCATGGAACTGGCAGACGGACCCGTCCGTCCCTGCCGTCTTGAGGTACTGACTCCGGACACTGCCCTCATCGTTGTGACGGAGGGGCGCAATCGTCTGGTGCGCCGTCTCTTTGACGCCATCGGACGCCCGGTGCTGACGCTGGAGCGCCTGCGCGTCGGCCCGCAGCGCCTGAGCTCCGAAGACGCGGAGGGAGAACTGCGCCGCTTGAGCCCCGGCGAAATAACAGCTCTCTACGAAGCGGTCGAGCTCAGAGAACCAGGGCTTTTCGACTAGCAAAAGGCGGGCCAGGGGACCGCATGGCTGTAACCCTGTTCGATGGTGTACACTTCGCAGTGTTGGGTCGATCGGACAGATAAATGGAGGAAACAACAATGAACAAGGCAGAACGTTTGACCAATGCATTTTCCGGCAAACCGGTAGACAGGGTACCCTTCAGTTTCTGGTATCACTTTCAGCATGATCGTCTGGGCAGCGACAATGGATTAAAGGCCCATATGGACTACTATCGTTCTTCCGGTGTGGACTATATGAAAATCATGTCGGATGGCTACGGTGCGCCGGCGGATTACTCGGGCGTCCAGAAGGCGTCGGACTGGGCGAAGATTCCCCGCGGCGGCAAAAAAAGCCCCTATTTCGCAGGTCAGCTGGATCGCGTCAAGCGCATCAATGACGCGCTTGAGGGTGAATGCCTGACCTTCTACAACATTTTCGCCCCCTTCTCCCTGATGCGGCAGGACAACCGTGAGGAAATGGTCATGCAGCACCTGAAGGAAGACAGAGCCAGCGTACTTCAGGGACTGGAAATCATCTCCGATGATGTGCTGGAGCTGACTCAGGCCCTGATGACTGAGGGTGGCTGTGCAGGCATCTACATGGCCCTGCAGGGCGGTGAAAAGTGGCGTTTTTCGCCTGAGGAATATGCGGAGATTGTCGCTCCGAGCGATTTGAAAGTTCTCAATGGTGCCAAGTCCATACGTGACATGAATATCGCCCACCTCTGTGGCTGGGCGGGCGACCCCAACAATCTGGAAATCTGGAAGGACTATCCTGCCCGTGCCTTTAACTGGGCCATCTTCATTGAGGGTGTCAACCTGGTTGAGGGCAAGCGCTTCTTTGGCGGAAAAACGGTCATCGGCGGCTTCGATAACCGCTACGGAGCCCTTCTCCACCAGGCAGGCACCAAGGAAGAAGTGAAGAACTTTGCCAAGCAAGTTGTTCTTGAATATGAAGAGGCCTTCGGCAACAGACAGGGCCTCGTCATCGGGGCAGACTGCACCATCCCGTCCGATGTCGATGACAGCAGGTTCCGCTGGGTGCTGGAAGCTCTGGAGGAATTGGGGGCCTAAAGGTCGGACAGGCCAGAGCGTTTGCTCCCGGCGATAAAACGGGGGCAGCAGCTCCACTGTCAGCGGATTCCCACACGCAGCTCATACGATACAGTCCCTGTTCGCCTGGGTTTCCACCGGAACCCGGGCGAACTGCATTTTGCACCCACTTTTTCGTGCTCTCCGCATCTGGCAATTCGGAAGAAAGTGCCAGGTCTGGTGATGAGGAGAGAAAAACTAAATCATAAATGGGCTAGAGAACGGCTTAGATACCGCAAGCGTTCTCCGAACAAAAAATGACGATAATGCCTGCTGATCATGGATCGGGCAATATCAGAGTTTTTGACCAGGGAGTGGACAAAAAAGACGGTATTGCCCCGCAAGCGTGGTGGGAGCAGAAAAACTTCACAAAGGGTGGACTAAAACAAAATTCGTGAAACGAGTTTGATACCGCTATGCGATCGTCGCCGGCGATTCATGCAGCTTTGTGCCTTGAGCTAAGCGAAAGGCATGGGCTATAGACTGAATCACAAAGGTGACACAACGCAAAAACTTGGCAAATCGGACAGGGATTTTGACAAAAAAGCGAGTTGTGTCAGCAAAAGGTGACACAACTCAAAAAGTTGGCAAATCGGACAGGGATTTTGACAAAAAAGCGAGTTGTGTCAGCAAAAGGTGACACAACTCCATAGGCTGGTAAAACGAGTAGATTAGAGGTGCTCCAAATCTCACCGCTATCCCTTCTGAAGCAACTCCGAATGGCTGAACTCCACCGAATTTTAAATCATGAATCACTTGAAGATTCATGCATCAAGCAGAGGACGCATTACCAAAGAATTGACACATTAAGAAGCCCCTGTCTGCGACCTGGCCGCCTGGCAGGGGCTTAAAGGTTTCGGATGCCGCTAACGTTTAAGGCGCAGCCTGGCTGTCCGCGGCGGACGCTTCCGTCTGCTTTCTCTCCGTCGCTTGGTCTGTCGTAGCCCTGGCCGCCTCTTCCCTGACGCGAATGCGTTCAAAGAGCTCATCCTGTTGCGCTACAATTCGGTCCAGAAGAGCGTAGCCAAGATCCTCTTCTCCAGAGAAACTGGGTTTCAACACATAGACTTCCATGCCGTAAATTCCAAAGGCTTCGAAAATGCCGCTTTCAGTGGCATCAAAGATATAGATGGGATTTTCACCGCCCGGTTCTGCGGCTCCTCCGGCCGTAGCCTGATCTGTGTCCACGCTGGGCGGGGGTGGCGCCATGCGGACGGGCTCAAAAACCTTCCGCACGCGTTCCTCTCCGTGCGCCGCAACAAGCCGCTCCCAGTAATCATCGAGGGGATCAAAGAAGCCCTCCTCAAAGAAAAGGTCGACATGAACTTGATCAAGAAGCATCAGATCCGTCTGCTGTGAGCCGGTTGCATAGATCATGCGCTTCGTGATCGCGGCCATTTCTATCTCACGATCAATGTTGCCGCCGATGGTCAGCATTTCGAAAACAGGCTTGTCGACATTCTCAATTCTGGCTGCATACTTTCCGAGCGACTCGATTTCCTGATCCTTCTGCAGTCTGGCATGGCCGACATCGGCAAAGGCACCGATCGCCGCTACCTGCAGATCCGGCGGGTCATTATTGATAGCCGTCACTACGATCGCAATCACCAGGCCAACGGCAAGTGAGATCGCAATGAAGGGCTTCCAGCCGTAATCGATGATGTTGCGCCACTGATAGACGGTTTTACCGAAAACCACGCGGCTGTCGCTGGCCTTCGGTGGAACAAAGGGCTTATTGTCGCCCTTCAGATGACGATAGGCCGCATTGATGCGCTCAAGCTGAGCTTTCCCTTCTTCATCTTCGCGCTTGGCATAGCCTTTGATCAGGCGGCCGTAGCGCGCTTCAATTTCATAGCTGTTCGCCTTTGTCCCCAGGCCAAGAATTTCCAGGGCTTCTCTGTTCGTCAAGTTGCACTTCCTCCGAGCGGCTTCATTGTTGAAAAATCCCAAACATCCATCACTTGAAGGTCATCAAGGCTCTGATGCCTCCTGATTTATCAACGCCTCCGCTTTACTTAATATGTAAACAACTATACGCCATCGCCGATCTTTTGGTATAAATTTGCTGCTCTTTCATCCTGCTTTTACACCTGTGTCCACTGGTGACCAGGCTCAAACGCGGGTTGGAGCAAACTCAACGTGTCAGCTATCCCTGCGGCCCAGTCATCCGAACGATTATAACCCCCTCTTAACCGGAAATAAAAAAGAAGAGCGCCCTTACGACCTCCTTCTCTTAGATATCTTCCATGACCAGGGCTCCCTGCACTCACGCCTCCCGGACATGCGTCTCCGACATTTTCGGCCTTTGGACGTTTTCCTGCGTCCCAACATTTCACTGTCTTACTGGCACACCCGCTGTCCTGCTCGTAGATCAAGTCCAGGATTTTCGCTTTGAATGATCCTGCGACCGCCATCGTCAAAACTGATTCAGCGCAGGAACTGCATCAGCTCTTTCGCTGGATCGGCATCCTTAAACGCAACAGCCTCCGTGGTACCGGCGTTTAGCATTATTTCCTCATGCCAGTTCTCCGTATAGATCTGCTTTGAAGAGTTTCGGCGGCGACGAAAGAGAAGCGGCCAATCAGGCACATTCGGGCATGATCAATGATCTGGAAGAACACAACTGGTGTTCACTGCGTTGATCCCTACACAGGGCAAGACACAAAAGCCAGAGCTGTTTCAGTACAAGCTTCACTGAAACACATTGCAGAAAAGAAACCTCTGCACTTTCACTCTCCGGCTTTATAAGCGGATGGTCTTGGGAAAGGCGTTCCGGCTCAAAACGCCCCACATTTTGTCGATGTAAGAGTATGTATAAAAGTTTTCGTAGTGATGATAGTAAAAGGCACCTTTCAACGTCATGTGATAGGCATTGTTCTCTTTTACTAAAAACCCCAGTTTTTCCGCCAAAGCAAACTCCCGTCCATAATACGTTTTGAAATCCTTGCCAAAGAACGCCTCAAAATCCTCTACATTCATCTTATAGCCATACAAAGCCCAAAACAGATAGTAGATCATTCTCTGCCGGAGCGTGAACTGGATGGTGAGAGAAGTCGGAAGGCAGGCCGCATTCACCAGTCTGATATAGTCCTCCACTGAGAACGTATTAATCTTGAAACTTCTTTCCAACAGCGTTGTCGCCGAACAGCCAAAACCCAGAAAATTATCCCTGGTCATGGAGGAATAGCTGACGTCCTCTTCACTGGCAAAGGTCCAGATAGATTTTCGTACACAGCCCTGATCAAGAAGATATGAAGTAATCCTGTCGAGCAGTAAACGTTTCTCACCTTTCTTCATTTCGCTTATTTCATTTTTCGTGAATGCGAAATTAATAAACGGATAGATGGCGACGTGATTCGCGCCTGCCTCAAACGCCGTATCCAGATCTTTCTGCAAATCTTCAAATGTCTGACCAGGTAACGCAAAGATGAAATCCATGGATACCGTCTCAAAGTGAAAAGCCGACAGCATTCTCCGGAGATTCTCTATATCGATATGTTTCCTGCCCAGGGTGTGCTGGTATTTGTTATTGAACGACTGTATCCCAATACTGATTTTGCTGACACCGGCCTTTCTCAGCCTGTCCAGAGTCTCTTCCTTCACATCACCCGGATGCAGCTCTATCCCAGCACCTTCTTCAATATCGAAGTATGTAGCAAGTCTGGCAATGATTTCGCCGATTCGATCGGAAAGCAGGGCGGGGCTGCCTCCGCCGAAGTACACACTCGTTGCTTTTCGCTTCTTTTTTCCAGCACACACCAGATCGATTTCCATCAACAGTGCGTCTATATATTTGTCCGCCACATCCGGATCATATTTCACTTTGCAGTAGGGACAAAACTTGCAGATGCTCCTGCAGAAAGGGATGTGCACATACAGGCCCAGATTCATGAGTTCCTGATACTCAATATGGCTCTCATTGTTATCGGTAAAGACGAAAGGTTTGAGTGATCTCGTCAGATACATTCTGCTAAGGGTAGACAAAACACTCATAAGCCTCTCCTTTGTGCAATCCTCACTAAATTTCATGTGAACTTGATTACGCACCCTGTTTCGAGCTGGCTAAGGACTGTCTTTATGTCGTAATCTGATGGCAACGGTCTCTGTATTAGAGATCTTCGTATTCTTAGATGATCGGTGACTCGATAAGACATAATGGCTATGGCTACGCTTCTGCAAGCATACCATCTCTCTTCAGAGAAAGTAGCTTGCGCCTGGAGCCTTAATTTCCAATCAATGACTTCTCAAGCAAAGGAAAACATACCGGATGTATGTGCCGTCGTACACTAAGATGCCAATTGTTTCGATACCTGAATAAAACAATATTTACAAAAACACCGTCTATACTAGACCCTTCGATAGCAAATATGCCTCAAAAGTTTTCTGGGAATACGTGTGAACATTTCTAAAATACAGCTTTTTATACCTTTTCAGGTCAAAAAGAACAAGCTCATCGTTTGCCTTGTGCATAACATAATTTCCAATATCGATTCGCGAAGGATTTTTCTCTTGATTGTAAACCAAGATAAAATCTATTTTCTCTCGAGAATATTCGATATCCTTCTGGATTATTCCAAGAAATATCAACAAACTGTCTCGTATTTTATCTTTTATATTGCGATTATCAACTCTACCGTTTTTAAATTCTACGAAAAGCACTCCTCCACCATAAGGAATGACAGCATCAACTGAGGCAGCACAATTTTCAGGAAGGCCAAGTGAATTTGCATATTTTCTTTTCACTTCGTCGAAATTAATCACTTCCAAATTTGAAGAAGTCATGAACTGAACAACACCCGGCTGGCTGTCATCTTTTGATGTCTCCCTAAGAGTGCTTTTGTTCTCAAAAATCGAGTACGCATCCAGACAAATCACAGCTGACCTCTGGTATTTTCCAAATCCTGAAATGGTTCAGCCAGCTTACGGTAGATCAGCTCAATATTATCCGTAACATCCTTAATGACGGCTCCTTCATCTTGAGATTCAGCCAAGTAGTATTTACACTTATCATCTATTCCATGCTTTACCGAATAAACTTCTATTGCATTCAGGAAATAAGGACTATGCGTGTTTAAGAGAACATGCATGCCAAATTCCTTCTGAATTAAGACGATCAGCTCAGCAAATAAAAGCTGCCATTTGGGATGCAGGTGGATTTCCGGTTCATCCATAATAATCGTGCCGTTATAGTGAATTGCGCCATTGCCCAGCAGCATCTTTATAATAACGAACGTTTTCAGACCTGTAGACAGGTTTCGAATATCCAAAACCTTGTCACTCCCCTTTTTTTGAAATCCAGCTACTCTACTATCTAACCCGCTGTATCTTTCACGGATAACTTCGCCGTCACAGGCGGATGAGATCCTCTCGTAAACTCTGTCAAGTTTATCTTTTATAATGATTTCATCAAAAACATTCACCTCTGCAGCCGGTGCAAGCAATTTTGTATGCAGGTGCTCTCTGTGATCCTGGTGATACGTTATAGAACGCAGAACATATTTTGCAGCGCTTAATTCATCCAGTAGAAAAGGATTATCAATATAGATAGCTTCTGTGTGAAGCGAAAGACGACTGGAATTCAGAACATCAATTGATCTTTCACTACCAATAGAAACGGTTATGATGTTTTTCCCAACATGCAGTTCTATCTTGCCATCATCTTCAGTGAAGATATTACATACCTGCCCATTAAACTCTGTATCCAGATACCTTCTCAGCACATGATTCAAAAACTTCTCATCTGAAACGTTAAGAACATTCGTGATCCGTGACATTTCTTCGAGTTTAACGTTGTCGCGGAAAGTTTCTGCTAAGTTCTTACTCTCACTATATCTAAACTGATATTGCGAAATGAGCTCAACGATATTATCACGAACGTCGAGCAGCTCAGCTTTTCGGTATTCATCAATACGGGAAACTATCGTCTTCGCAATCTCGTTAAGATCTAATGCCAAAGCTTGTTGCGGAACAGCTGTCGTTATTATCAACTGAAGCAAAGTTCGCATGTTATCAATTCGAGCATTTTCAATTCGCTCTTTTACATTATTGAAGCTATTAAACACAGCAAAGAGAGCACGTCCTACAGTGCTCTTCCCGGTATTATTCTCACCGGCAATGATGGTAATTCCATTGATCTCAATGGAAGCCTCTTTTATTTTTCCGATGTTTTCCAGAATCAGCTTCATGGAGACTCCCTCTTAGTTGCAAATGCCAAGAGCGATGAATTCCTAATGTACCCCTCCTAGTCCGACGAAAAGTTCCGAAGTACAGCAGCTACCGATGCAACAGAACAGATCAAAAGCGCTCTGCTTTTTAGTACAATTTCGCCCCGGCCGGTATCCGGTCATCCAGAATCAATAGATTGAGGCCTTCTCTCCCGTCATATTCATACACGGCGGAGATAAGCATGCCCTGTGACGGTATACCCATCATCTTCTTTTCCGGCAGATTGCAGATGGCGACCACCGTCTTCCCGATCAGGTCTTCGGGTCGGTAGTACTCCCTGATCCCGCTCAGAATCGTTCGATTGCTTCCAGAACCGTCGTCCAGAGTAAACTTCAGCAGCTTGTTGCTCTTCGGCACTTCTTCGCAGTTCAATACCTTCGCCACTCTGAAGTCAGATTTTGCGAATGTATCAAAGTCAACCATGTCTTCAAACAAAGGCTCAACTCTCAGCTTCGACAGGTCCAGATCTGCGACGGCGACAGCAGCCTGGCTCTGGATACCGGCGCTGTCCCCGGCACCGTCCTCACTGGACACCTGTTCCTCAGATCCCTGTCCGCCAAGCGGCTTCATCGTCGGGAAGAGCAGAACATCACGGATGGAGACCGCGTCTGTCAGCAGCATGACCATGCGGTCCACACCGATGCCAAGTCCGCCGGCCGGCGGCATGGCATACTCCAGAGCCGTGCAATAGTCTTCGTCCATGCGGCTGGCCTCTTCATCCCCGGCCTCCCGCAGGCGCAGCTGATCGTTAAAGCGCTCCCGCTGATCCAGGGGATCGTTGAGTTCGGTGTAGGCATTGGCCATTTCACCGCCGTTGATGAAGAACTCAAAGCGCTCCACGACATCCTCGACATCCGGCTTGCGTTTGGCGAGCGGTGAGATGGCGAGCGGGTAATCATAGACGAAGGTCGGCTGAATCAGCCGCGGCTCACAGAATGTTTCAAAGAAGGCGTTGAAGATCTCCCCCCAGCCCCAGTGCGGCTCCAGCGCCACCTGGTGAGCGGCAGCCGTCGCGGCCAGCTCCGCGGGATCGCGCAGGGCATAAAAATCAACACCAGTGATTTCCAGCACCAGGTCGCGCATGCTGACCCGGCGGAAGGGCGGGGTCAGGTCAATCGCGACCTCTCCCCACTTGAGCTCGGTCGTCCCGCGCACGGCCTTCGCACAAGAAACAAAAAGCTCCTCCGTAATATCCATCATGCCGCGGTAATCCGTATAGGCCTGGTAGAGCTCAAGCATGGTGAATTCCGGGTTGTGGCGCGTCGAGATGCCCTCGTTACGGAACATGCGGCCAATCTCATAGACACGGGTCAGGCCGCCGACCAGCAGGCGCTTAAGGTAGAGCTCCGGCGCAATGCGCAGGTAGAGATCCAGATCAAGCGCGTTGTGGTGGGTGATGAAGGGTCTGGCCGCCGCACCGCCGGGGATGACGTTCAGCAGCGGCGTCTCAACCTCCAGAAAGCCCGCCTCATCAAGGGTCTGGCGCAGCTGGCGCAGGACCTGGGCACGCTGGACGAAGCGCAGCCGCGAATCCGGATTGACAAACATGTCCAGGTAGCGCTGGCGGTAGCGCAGGTCGACATTCTGGAGGCCGTGGTACTTCTCCGGCAGCGGGCGCAGGCACTTGGCGAGCAGAGTCCAGGAGGCAACACGGACAGATATCTCCCCCGTGCGTGTGCGCATCACCGTACCCACCACCGCGATGAGATCGCCGGTGTCAAGATCGAGCCAGGCGGCATAGTTCTCCTGGCCCAGGGCGTCGATGCGGACAAAGAGCTGCACGCGGCCCCTGTCGTCCTGGAGATCGCCAAAGGAGGCCTTACCCATGCCGCGGCGCCCCATCAGGCGGCCGGCAACGCGGACTTCTGCACCTTCAAGGCTGTCAAAATTCTCCTGGATGTCAGCCGTGCTGTGCGTGACCTCAAAGGTGGTCACGGCATAGGGATCACTGCCGGCTTCACGCAGGCGGTCAAGCTTGTTCAGACGGGCTTCTACTTGTTCGTTGCTGTTGGGCAGGCGCGGCATTTTGGGGGCCTTTCTTCGCTGCGGGCTCGAAACCTAGTCGTCGCTCCCAGGCACTTCGATCTTCAGAATCTTGTATTTCAGGATACCGGCGGGGGTCTGGACCTGCGCCACCTGATTGCGGCGCTTGCCCATAATGGCCTGGCCGACCGGCGACTCCGTGGAGATCTTGTTGGCCAGGATATCCTCCTCCTTCGGACTGACCACGGCGTAGACTTCCGTCTCACCGGTGCCGTCGTCCAGCAGGGTTACCAGGCAGCCCGTCGTCACGTTGGTCTTCGAGATATCCTCATCCTCAATGACTTCGGCATGTTTCAGGATCCACTCAATCTCCTGAATGCGCGCCTCGTTCTCTCCCTGAGCCTGCTTGGCGTCGTCATACTCGGAGTTTTCCGCCAGGTCGCCGAAGGCACGGGCGGCCTTGATCCGCTCGGCAATTTCGTCACGCTGCTGGAACTTCCTCTGGTCGAGCTCCTCCTGGAGCCGCCTCATTCCGTTGGCGGTCAATTCATAGCTGTGTTTGGACATGATGTACCTCCTGCGCCGGATTCTGGCGCGCGCGGGCGGCGCCTAGGCCAGGCGCTCGGATTCCTTGGCAATAACGTCGTGCGCACCGCCCTCAACGATACTGGTCGCGCTGACCATGACCAGGCGGGCGTGTTCACGGAAGTGGTCGAGATTGGTGGAGCCGCAGGAGACCATGGTCGCCTTCAGCTTGGCCAGGGTGCTGTCCAGGTTCTCCCGCAGGGAACCGGCATAGGGGACATAGCTGTCGACGCCCTCTTCAAAGACCAGGCCCGTCTCATTGGCGGAATGGCCGTAGCGCTGCCAGTTGCGCGCACGGTTCGAACCTTCGCCCCAGTACTCCTTTACATAGGCGCCGTTCACCACCAGGCGGCGGCCGGGGCTCTCATCAAAGCGGGCAAAATAGCGCCCCAGCATCAGGAAGTCCGCACCCATCGCCAGCGCCAGCGCCATGTGGTAGTCAAAGACAATGCCGCCGTCCGAGCAAATCGGGATATACCAGCCGGTCTCCTCAAAATAGCGGTCACGGGCGCGGGCGACATTCATGACGGCGGTGGCCTGACCGCAGCCGATGCCCTTCTGCTCACGGGTGATGCAGATCGAGCCGCCGCCAATGCCGACCTTGATAAAAGAGGCACCGTGATCGGCCAGATAGCGGAAACCGTCTTCATCCACCACATTGCCGGCCCCTATGGGCATGTCGGGATAGTGTTCACGCACCCAGTCCAGGGTGTCGGCCTGCCATTCGGAGAAGCCATCGGAAGAATCGATGCAAAGCACGTCCACACCCGCTTCAACCAGCGCCGGCACGCGCTCCCGGTAGTCGCGCGTGTTGATGCCGGCGGCGGCCAGCAGACGTTTGGAGGCATCCAGCAGCTCCAGGGGATTGTCCTTATGCTGCTCATAATCTTTGCGAAAGACGAGTCCAACCAGATTCCCTTCGGCCGTGATGATGGGCAGCTGGTTGATCTTGTGAGCCCAGATGATATCGTTGGCCTCGCTCAGGCTGATGCCATCCGGCGCCGTCACGAGCTTCTCCAGCGGCGTCATAAAGGTGGTTACGGGATCGGTAAGCTGCATGCGGCTGACGCGGGTGTCACGCGACGTCACCAGACCGAGCAGGCGGCCATTCGAGCTGCCGTCATGGGTGACAGAGATGGTGGCATGCCCGGTGCGCTTGCGGATTTCAAGCACATCGGCCAGTGTCGCCGCCGGCGTCAGATTGGTGTCAGAGACGACAATGCCGGCCTTGAACTTCTTCACCTGGCGGACCATGGCCGCCTGGCTGGCAATCGACTGCGAGCCGTAGATAAAGGACAGGCCCCCCGAGCGGGTCAGAGCAATGGCGAGATTGGCGTCGGAGACCGCCTGCATGATGGCGCTCGTCATGGGGATGTTGAGCATGAGCGGTGATGCTTCCCGGCCGCGGCGATAACGAACGAGATCGGCACGCAGTTGCACATTCTCCGGAACGCAGTCACGGGTCGTCAGATTGGGGATCAGCAGATATTCGCTGAAGGTACGTGATTCCTGTTCAAATACTTGAGCCATGACTCCTCCATACACACGTGTGCCACATTTAAACGACAGCAGGCCGATGTGAGAAACGATCGTCCCTGCTGTGCGAGTCGAAACGAGGCGGGAGATTCCCCCCCCTCTTCGCTCACGCAGCCAAGCGATCGTTTTCAATAATTGGCGATATGATAGCACACGCCTGTGCCTTTCGAGCACAAAAAAGCAGCCGTCTCACCCGGAAACGGCTGCCTGGATTCCTGAAGCCGCTGTGGCAGCTCAGGCTTGGGCCATCCAGAGTCCGTGCAGATTGCAGTACTCGTAGACCTGAACCGGGCCCTCTCCGACGCAGAAATGGGCGCGCGGCTCTTCACCGGGTTTCAGATACTGGATCTGGACCTTCTGTCCGCTGACGGCAGCGATAAACTCAATGTAGTGCACATCCAGCATCGGGTGCTCGACCGAGCCGACCACAACATCAATGCAGTCGCCCGTCCGGGTCACTTCAGGTACATGCTTCTCACGGGCGGCGTCGACGGTGCCGGCGACGAGCTCGTTCATGGGGCTGCCGCAGCAGGCGGGCACCACTCCGGCGTCGTGCAGCATCATCACGATATTGCCGCATTTGGCGCAGCGGTAAAGTTTGAAATCAGCCATGGGTGTGTCCTCCCTAACCATCACTTCGTAGTATTGTGGAGCCTCCTGTCAAAGGCCAGAGTGAAATGATAGCGATTATCATTTTAGCATGGAGTATCGGAATTTCAGGCTGCCTTGTTACAGTTATGAGCCCTGTTGCCATCTATCGGCGGAAAACGGACTTCACCCTGCCGGTCGCTGCGGGGGCCGGCGTGAGCTTCGCAAAGATATGCCGCGTTCATGGCATTCTCCCCCAGTGCCCGCTCCAGACGTTCACGTTCACGGCGGAGGGCGTAAAGGCGGCGCAGGTGATCCACATAAAGGACCGTCCAGAGAAGTCCGGCAAGCAGAATGGTAATGACCATGATTGCGCTCCTCCCGTACATTTGTTCTGTTTGTCCGCAGTGTAAAACAAACATATATTCCCTGTCAAGAGAGGGACGGCGAACGGGTATGATGGAGCGGATACCGGCTCATGGATCTGTTCGGAGGACCTGCCAATGAATCTCATGGAAAGTTCAGATGCTGTCTTTGACATTGTCGCGCTCGGCGAGCTGTTGATTGACTTCACTCCCCTGCCCGCTAAGAACGGGATGGCTCTGCCGCGGACTTTTGTCGCCCATGCCGGTGGAGCGCCGGCAAATCTGGCCTGTCAGGCCGCCAGACTGGGCCGCCGCTGTGCGTATGTCGGGGCGATCGGAGACGACGCTCTGGGGCACCGCATCGTGGCCACGCTGGCCGCTCACGACGTCGATGTCTCTCTGGTCGCCGTGATCCCGGACCTGCCTACGACGCTGGCCTTTGTCGATCTCAGGGCCGACGGCGAACGCGATTTTTCCTTCGTCCGCAACCCCGGAGCCGATACCCGGATCGTCATGCGCCCCGAACTTGAGACTGTGCTTGCCGGGGCGCGCTGCCTGCACCATGGCGCTTTGTCCCTGACCCATGAGCCGGCCAGAAGCACTACGGCGGCAGCGGTGCGGCAGCTGCGAAGGCAGGGCGGTCTGGTCTCCTACGACCCCAATGTCCGCCTGCCGCTCTGGCCGGATGTCGGGCAGCTGCGCCAGCATTCTGCCGGCGCTCTGGCAGGCTGCGACATGGTCAAGCTCAGCGACGATGACCTGGCTGTGCTGGAGCCGACGGCGGGGCGGGAGGCACTGCCCGGCTGGTTTGAGCGCTATCCGCTGCGCCTGATTCTGCTGACGGCGGGGCGGGCGGGCTCAGAGGCCATCTGGCGGCGGACGGATGGGCGACTCGGGCAGGTGTCCGTGCCCGCAAGCGATCCCGGCCGTCCCTCCATCGACTCTACGGGAGCCGGCGACAGTTTTACCGGCGCCTTCCTCAGCGCTCTGCTGGAGCGGCTGCCGGGCGTGGGGCCGCGGGATAGCCGGGCGGGCTTCGCATCATGGATCGATCGTGTTGATCCTGAAGAGATGCGGCAGCTGCTGCGCTATGCCTCTCAGATGGCGGCGCTCTCGACAACGCGGTCGGGCGGCATCTCCAGTCTGGGCGATGAGGCGGAGAGGCGTCTGGTCTTCCCTGCCTGAAAGTGGTAACGAATGCTCCGGCACTTCGTCGTTCAAAAAGGCATACTGCTTGACCAGCTGCCAATACGGTTTGGCCAGTTGCCAATACGGATTACGAATGCTTTTTCGTATGCAAATAACGAAATGAAGTGAGAAATATGCCAATGGAACGACACGATATCATCATTGTGGGAGCCGGCCCGGCCGGCATGGCGGCGGCCGTCTATGCGAGCCGTGCCGCCTGGGATGTCCTGATGCTGGAGCAGCAGCTGCCGGGCGGCAAGCTGCTGTTGACGAGCGAGGTGGAAAATTACCCGGGGACGGGCCTGCTTTCGGGGCCGGATCTGGCCGATGAGATGTACCGCCACGCCACCATGTTCGGCGCCGTCCACGCCTGGGGCGATGTCAGGAAGATCGAGCCAAACCCGGCTGCCGGGAAAAAGGGTTTTCTGGTGCACTGTTCGGATCGCGTTCTGGAGGCCGGAGCCGTGATCGTCGCTTCGGGGACAAAGGAGCGCAAGCTCGGGATCCCCGGTGAAGACGAATACTACGGAATGGGCGTTTCCTACTGCGCGGTCTGTGACGGAGCCTTCTTCCGCGATCGCGAAGCGCTTGTTATCGGGGGCGGCTCGACCGCCTTTGAGGATGCTTTGTATCTGACCAAGTTCGCCTCCCGGGTGACGGTTGCCATGCGCCGTGATGTGTCACGGGCCGAGGTCCTCACCCAGCAGCGCGTTCGGGAGAACCCCAAAATTGATGTCCGGCACTGGTGGGTGCCGCTTGAGATTCTGGGCGACAACGGTCAGGTTACGGCCGTGCGCTTCAAGAACGTCAAGACGGAAGAGGTCTTCGTCCACGAGACGGCGGTCGTCTTCCCGCTTATCGGGGTGCTGCCGAATACGGACTTTGTCGCTGCGGAGCTGCTGGACGGCGAGCGCTACATTGTGGCGAACGAGCGCATGCAGACCGCGGTGCCGGGCCTCTTCGCTGCCGGCGACGTGCGGGCCAAGCGCCTGCGCCAGATCGTCACAGCCACGAGCGACGGCGCCATCGCCGCTGAGGAGGCGGGCCACTACCTGGACACGCTGGCTTAGCCGGCGGGGCGCGGCCGGGCGGCGGGGCGCGGCCGGGCGGCGGGGCGACTGGGCTGCAGCATCAGCCGGGACGACAGATCAGGACGGTGCGTCCGAAATCTATGGGCGCGTGAAAATATGCCAGGAAGATGACCTTCAGGGACAAAGGCGGTGGGTTATTTAAGGTGATCAAACAGACTGGAATGTCAGCTACGACTGCCATTCCAGTTTTTCTTGACCACAGAGGAAGGGCCGGAGCCAGGAGAATGTTGTCTGGACGATCGTAATCGTATCGGTTCAGGGCATAAGGATCAGCACCAGGTATTTACCAGAGACAAGCAGCCAGATCTGCCAGTTACCCTCGCCGTCCGCTAATTCCCTTTTGCAGAAAATCTTCCTTGACCAGAGCGTTCTGAGAGTTTGAAATCGGATGAAATTTGATGTTGAAAACGGGTTTGAATGAGCTTCCTGATGTGCTGATTGGGAGTAGGGCCTGAAACTCTTAAGTTTGCTGCACTGTCCTCAGAAAGAGCGCACGAAGCGCTCTTGCGGGCTTAAAGGCGAATATATCTCTTAAAACAGCTGTGTATACCAGCGGAGGCTCGAAGTCTCTGACCCTCCGCATGATATCCAAAAAAGAGCTTCTTGATAGATCGTTACGATCTGCCTGCAGGAAGCCCTTTCAGGAAACAGTCTTTGGGAAGACAGTTTTTCGGACGACGTTTTTTAGGGTGAAGCCCCGTCAGGCAAAGTCCCTGGCGAAGTCACAGTAAACATGCATTCTGGAGTGAACTGGCCAACCTCCCGGGTGATGCAGCACACAACACGGCGTGCCTTTGACCAGCTTTTCGCCTGATACATCACCTCGTAATGTTCTTCAATCGTTTTGTTCTCCTCGTTGTAATACCCGTACTTCTCGATGAAGAGCCTGGTAGCTTCAGCCTGCAATTCTGCTCGCATTTCTTTAAAGGCGTCAATATCGGCAGCCAGCTCCTCTGCAAGCTTCTTCCATGCCTCGTCTTGAACGCCTCTTAGCTGATCCCGAAGCTTGCCACTACTCTTAAGCTCTATGTTATAGCTGATTTTGTACTCCTCGCAGACAAGGTACAGCTCATTAAAAGCAAATCCACTTTCACCGCGCAGCAGAATGGGAATATCCCCGTATGTTTTGCGCATCCATTGGAAGGTCGGCTCAAGGAAGTCTCTGATTCCCTTTACACTGCTCACGCTTTCTGAAGGAAGCTGCAGACTGAGCAAATATCCGGTCTCTGCGCTAAGGAAAAGGAGGGGGAGGTAGCCATTTGCAGGATAATGAGCGTTAAAACTGCTTTCTTTCTGTGCTCCATAGGCATCTAATAGTTTTATATCGATATCCAGGATGAATGAACTATCCGATCCTGGAGGATTTGCCATCAAGAACAGTTGCTGAAGCAGCTCCTGAAGTTTCGTAATATCCTCACCGTCCAAGTTATTGAAAAAATGCGAAATGCTGGCTTGAGATGCGAGCGCATCTTTTCCGAGCAGCCGGGTTAGGATGTCGTCCGCTTTAAGGTATTTCACTGCGGAATCCACATGACGTCCAGAAATCCGCGAATAAATCTGCTGCAGCAGAATTTTGACGGCCCGATGGATTCTCCTATCTGTGCGAGGGAAGCGACTCAGTGCGAGTGCCAGCAGAGCGACCTTATGCAAGAACTTCCCTTGCTGCAGCAGGCCACCGCCAGGCGAGAGATTTCCTCCGCTAAAGTCAAAAGAGTAGTTGCTGTTGAACCCCAGGTCAAAACGCGTTTCATCATGCGGCATAATAAACTCCATATTTATTTATAATTGAGATTTATTGCCGATATATTAACACATGATGCATGATATGACAAAAATATAAATCAAAAATGAATATGCTAAATCTCCATATTCTGACATTGATTATGTTTTCTCGATTTCTTTTGTGAGGCAAATGAAAAATCAATACCTTGAAGACCACTGTAAGCAATGGGACGAACATCGCAACATGTGCTTATTATTGGAGATTACCGGAGAAATGCGCACTGTTAGCAGCCTTATTTGAAAGCGAAACACTTCGATTTTCATGCATCGGGTGACATGAAAAATTCCCCGAAACAGCTGTAATAGCAGGCGCTACAGCGTTAGCTGAGTCGAAGGACGCATAATCTGGATTTCAGCATCCCTGCCTTTCGCTTCGCCTAAGGAACAAAACGGCATGAATCGCTGGCGACGAGCATATTGCGCCCATCCAACACGTTCCACGATTCATTTTTCATCCTGGTCTGCATGTCAAAGCCAGGTGTAAGTCTGAAATTGGGAATTTAGATGTCAAACAGATCTGCGTTCCAATCACGCCCGGCCATTTGCCGTGCATCTGTCCAGCCACGCCTTCTGCCATCGTCAATTCTGTCATAAAAATGGCAACAGCCTGTCTCAAGAAACTTGAGACAGGCTGCTGAAATACTGGATAGTGGCTGTCTGGACAGTCTGAATGCTCTCAACGCTCAGGAAGCACTGTCTGTCGTCTCCGTTCCTGCTGCGGTCTCCGTACTGTCCGGGGTGCTTGCGGGTGTCGTGACTACGGGCTGGGGCTTAGTCAGCGTAACTTCGCCACCGCGCACTTCAAAGAGACCCTGACTGTTCGCGACGCGGAGCCTGACATTTGCCTGGGCATCATTGGCATCAATACCGTAAACAGAGGCTCTCGCCGCCTTGAAGCGCTCATAGATCGCTGTAACATCTGCTTCACTCAGCTCTGACTCTGTCGTCAGGATAAGGCTGTGGTTGCGCAGTCCACTGAAGCCGTAGGCTTCGCCGGGAATTTCCTCTCCGGCGATGGTCGCAATCTCGGCCGCCAGTTTGGCACGACGCGATTCACGCATCAGGGTCAGGGGGACAAAGATCAGGGCCAGTACCAGCAGAATTGCGCCGATACCGCCGATAAGGCGGATCCGGTCGCTCTTCTGGATACGGGGCACCACCAGCTCCTTTTTCTGCATGGCAACCTTCTGAGCCGGGGTCAGGCGACCAGGCTGCGGCTTTGCCCTCTTTGGCGTCTGCCGCTGGACGGCAGCGGTGGTCAGGGTAACCTGCCGCGTTGCCTTGAAGGCGAGCTCACGCTCCTCGTCCGTCGGTTCCTCCTGTTCTTCGTTCGGAAAGTCATAGGCACCGGGATTTTCATCAATACGGATCGCCTCCGCCGGGGTAAAGCGGGCCCAGCAGAACATGCATACCGCTTTGCTCTGACGATCATCGACAGTCAGGATGGATCCGCAGTTCGGGCAACGCCCCTGTTTCATCGCCATGTTTCAAATCACCTGCTCTAAGTTCAATATCTTTGATAAGTGTGCAGCCTGAAAGCAAAAACAAAGCTATTATAATGGCGAACCACCTTCGGTGCAATTAAAGAGAGAGGATAATGCTCATGAAGCTCCAAACACTCCGCAAAAGTCTCCGTCCTGAGGCGCCGCCGGCGATTTTCCGCCAGATTTATCCCGACGCCAGTACACATGGCGATCGCGTCCGTCGTTTCAGCGACCTTGTCGAACGCTTCGCCGCCTATTTCCCGGGATACGAGGAAGGGCTTCGCCTCTTCTCAGCTCCCGGCCGGACGGAAGTTTGCGGCAATCACACGGATCACCAGCACGGCAGGGTCATCTGCGCTACCATCGACCAGGACATCATTGCCATCGCCGCTCCCACCGACGACGGCATCATTCGCCTCAAGTCCGAAGAGTACGAGCGTGAGGATCTGATTAATCTCTCCTGTCTGGAACCGGTTGATGAGGAATGCGACCACTCCGCTTCCCTGATACGTGGTGTCGCGGCCGCCTTCGCCGCCTGGGGTTATAAGATCGGCGGCTTCGTGGCATTTACCACCAGCCATGTTCCGCCCGGCAGCGGACTTTCCTCCTCTGCTGCCTTCGAAGTTCTGGTCGCCACCATTCTGAGCGAACTGTACAACGACGGGAAAGTAGACCCTGTCACCCGGGCACGCGCCGGTCAGTATGCCGAGAACGTTTTCTTTGGCAAACCTTCCGGTCTGATGGATCAGTGCGGTTCTGCCGTCGGCGGTTTCATGACGATTGATTTCGAGGATCCCAAAGCGCCCGTCATCCTTCCACTTGGCTCTCCGCTTGAGCAGGGCGGTCTCCATGTAGTCATTACCAGGGCAGGAGGCACCCATGCTGATCTGACACCCGACTATGCAGCTATTCCGGTGGAGATGCGCGCTGTCGCCGCTGCTCTGGGCCACACGGTTCTGCGTGATGTCGATCCGGCCCTGTTCTATGCCGACTATGCCCGCCTGCGTGCCGAGGTTGGTGATCGAGCGATGCTGCGGGCGATGCACTTTTTTGCAGAGAACGAGCGCGTGCGTGTAGCGGCTGATGCGCTGGCAAAGGCGGATCTGGAAGCTTTCCTGGAGCAGATTCGGGCTTCCGGCCGCAGCAGTGACATGCTGCTGCAGAATGTCTGGACCGCAACCTCTCCGCGCGAACAGCCCATCGCCGTAGCCACGGCTCTTTCGGAGCATCTGCTGGCCGGTGCCGGGGCAAGCCGCGTCCACGGCGGTGGTTTCGCCGGTACCATGCAATCCTTTGTCCCTGATGAGCTGCTGGCAGACTATGTTGAAGCCATGGAGGCCGTCTTCGGCGAAGCTTCGGTACTCCCCATCAACGTACGTCCGCTCGGTGCCTGCGCCGTCCCGCTCGACTCCTGAAATGTCCGTGGCCGAAGAGGCCTGGTCTGTAGCGGATCGCGAGGCCATGGCGCTGGCTCTGGCTGAGGCCGGAGAGGCGGCGGCGGCAGGAGAAGTGCCGGTCGGAGCTGTACTTGTCTCGGCTGCTGGTGAGGTTCTGGGGCGCGGGCGCAATCGACGCGAAGCCCGTCAAGACATCACCGCCCATGCCGAACTGGAAGCTCTGCGCCAGGCCTCCGCGAATGTCGGCAGCTGGCGTCTGGATGGCTGCCGCCTTTTTGTCACGCTTGAACCCTGTCACATGTGTGCGGCTGCCTGCCGTCAGGCCCGGGTGGCGGAGATTGTCTTTGCCACCCGCGACCCCAAAACCGGGGCACTCTTTTCTGTTGATCAGCTGTATGAGCGACCGCCCCACTTCCATGATCCCCTGATTCGTGAAGGCCTGGAACAGGAAGCGGCAAGGCAGCAGCTGCGTGATTTTTTTGCTTCCCTGCGGCGTCGCAATCGCCGCCTTGCCGGGCGGGGTTTCAGCCGTGGTGCTCTGCGCGACGCAAGAGTCAGCGGAGTATTGGGCCGCAACGCCGATGTCGATGTCGATGATGGCACTGATATTGGCACTGATATTGGCACTGATGATGGCACTGATATTGGGTGATGGTTGAACCGCTTACTCATGGACCTTACCCGTGGCTGGCCAAAAAAGGGCGTTTGTGCCCCGGAACCGGGGCACAAACCCCGATTTCTGGCCAAGGGTGGACAAAAATTGCGCTGGTGCCCCGAAATCGGGGCAGGAACGAAAAAATTGGCCACAGATGGACAGCATCCTGTATTGTAGGTATAGGCAGATCCACTCAAGAGAGCGTGAATAGAGCAAACGTGAATAGAGTGAAGAAGAAGGATGATACCTCTTGTTGAGTGGATTTGCTTGGAACG
>JASGUW010000028.1 GCA_030055235.1 Bacillota bacterium
GACGGCAATACGACCTTCGATGAGATGGCGGCGGCCAGAGGCGGCCTGAACCGCGTCAGCGCCAACATGTTCTTCAACCACCTGATGGACTATCTGGAGGCTACCAAGAAACGAGGAAACTGACGTCAACTGTCGGAAATATTCATAATTAAAGCGAAAGGAGAAGAAAATGAAAAAAATCATCAGCTTTTTATTAGCAATCGGGCTCACACTTGCTTTAGTGGCATGCGGCGAGGCTCCTGCGAGCAGCAGCAAAAAGCCAAAACTTGAGAAAGTCAAACTGGCTGTGACCGGTATTGAAGGTGTGGAGCAACTGCACACAGAGTTTGGCGCTTTCAAGGATGAGCTGGAAAAAGTCATTGGCCTGCCAATTGAATTCCATGCCCTGACGGATAACGCCTCTGCCGTTGATGCGCTTAAAGCCAAGGATGTCGATATCGTACTTGCCGGTGGCGCTGACTATGTATTGATCAAGAATTCTATTGATTCTGTCTATCCCATCGCAGCGATCACCCGTCCTGGCTACATTCCCATTATCCTTTCACATGCCGATTCCGGAATTTCATCACTTACCGACATCAAGCCGGAACACATCATCGGCACCAGAAATGTGGGATCTACGTCCGGACATCTCATGCCGCTGAAAGCATTAGTGGATGCCGGTCTGGAACTCAACAAGGATGTTGTCGTACGCGTATTAGGCAACGCCAACGAAGAGGCTTTCCTGGACAACGAGATTGATCTGCTGCCTACAACACTGATCAACTATCAGCAGCTGAGAGCGAAGCAACTGCTCCGGGTCAATATTATCTGGCAGGGCAATCAATTGCCCAATGACCTGCTGGTCGGCGGCAGTCACCTGGATAAAGCATTTGTTGAGGGTATCAGAACAGCGATCGTCGAAAAATCCGATGCATTAATGGCCGCCATACTGGTATCAAAAGAAAACGAAAAATATGCGGAATCGAGATTTGTTGAGGCCAATGACTCGGAGTATGCCGAACTGAGAGAAGCCTATAAGGCGCTTGGGCTTGACTAAAAGCGAATAAGATCTCCTGCGGGCATAAGGGCTGCCTCCAGATCGCCACATCGAGCGAGAGGGAGGCAGCCTCCTTTTTATCAATGAGTCCGGTTTCCCTGTTGCTGGTTTTTTTGTTTTTCTTGAGTTTTCGAAAATGGACTTTGCAGTCAGCCATGCCAGAATCGCAGCACTTCCTGACGAAAGCGCTCCGGAAACATCATCACCAGTTCGGCGTGTGCCAGGCCGCAAAACTCTCTGAGAACGATCTGCGGGAAGGCCATCCGGGCACGGAGAATGTCATTTCCTCTGGCTGACTTCTCTTCTTCTCCATACCAGTACTCCATCTCGGTTTCAGTCGCCGGAACCGGCTGCGGCATGGAGTAGTTATTGGCAGACCAGAACACCCTGTAAATCGTCCTGCTGGAATAATGTCTCTTCCCAAAGTCATGGAGTTTCATATAGTGCTCTTCCGGGTCCTCCCCTGCCGGAGTCCAGCGTTCCGGGGGCATGACGGCTTTCATCAGCCGGATGGAGCAAAATCCAATTCTGACGAAGATGAAGTCCTTCATGGCGATGATTCGACAGAGCCACTTTGGCCAGACACTTGGCGTAATTCCGGCATCGACAATCGCCTTCTTCACAGGCA
This sequence comes from Bacillota bacterium, assembly GCA_030055235.1. GTDB lineage: Bacteria > Bacillota > Clostridia > Saccharofermentanales > Fastidiosipilaceae > JAEZYR01. The sequence continues at coordinate 1,668 of JASGUW010000028.1, forward strand.
TCAGCTGCCAGGCCAGCAGGTACATCACGCTCGATCCGCCCATAGAGATTCCATAGAGCATATCAAGGCTGTGGATCCCTCTCCCATGCAGATACGCCACTGCCTGCTCGACATTCTTCTCTATGGAAACGAAGTCCGTTCCCTGCTCATCGTGCCCATCTGAAATGAATAGAAAGACATGAAAATCACGCGCCAGAGCCCGTGCAGAAGCTTCAAAAACCCACCATGGCTCAGCGGTGCACTGGAATATCAGGATCGTCTTATCCTGGTCTTCGCCAAACTCATAGACTTTCAAGACACAAAGCTGCTCCCGGTGACAGAAAGCTCATTCAGGCTCCTAACGAGAGCCCGGAGTATTTGCTGTTTTCTCCTACTTAATCCCATACAGCAGCCCGATGCCGTAAATCATCCACGGAGCCTGCACAAAGCGCGGGATGAAGCCAAGCTTCTCCACATTCGGGATGAAATGGATTTCCTGGATGCCTGTCTTCTTCAAGTCTTCCAGCAGAGCATCCATGTCACCATAGAGCTTTGTCTGGCAGAAAAGATCCTGAAAGGCAAAGGCTCCACCCTTCCTGACAACACGAAGGGCCTCCGTGATCAGCGCGGTTTTGTCCGGCTGCGACTTCACCTCGTGAAAGACAAAGTTACTGACTGCACAGTCAAAGCGTCCAGTCTCAAAATCCAGTCTGGCTGCATCGCCATGGACAAAGCGTATGCGGTCAGCTACCCCTTCTGCGGTGGCATTTCGCTCACACTGTTTTTTCGCATAGCTCCATTCCCAGCCCCAGTAATCCATGCCTGTCAGCTTCGCCTCGGGGTACTTCAGCGCACAGCGGATGGTCAGTGCCCCCGAACCGCAGCCAATATCGAGCAGTTCTCCCTGGCCATCCCAGTCAAGATGTTCAACGAGAAAGTGATGGATGCGCCCCATCACGCCATCGTACGCCTCAAGCCGGATGTAATTTGGCAGCCTGTTACCGCTGCCGCCATGGGCGAATACATGCCTGCAAATCCCCATGTACATTGCAAAGATGAAAACAGCTGCAGCTGCCAGTCCGAAAAGCAGCACCAGCCATTCGAACGGGGTAAATACTGCCAGAAGAATCGTCAGCAGGACGAAAACAGCAGCTGCAGTAAAGAGCAGCCACAGAAGCTTCGCCGGAACCCAGTTGCCGTAATCTGTCTTCTTCATTGGTACCTGTCTCCCATTATCCAGCCGATCAGAATGTCATGATTTGCAACAGATAAAAACAGCGATGCCCTTGACCTGACTTAATTCAGTTTCACCATACATACGCTTCAGGCGGGCAGCCAGGCTCTCCATCGTCTCGTAAGGCGGGGTAAAGAATTTCAGTCTCTGGTAGACATGGCGGATAAACCAGTCCGTTCGTCTGCAGCAGCCCTTCACATAAAAGCAGCCACAGAACAGGCCGCCAGGTTTCAGTACGCGGAAGGTCTCGGAATAGGCCGCTTCCTTGTCCGGGAAGGCATGGAAACCATTCAGAGACAAAACCACATCAAAGCTTTCGTCTTCAAAAGGCAGTGCACCCACGTCGCCCTGATGAAAGGCGACATGCTTAAGCTCCTGGCGTCTGGCCCTGGTCTGCGCCTGTACCAGCATTTCCGGCGAATAGTCAAGACAGACGATTTTCGCGTCAGGCAGGCTCTGGTAGAGCGGCATGGTCAAAATACCCGTTCCCACCGGAACCTCCAGCAGTCGCCCCGCAAAATCTTTGGGGATGCCGGACAGCGCCCGCGACTGATATTCCAGAGCTTCCTCTGCCTGCATGTCCCAGACCAGACGACTCACCACCCTGCCGGGAAAGGTCGAGCAGGTAATCATGCCGTCATAGAAGCTGCTGCTGCCGGTCAGGCGATAGGCGTTCTGAATCCTCTTCTTCTCCCCCACTTGATTCCCTCTTTTTCCATTCATTGGCACTCATGTTCAGGCGATAAAGTTCTCATCTCTGCCTTGCATAAATGACTTCATCAGCTTGACGAAGAGGCCACTGTCTTCCAGCTCCTCAATAAGGCTCCGGTGCGGGAAAGCGATGGAGCAGGCATCCCTGTTCTCGTAGAGAGTGATCTGACCACTGTCGCCGAAATCAGGGCGGCCCTGAAGGCTGCCATTGCGCAGGAAAGAAAGCCAGTCTTCCTGAATTGTCTTCATCTGCTCGAGATTCTCTTTTGTAATCGAACGACCCATCTCCCTGATGGTGCCAAAGATGAACGGCAGCTCGGCACAGTGATAGGCGCCGCGCAGGCCATTCCAGACATGGGGCACATAGTTCATCCGATAGCCATATGTCGGAGCCTTCCTGGCATACAGCTTCAGTTCTTTGAGAGCGGTGGCGTGAAAGGGCATTTCCCTCATTTTGAACTGCAGCTTGATCAGGTCCTGGTACTCTTTTCTCAGCTCCTCGGCCAGCCGCAGACCCTCTGTCCCGAACGCACTGCGACATGTTTGGAGGAATTCATCCTCCGTTGCCGCGATGCCCAGACCTTTGTACCAGGATCTGTTGTTGACCATTTCGAACTCATCACCCGTGGTTCCCAGCATAACGGGCTTGGGGGAGAATTCAGCTCTCTCCAGCAGATTTGCCGGCTCGTCCTTCAGGAACACCCCATCCACTACGGGACTGGCCAGCAGTTCAAGCGGCATTTTCAAGCGGATCAGTTTTTTCCAGGGCAGAGACAAAAGCTCTTCTGATGATTTCAATTGATTTCGCTGTAAAAATCCCTCTGCCAATTTTTCCGCCATCTCCAGAGACTGGCAGCGATTCGCCCCGCCTGAGCAGACAATGAGTTTGTCAAAGCATCTGGAACTGTCCCCGCTCAACATATGCATGGAAACGGAAAGGCCTCCCGCCGACTGTCCCATCAGGGTGATGTTGCCGGCATCGCCTCCAAAGTCGGAGATATTCTGGCGCACCCATCGCAGCGCACACTGCTGATCGAAGAAGCAGCGGTTGACGGAGAGAGCGCTGCCGATTCTCACCGGAATAAAGCCGGGGGCGGACAGGCGGTAGTTCAGGGTCACGACGACTATGCCTTTGGCTGCCAGATATTTGCCGTTATAAAGTGGCGTTGTTCCGGAGCCGTAGGTAAAGCCCCCACCATGAATAAAGACGAGTACCGGCCTTTCGCCTTTGTTGCTCTCTGTCCAGATGTTCAGGACGAAGGCGTTCTCATCCGTCTGGTCCCTACTGGTCAGGATCTCCCGGCGCATCATCGGATTCTTCAAAAAGAAGTTCACAGGCGGCGGCACATCGTTTTGAGGGAAGCGCAGTCCCACCCCCGAATTGACAGGTCCATGCGGATAGCGGTCCAGTTTCTGCGGCATGCCGAATCGTTCTGCCTCGGCATAGGGTATGCCGAGAAAACTCAGGATTTCACAGCCGTCAACTTCTTCGCGGCTATATGCGAAATGGCCCAAACGTAGCTTTTTTGTCTCTTTCATTCATTACATACCAATGGCATCCCTGACGATAAGGAATACCTGACTTACATTCCCGCAAACAAACATCGCTTGTTAGCCTAGGCTAACTAATTTGTCAGCATAAGCTTCTTTCCGCCTGCTTTCAAGTGTTGTGATCAGGATTTGACACTCCCGGCGATCAGTGCGCCTGGGTACTCCAAAGCGCGCCGATACTTCGCTTTCGCCACGAAGATCCATGCGACCCGGGCGCGCAGGTAAGATCGGGCGTTCATACGGGATAGCCCTGCCTGGAAGTTCAAGGTCAAAGCTCGCTGTCGCTGGCACAATATACTGAAAGTCTCAGCCGTCCATGAATATGAGCCCAGCCCTCACGTGGGACAAAAACTCGAGGCCACAGGATGGTACAAGTAATGTCGAACTACAGAAACGGAAAATGGGCAGGACAGATTCTTTCTCAGAGCCGTGAGGATGGGCTGTGGGGCAATTTTCATTCTCTGAGCAGCCTTTGTTCCCGGCAAAGCTGCACTACGGAGCAGGCCATCCGCAGACTCTACTTTCTGGGCTACACGGCCGACGACGATGTCATTCAGGTGGTGCTGAAACGCATGGAACAGTGCATCAAAGGTGAATGTGACATCAACTCTTATCCGAAAAGACACACGACTGGCCGTTCTTTGAAAAGCTGATGCTGTCCGCCTGGCTGCGCCTTTTCGATCCGGAAAACGAAGTCGCGCTTGAGGTGGCGGGCCAGTGGGCCGGGATCGTTGAAGAAGCTTTCTCCAGCGGCAGCTACTGCAGGGATAGAGAGATTGCAGCTTTCACCAGGTGGCGCGGCGCAGGCCAAAAAGCCTCATTTGAAACGGGATTTGGGATGTTCTATCATGCCGCCCTTCTTCCCGGAATTAAGACGCGGGAAACAGAGGCTCCTTTGTTTCTGGACTATTACCTGTCAAAGCCTGATGGCATGTACTACACCTACGAGCAAGTGCTGAAACAGCCCCCGGCAGTCTGCGCTTCACGGGCCGCAAGCCGCTATCTGGCGGCAATGGAAGTTCTGCTCCGCTACGATCGGGCCAGGGATAAGCTGAGCTTTGTCATTGACTGGCTTGACGCGAACCGGGATGAAAACGGGCAGTGGGATTTTGGTGAAAAGGCAAAGGACGGCGTTTATTTCCCGCTCTCTGACCGCTGGGACCAAAGCAGCCGAATCACGGACAGCAGCTATCGTGTTCAGAACTTCCTGGCAGCATGGAACCAGGCGCCCCTCGCCAGTCCTTGTAATACCTTATTTCTGCCAGCGACTTCTTCCGCAGATCCTGATCTGCGGAGATGCGGCACAAAAAGCTGTCATTACAGAAGGAGGAAAACTCAGAGCAGAAGATCGAAGCGAATACAGGGTCTCAAAGCGATAGGCATCTTCGTATCTGCGGCATCAAGACATGATCCTTATAGGTCTAATAGAGAAACGACGCCGTGGTGTACATTTTGAAGGTCACTCTGTCATCCAGCGACTGTAGCAGCATCGGCATCGTTCCGTTGTACCTGGACTTCACAAAGGTGATCTTCTTTTCCGGTATTGAGTCAAGCAAAGCCAGCAGGATCGACTTCAGTTTGTCACGCCTGTCAGAGACCGGGAGTTTTTTGTCCCTCGAGTAGCCGCATACGTCTACAAATCTAACGTGACCGGCTTCCTGTTCCGCAAAGATCGACATCCTGATTTCGTCATCCAGATTCCGGACACCTGTGATCCCCTCAAGAAAGCTGCGGCTTATCAGCCACGGATAGACACACAGATGTCCTCTGCTGCGAAAATAGCGCTGGTGCCCCCAAAGCCGGAGCAGGAGCAGAAAAACTTGTCCACGGCTGGACAAAAATTGCGCTGGTGCCCCCAAATCGGGGCAGGAGCAGAAAAACTTGTCCACAGATGGACAGCATCCTGTATTGTAGGTATAGGCAGATCCACTCAAGAGAGCGTGAATAGAGCAAACGTGAATAGAGTGAAGAAGAAGGATGATACCTCTTGTTGAGTGGATTTGCTTGGAACG
>JASGUW010000029.1 GCA_030055235.1 Bacillota bacterium
TTTGTGCCCGCAAATCTGGGCACAAACCCCGATTTCTGGCCAGGGGTGGACAAAAAATGCGCTGGTGCCCCGGAATCGGGGCAGGAACGAAAAAATTGACCAGGGCTGGCCCCAAAAGGCCGTTTGTGCCCGCAAATCTGGGCACAAACCCCGATTTCTGGCCAGGGGTGGACAAAAAACGCGCTGGTGCCCCGGAATCGGGGCAGGAACAGAGAAGTTTGCACAGAGAGTGTACAAATAAAGTTGCTATTGCCCTACGAACCGGGCAATATAAAAAAATTTGCACAGAGAGTGTAAAAAGCGGAATCATGAAACGTGTTAGATTCCGTTATACACTCATCGCCAACGGATCATACCGTTTTGTGCCTTGAACGAAGCGAAAGGATGGATTGCAAAAATGAACGAGCAGAGGTGGACCCTGCGCTATGAGAGCCTGCCGGAGACGGTGGAGGAATTTGATCAGCTGCTGGCCACACGTCAGAAAGCACCGCAGGAGATTGCCGGCCTCTTTATCGTGGCGATGTGCCGCTACCCCGCAGATCCGGAGGCGGCGCTTGAGATGGTGAACCGCCTGCGCGGGCCGCGCCCGCTGTCCAACTACGAGCGGCAGTTCTACCGCGATCGCATGGACTACGGCTACGTGCCGCGCTCATACTTCGTCGGCGCCACTCCTGCCAACGACTATACGCCGGACCAGCCGCTGACACTGGTCGTCGAGGGCAACCGGGTCAGCTACGACTGGGAGGGGATGGCACGCCTGCTCATGAAGAGCGGCGGTGCTGACAGTCCCCGCCCGATCGTGCTGCGGCTGAAGCGCTCGACCGGCGAATGGTTCCTCTGGGAGGAGGCTCTGCTCGCCGGCATCCGCCCGCCCGTCTCCGCCGATCCCTGGGCCTGAGTATTTTGCGGTACGGGTCCGCTGACAGCCGTCAAACGTGGTACTCTCTAGGCAGCAACAATTAGGCGGGAGGAGCGACAATGGATTCCAGAGCCAGAACCTGCCGGGTCTGCGGAGCCCGGGCAGAGCCCGATTCTAAGTTTTGTCGTGCCTGTGGACGGGAAATCGGCCCGCCGACTCCGAACGGCCCGCCGACTCCGAACGGCCCGCCGACTCCAAACGGCCCGCTGACCCCGACCGGCCGGCCAGCTCCCGCTGCCGCCAAGGCGCCGCCTGTCAGTTACACCACAGCGGCAGGGACCTACACCGATTTCACAGCCACCGAACAGCGCCTGTCCGCCTCGGCCCGCTACGACCGCATTCGCTTCTTTATCAATCTCGGCCTTGGCCTTCTGAGCATTCTGCTGGTCATCACGATCGTCCTGCTGTTCGCCCGCGCCGCCACCAAATTTGACGGCGAGCGCATCACCCGCCTGCCGCCTGAAGTACGGGGCACGGCTGTTGTCGATCCCGCCATTGAGACGTTCCCGCCCGCCTCCGGGCCGGCCTCGTGAACCTGGTCAGGAGCCCCGAGCCATGCATGAAACAGCACCCCAGACCTCCGCGATCTACCGCGATGTCGCCCGCCGCGAGCACTGGCGCCACGGGCCCGGACACAGCGGCATCCCCGCCATTGTCCTGAGCATCATCCTCACCGTTATCCTCATTCTGAGCCTGATCGCGGCCGGACAGATCAGCATCCTGCGCCGCGCTCTCGATCCCGACCGCATCGAAGCCATTGTCGCCGACCTCAATCCCGACCGCTTCACCGTAGTCACCGCCGAGGGTGAGGAGCTGAACCTCTATGAGCTCGTCCACCGCAACATGCCGCTGCAGGTCCAGCAGGAGGCAGGCCTGACAGAAGCCCAGATGCCGCACGTCTTCGCCCAGGCACGCACCGTAGAGACGGTAGCTGCCATGGCAGGCGATGTCATAGCCTTCATGCGTGATGGATCTGGGCAAAGCGTGCTACCGGCCTCCGCTTTCCAGCGCATTTTCGACGACCTCACCATTGCCATCGAAACCGTTACCGCCACCCAGCTCTCCCCAGAGGCCCGCGGCCAGATGCAGGAGTGGTTCCACGAACAGCAGCTGCAGGACGTCGATCTCGTCTATATCATCCGTGACGTTCCGGGACTCGGCGCGCTGCGCAGTTTCCTCAGTCCGGAAGCGCTCATGGCTCTGATTCTCGTGACTATCGTCTGTCTGATCTGGATCAACCTCCTGCACCGCGGCTATGTGGCACGCTGGGTCTTTTATCCCGGCGTAGGCGCTATCATCGCCGCCCTCTTCTCCCTCCTCTTTTCTCTCCTGCTGCGCCCCCTCCTGAACAGCGCCGTGGCCGGAGATGCCGGCGACCCCGCCGTCCAGATTCTGCTCGCCGCTTTTGAGAACGGAGTCCAACGCTGGCAGTCTGTCTATGCCCTCACCCTCGCCGCGGCCGGGCTGGCCCTGCTGCTTGCCGGAGTTTTCCTCAGGGTCCGTCTTGAGCGCAATCGCCCGCGCTGAGCCGGACACTTTCAGAACATCGAGGTGCTCTTATGTCCATCCGCATAGGTATTGTCGGCGTGCGCGGTCTCTCCGTTATCCAGGCCCTGCGCGACACAGCCGGAGTCGAGGTGACAGCCCTCTGCGATCTTGACGCTGCTGCACTCGAGCGGGCCGCCAGACGCTGGGAGATTCCGCGGACCTATCGCATTTATGGTGACATGCTCGCCGGGCCCGTTGACGCCGTCATTGTCGCCACGCCGATGCAGCTGCACGTACAGCAGACGATCGAAGCCCTCCATGCCGGCAAGCATGTCATGAGCGAAGTCACCGCCGGCTGCTCGATGGACGAGCTCTTCTGGCTTGTCGAAGAAGTCGAGCGCTCCGGTCTGGTGTACATGATGGCCGAAAACTACATCTATACGCCCGAAATGCAGCAGGTCATCGCCATGGCCGCGGCCGGCTGTTTCGGCAGTCTCTATTACGGCGAAGGCGAGTATCTCCACAACCTGGACAATATCCTGACCTATCCCGACGGCAGACCGTCCTGGCGACGCTGGTGGCAGCTCGGCACGCGCGGACTCTTCTATCCCACCCATTCCCTCGGTCCACTGATGAAGTGCTTCGCAGGCGATCGCATTGAATCGCTCGTTGCCATGGGCTCCGGCTGGCACACGCGTCCTGATCTGCGTCAGGAGGACACCTCCGTCGCCCTGCTGCGCCTGGGCTCCGGCGGCATGATCCGCCTGCGTGTCGACTGCATCTCCCGCCGCCCTCATGCCATGAACAACCACACGCTGCAGGGAACCCAGGGTGTTTACGAATCGCCGCGGACCGGAGGGGAGCACGTCGTCAGCCTGATTCCACCCGGGGAGAATGTCGATGCTGCCACCTGGCGGCCGCTGGCGGACTTCGCCCACTTCCTTCCCGAGCGTTATCGTAAGGCTCCCAAGCATGCTCTCCGGGCCGGTCACGGTGGTGGTGACTACTTTATTGTGCAGGATTTTATCGATGCGATCCGCGGCCTGAAGCCGCCGGCAATTGATGTCTATGAGGCCTGCGAATGGACTGCCGTCGGTCTGCTGAGCGCGCTCAGTGTCAGCAACAACAGCCGGCTGATGCGGATGCCCGACTTCCGCTCCCGCGATCGCCGTGATCAGATCACTATTCTCTAGAATTACCGGAGTGCCCGTGGAACAGCTGAGCATGGAGCTTGATCTGGGAGCCGGGCGGCAGTGGCCGGAAACACAGCTGCCCGCTGGCTACCACATCCGTGGCTGGCTGCCTGGGCGGGGAGATGGCGCTGCCTGGTGCCGCTGCTGTCTGGAGGCCAACCTGGGCGTGCGTGAAGCGAGCGAGGCCGAATTCGCTCGCCGCATGCTGGCCGACCCGAGTGTGGTGCCGGCCAATGTGCTGCTGCTGTTTGCCCCGGACGGCGAGGCCGCCGGCACCGTCACCATCCAGACGCCGCCCGCCCGGCCCGACCGGCTGCTTCTGCACATGGTCGCCATCGCCACCGCCTACCGTGGCCGCGGCCTCTCCGTGCCGCTCAATGCCGCTGCACTAGAGCGCATGCTCTCCGGCGATTATGCCGATCCGCGTCCCGCCACTGCTGGCGCCAGTCCGCCCCGCCGCGTCTGCCTGCTGACTGACGACTGGCGCCTCCCCGCGATCCGCTGCTACCTGCGCCTTGGTTTTCAGCCCGTGATCCGCAGCGGCGATGCTGCCATGCAGGGACGCTGGGACGCCGTTTTTGCGTGTATCGCCGCCGGTTCTGCATGAGCGCGGCGCGGCGGCAGGCAGCGGAAGCAGAAGTATGAGTGGAACGGAATAGCTGCGCTCCCCTCCCCAGACCATGTTCTGTGCAAAATTTACGTTCTGGACAAGCGTAGCTCGTTCGGGGACACCGAAATCCGCTTCCTGAGCAGCATAGCTCCTCAGGAAGCAGCCAGAGCGTAAAAATTGCTCACCTCAAGCCATTTTCTGTGCAAAATTTACGCTCTGCACAAGCTCAGCCCGTCCAGGGACTCCGAAATCCGTCCAGAGCGTAAAAATTGCTCACCTCATGCCATTTTCTGTGCAAAATTTACGCTCTGCGCAAGCTCAGCCCGTCCAGGGACTCCGAAATCCGTCCAGAGCGTAAAAATTGCTCACCTCATGCCATTTTCTGTGCAAAATTTACGCTCTGCGCAAGCTCAGCCCGTTCAGGGACTCCGAAATCCGCTTCCTGAGCAGCATAGCTCCTCTGGAAGCAGCCAGAGCGTAAAAATTGCTCACCCGGAGCCGTTTTCTGTGCAAAATTTACGCTCTGGACAAGCGCAGCTGAACAAAGGACCGCCGAAATCTCACGCGGGGCAATTGGAAGGGCCGCCTCGCCACTGATATTTACAACCGAGCCGTCTTTCCGTCCGCCACCACCCTTTTGCCCCTCCAACCAGCCTCAATCCCAGCGTCAATCCCTGTTTCAATCGCAGTCTCAAGCAAGCTTATCCCACCCTCTGGCGCAGTTGCCCGTCGAGAGCGTATGATGGTGGCGGCATTTCTAAACAATGATTCAAAACACCATGGCAGTTGCGGCTGCACCCGCAGTTGCCACCACCGCCACCACTACTGCCGCTACTGCCACCGCCGCCGCCTGACCCAGCATCACCAGAAGGAGGACCCCATGCACCGCTTCCTGACCGACGATATCTCAATTGCCTCGTATTCCTTCCACCAGCTTCTTGCCGACGGACAAATGGACAGCTACGGCTACCTCGAGAGCCTGCGCTACCGCTACCATCTGACGACGGCGGATATCTGGAATGGCTTCATCCGCGAAGCCGATGAGGCCGATCTCAAGAACATCCGCCGCGCCATGAACGAGCGCGGCATCACGCTCGCGAACCTCTGCTGCGACTGGGCTCATCCCTGGGACGAGGATCCCGACCAGCTCGCCGCCAACAACCATATGGCCGAGCGCATGCTGCGTGCCGCCGAAATCCTCGGAGCCGCTTCCGTGCGCTTCGATGTCGGTGTCCGGGAAGACGAGATCAACGACGAGCAGTTCGATTATGTCGCTGCGAAGTTCGCTCAGTATGCCGCCTTCGGTCACAATGCCGGCTTTGCAGTCGGCCCTGAAAACCACTGGGGCGCCTCGCGCCGCCTATCGCTGCAGCGCCGCCTCCATGAAGCCATCAACAGCCCGGCCTACGGCATGCTCCTGCACCTCGGCAACTGGCAGCTCGAAGACGGCCGCAGCGCCGACGAGACAGACCGCCTTGCTGCCCCTCTCGCTGTCCACACCCACGTTTCCTACGAAATGGCCATGCGCGCCGACGAGGTCCTGCCCCCGTTGCGGGCGGCCGGCTACAAAGGCGTCTTCAGCTGTGAATTCCACCGCGGTGTCCACGCATACGAAGGCGTCGCCGCTCATGTCGGACTCATGCGCTATGCGCTCGCTAAAATGCGTGACAGCGCCGCCACTCCCGACGCCTGAGCTGCCACATCCAGAGAGCCACACACCGGTCAGCCACACACCGGTCATCCGCTCGCCCGGACATCCGCTCACCCGACCGCCCGCCGCCCATCCAAACGGAGGATCACAACATGTGCCCGTCCCTCACGAACACCACATCCCACACAAATCCCACATCCCCACGTGAGATCCGCGTCGCCCTCATCGGCACCGGCATCATCGCCCACACCCACGCCCGGGACTATGCCCAGATCCCCGGTGTCACGATCGTCGCCGCCTGCGACCTCAACCAGGCCAAGCTCGACGCCTTCTGCCGCCAGTACAACATCCCCCACCAGTATCTCGACTACCGCCGCCTCCTCGAGCGCGACGACATCGAAGTCGTCGACGTCTGCCTCCACAACAACCTCCACGCCCCGATCTCCGTTGCCGTCATGGCAGCCGGCAAACACTGCTACTGCGAAAAACCCATGGCCGGCGCCTACACCGACGCCCTCGCCATGTACAACGCCGCCCGCCACTACGGCCGCCGCCTCCACATCCAGCTCGGCATGATCTACGGCGGCCAGACCCACGCCGCCCGCACCCTCATCGCAAACGGCCGCCTCGGCCGCATCTACCACGCCCGCTCCTACGGCTACCGCCGCCGCGGCCGCCCCTACGACGACGGCTATGCCGAAAAAGAATTCGACTCCACCCACTGGGCCGGCCATGGCGCCCTCTACGACATGGGCGTCTACCACATTTCGCGCCTCCTCCATCTCCTCGGCCGCCCCCAACTCCAGTCCGTCAGCGGCGCCGTCTACCAGGAGCTCGCGATGGACCCCGAACGCCGCGCCGAAAGCGGCTTCGACGTCGAAGAACTCGGCGTCGGCTTCGCCAAATACGAAAACGGCTTGACGCTTGACATCCTCGAAAGCTGGGCAGTCCACGCCGCCGCCTTCCCACCCTCGGTCATCTATGGCTCGGCAGGCGGCATCGAAATCAGCGCGGACGGCCGCCTCGGCTACTATTCCGAGCTTGACGGCTACATGACAGAAACGACCCTCGATGTCGCAGGCAAAGACTACCGCGACCTCCGCTTCGACCCCCACCGCCGCTGCTACGAAAACAGCCAGGCCCACTTCATCGCCGCCCTCCGCGGCGAATGCCAGGCGATCGACACAGCCGGCCTCGCCCTCGACACCATGCTGGTCTCAGAAGGCATCTTCCTCTCAAGCCAGCTCGGGCGCGAAATCACAGCCGCCGAAATCCCCGAACTCAGCCGCTCCCTCGCCATCCGCGAACAGGAGACTCCCTTCGGCACCCTCATCTACCCACCCTGGCCCTTCATTGCGGAATGAGACAACAATCTCAACATTCCCCATATTCTTGGCTGATGAGGCCCCACATAGCGCACACGTTTAATATTTCTGCGAAACCCAGCACCAGGACCGCCTCCCCGCGGTCCTTTCTCCGCTGCCACCGCCGTTCAGATCTCCCTGCCTGCTTATGGCCTGCACTCTGCCAGGCAGACCTTCTCTGGCTTCGCATCCGGGAATTCCATACCGACGTCTGCTGGCCAAACTTGCCCTGGCCGAACATCTGCACTGGATGGTATCCCTCGCTCCCCGACCAGCACTATGACTGCTTAAACGCGCGCGTGACCATTGAAATTGGCCTCAAACGCTTCGTTTACAAAAAATTCAAAAATGCTGTTGACAAGTCAGGGGCAGGAGTGTTTTAATACAAGCACAGTTAGCCAGCGCTAACCGCAACGTGCCAAATCGTGTCCGCCGTTCTATCGGTTTTTGTTCGCCTTTGGTTAGCGCAGGCTAGCTTTTTTGAATAACAGCTGAAATCGCTATCGCCATACATCTGCCATATCAGATAGGTAAACGGTTCAGAATCGTACGGGTAAAATCTATCTCTCTCCCAATAAAAGGAGTCCATCATCAAGAGCTCTAGGAAGCAAATGAGTACGGTCTCCGGCTACTGCTTTGTGTTCTGGAAGGTGGAAGGAGCCGTGTCTTGAGAATTTCGACTCCCTGCCCCGTCTGCTCTTTCCGGCCGCCGGTGCTCCGGTACCGGAGTACCGTGCACCGTGCACGGAATCGGTGCACGTAGCTTCTTGCTTTAGGTTTGCAGGTACAAACGTGGTTTTAAGCACCTTAGTCGTTTTTACGTTCCTTTTCAGGGTAGCCGCAGCAAGTGTCGCCCGCACGACTGACTTCTGCCTATCAATTCGTTTGCCGCCGCTTTAAAAAGATAAAAACAAAACGCGGCGGTGCTGCACCGCCAGTTAGGGTTAATGGCTGTGGTCAATTTTTTCGTTCCTGCCCGGATTTCGGGGCACCAGCGCAATTTTTGTCCACCCTTTTCCGGACACTACAGCAAGCGTCGCCCGCACGACTGCTTCTTATCAATTCGTTTGCCGCCGCTTTGATGAGAAAGAAAGAAAAAGAGAAAGCGGCGGTGCAGACCGCCAGTTGGCGTAAATAGCTGTGGACAAGTTTTTCTGTTCCTGCCCTGATTCCGGGGCACCTGCGCAATTTTTGGCCATCCCTGGACACTACAGTAAGCGTCGCCCGCACGACTGCTTCCTATCAATTCGTTTGCCGCCGCTTAGTGAGAAAGAAAGAAAAAGAGAAAGTGGCGGTGCAGACCGCCAGTTGGCGTAAATAGCTGTGGACAAGTTTTTCTGTTACTGCCCCGGTTTCGGAGCACCAGCGCAATTTTTCCCTGCCCTTGGACTTTTTTTTGAAACTTTGTCAGTCAAGGCCGACCCATAACGAAAACGATTCTCGACGCACTCAGCGCTTTGCGCTTACTTCGCACTTGTCGGACATTCCGAAGACGAAACAAGCGACCGGCCCCGGGCCGGTCGCTTTAATTGAACAGAGGTAGCCGAATCTCTAGACGCGGAGGCGCGGGCGGACGCGGAAGCCGGCCGTGCTGGGAGCGTCCCAGTTGACTGTCACGGGCACAGCGGCCGCAGCCGGAGCGAGGGGGGTGACGCCGGTGATGATGACATCGTCGGCGGAAGCGTAGAGATCCTCGTCTGCGGCGGCGATGGCAGCAGCCAGAACGGCGATGAGTTCCGTGCCGATGCCGGCGACGGGCGCGGTCTGCTGGCTCGGAGCGGGGTGCGGGGTGAAGACCTGTGGGGTGGTTTCAGGCTTCGCAATAAGAGCCTGCTTAGTTTGTACCAGCAGGATGATGACAATCAGCAGCAGGACTGCAATGCCGAGAACCAGGCCCAGCATGTAGGCCTCATAGGGAATGACGAGCGCAAGCGGCAACGCCTGCTGACAGGGAAGGTTCATGGATGCCTCCGATTCACGTGAATTTCATGGGTTGAACCCCGGTTGATGAAATTCTTCCGATTCAACGGGGCTTATTCTAGCATAGCTCCTATGTTACACTCTAACACGAACGTAGGTCGCCTACGGATGAACCCGCCGCGTCCGCAGGTCAGCTCACCCTGGCGGGTACAGATGTCCAGGAGGGATCGTCCGTGAAGAAAGAGCTACTGGCTATGATTCTCGCGGGGGGGCAGGGTTCGCGCTTAGGCTGTTTGACTACAGAAGTGGCGAAGCCTGCTGTACCTTTCGGTAGTCGTTACCGTATCATTGATTTCACGCTCAGCAACTGCACCAATTCGGGTATCGACACGGTCGGGGTTTTGACCCAGTACCAGCCGCTTGCTCTCAACACATATGTGGGCAATGGGCATCCCTGGGACCTCGATCGATCGAACGGCGGCGCTTTCATTCTGCCGCCCTACCAGCAGGTGGCCGGCTCGGACTGGTATACCAATACCGCCAATGCCATCTACCAGAACATTCGCTTTATCGACAACTTCGACCCGGCGTATGTACTGGTTCTCTCCGGCGACCATGTTTACAAGATGCGTTATTCCAGCATGCTGCAGGAGCATCTTGAGTCGGGCGCCGACACCACCATCGCGGTCTATGAAGTGCCCTGGGATGAAGCTTCCCGCTTTGGCATCATGAACGCCGATGAGAATGGCCGCATCGTCGAATTTGAGGAGAAACCGGCAAAGCCGAAGTCCAATCTGGCTTCGATGGGTATTTATCTCTTCAACTGGCCGCTGCTGCGCCGCGCTCTGATTGAAGATGAAGCTGACGAGAACAGCGATCACGACTTTGGCAAAAACATTATTCCGAAGCTGCTGGGCGAAGGCCACAAGCTGATGACCTATCGTTTCTCCGGCTACTGGAAGGATGTCGGCACAATCCGCTCCCTCTGGGAATCCAATATGGATATTCTGGATCGCCCCGACGACATCGATCTGCGTGACAAGAGCTGGCGCATCTATTCCCGCAACCCGGTGAAGCCGGCGCACTATATCGCCTCCGGCGCCCGCGTGCGCGGCTCCGCACTGACCGACGGCTGCCAGATCTTTGGCGATGTCGAGCACTCTGTCCTTTCCCACTCTGTCATCGTCGAAAAAGGTGCCACGGTACGCGACTCCGTGCTGATGCCGGGCGTAATCGTGCGCGAAGGCGCGCGCCTGGAGAAAGTTATTGTCGGCATGGGCACCGTGATCGGTCGTGATGCCGTCATCGGCGGACGTTCCGATACGTCCAATCCCTACCATGAAGCCCGGCTCTGCTCGGACAATATCACGCTTATCGACGGCGGCCTGACGCTGCGCGACGGCAGTGTTGTGCCCGGCAATGCCATGGTCCATAACGGTGTTGATGTGAAGGATGCCGACAGCGTCATCGTCGATACCGAGCCGGTTCCGGCCCTGTGAGAGGAGGCTCATCCATGCTCCGTAACTGCTGTGGCCTGATCGTGGCCGACGACCGCCGTATCCAGCTCGGCGAACTCAGCCGCCCGCGTGCCCTGTCCGCCATCCCCTTTGGTGGCCGCTACCGCATCATCGACTTCGCCCTGTCCAACATGGTCAACTCAGGAATTAAGACCATCGGCGTGTCGACCTACAACAAATATCAGTCGCTGATGGACCACCTTGGCACCGGTGCTGCCTGGGACCTGGATCGTAAGACACAGGGCCTGTACCTGCTGCCGCCCTTCATCAACTCCGAGTCCTACGGGATGGTGGGCCCGAGCGACGACCTCTCCGGCGTCATCAATCTCTACCGCGATCTCAAGCACGAGTACATCATCATCTCGAGCTCCAATGTTCTGATGAATGCCAATTTCACCGAACTTGACGCCTTTCATCACGAGCGCAATGCCGACATCACCGTCATGTACAACCGCGACGGTGCCAAGGGCGGGCCGCCGAACACCATTCTCGACATGACCCGTCTGGGACGGATCAAGGGGGTTTATGAGAACCCGCTGAATCCGGTCTCCAACCGCTCCAGCCTGGGCGTAGTCTTCATGAGGCGCGAACTCTTTGTCCAGATTCTGGGCGATGCGATCAGCCGCGGTGAGAGCAATGTCAACATCGACTATCTGCTCAAGCAGTATGACCGTGTCAGAGTCTATGGCTATGAGTTCAAAGGCACGGCCCTGCGCATCAATTCGACTCAGAACTACTTCAATGAGACCATGCGTGTCCTCTCCGAGCCCGAGCGTTCCGACATTTTCTGGCCGGAGCAGCCGGTCTTCACGAAGGTCAAGGATGAAGCCCCGGCGATCTACTCGGATTCCTGCGTTGTTGAGGACAGCCTGATTTCCGACGGCTGCCTGATTCAGGGCGCTGTACATCACTCCATGCTCTTCCGTGGCGTGACGGTTTCCGGTCAGGCCAAGCTCACCAACTGCATCGTGTTCCAGGATTCGCATATTTCAGAAGGCTGTGAACTGGAGAATGTCATTATTGACAAGGACTGCATCATCCGTCCCGGCATCAAGCTGATCGGCCAGGCAGCCTATCCTGTCGTCATCGGAAAGGGGTCCGTCGTATGAGTGCGCCGCGTGTCCTCTTTGTCTCATCTGAGGTAACGCCTTTTGCGAAGGTCGGCGGGCTGGCCGACGTCGTCGGCACGCTGCCGCCCGAGCTGGCTGCGCAGGGTGTCGACTGCCGCACCATCATGCCCCTGTACCGCCGCATCCGTCAGCAGTACGGCCAGGAACTGAAGTTCCTGCGCTGGTCCATGCTGAAGATGGGTTGGCGTTCGATGTACTCCGGTCTGCT
This sequence comes from Bacillota bacterium, assembly GCA_030055235.1. Classification (GTDB taxonomy): domain Bacteria; phylum Bacillota; class Clostridia; order Saccharofermentanales; family Fastidiosipilaceae; genus JAEZYR01. Next base: position 12,001 of record JASGUW010000029.1, read on the forward strand.
CAGTCTGGAAAAAGACGGCATGACCTACTATTTCATCGACAACGAGTACTACTTCGGTCAGGAAGCCATCTATCTCGACTATGCCTTTGATATCGAGCGCTTCTGCTTCTTCCAGCGCGCCGTGCTGGAGGCGCTGGGGCAGCCGATGGATTTCACGCCCGACATCCTGCATCTGAATGACTGGCAGACCGGACTGATTCCTGCACTGCTGCAGGCGCACTACTGGCCCGCCGGCTATTTCAACGATATCAAGATCGTCTACACCATCCATAACCTCAAGTATCAGGGCATTCACAGCCGCGAGCGCATCGCCGACCTCTGCGATCTCTCTTCGGATTACCTCAACGACTATGGTGTCCTGATGGACGGTGTGCCGAACTTCCTGAAGGCCGGTATCGTCTACTCCAATGCGGTGACCACCGTTTCCCCCACCTATGCCAATGAAATCCTGAGCAATTTCTATGGCGAGGGACTGGATGGCGTACTGGAGGCCTACCGCCACAAACTCTCAGGCATCCTTAACGGCATCTCGAACGAGGACTGGGATCCGGCGACGGATAAGGCACTGGCACAGAACTATGACGCCACGACGGTAAAAGAGGGAAAGGCGGTCTGCCGCACCGCGCTGCATGAGGAACTGGGTCTTCCGGAAGATCCGAAGCGCCCCCTCGCCGTCATGATTACCCGCCTGGTTGACCAGAAGGGCCTTGACCTCCTGATCCGCGTCCTGGATGAAATCCTTGACGACGACATCAATGTTGCTGTCCTTGGTACCGGAGATCCCTTCTACGAGCAGGAGATGCGCGGCTTTGAGACGCGCCGTCCGGATCGCTTCCGGGCCTGCATCATGTTTGATGACGCCCTGGCCCGGCGCATGTACGCGGGGGCTGACTTCTTCCTGATGCCTTCGATCTTCGAGCCCTGCGGCCTCTCACAGATGATCTCCATGCGCTACGGCACCATCCCCATCGTTCGTGAGACCGGCGGCCTCAGCGACACGGTCACCGCCTACAACCAGTACACGGGCGAAGGCAACGGCTTCTCCTTTGCCAATATCAATGCCCACGAACTCCTCTTCACCACCAAGTATGCGGCCGATATCTTCCGCCGTGACGACGGTGCCTGGGACAATCTCGTGCAGTCGGCGATGGCCCAGTCCTTCGACTGGTCCAAGTCGGCCGCCCAATACCTCGAACTCTACCGCTCACTGCTTGGCGAAAGTGAAGCAAACGACTAAAGAAGCAAACGACTAAACTCGAGCAATGCAAATCTATCATCATTCACGCGAGGCCTGGTTTCGCTCACCGTACGGAGCCAGGCCCGTTGCGGATTATCTGCGGCTGCGGCTCGCAATTTTCTCAAAGAATCAGCAGACACCTCTGGATGTCCGCCTGCACTATGCCTATGGGCTGGAGCGTTTTGCCACGAGCAGCTGCCAGCTGGAATTGCGGCAGGATCCTGAGCTTGTCTGTCCCGCAAATCCGGATGCCCAGGTCTGGGAAACCCAGCTCTATCTGCCGACAACCGGATGCCTCTTCTTTTACTGGTTTGAGCTTCGTCTTATCAGCGGCCGTGTTTTTTATTATGTCCGCGGTCAGGCGGGTGACGGTCGCGGTGTTCTGAGTGCCAGGCCTCCGCAGTATGAGGCGCTCTCGGCGAGTCCGCTGCGCCCCTGGCAGGTGACTGTCTATGAGCCGGTCGCTACGCTGCCGGACTGGTACCTGGGACGGCTGATGTATCAGATTTTCCCGGATCGCTTTCGCCGCGGTCCCGATTTCAGCGAAACCAGGATGCGGGAAGTCAGGCCGGCGCGCGAGCGCATCTACCACAGTGACTGGAATGAGGATGTTGACATCAACGGACGCGAAGAGGGATATCTGGCAGCTGACTTTTTTGGCGGTACACTGTCCGGCATTCGCGAAAAACTTGATTACCTGGCCGATTTAGGAGTCGAGATTCTTTACCTCAATCCCATTTTTATGGCGCGCTCAAACCATCGCTATGATACAGCGGACTATGAGAAGGTCGATCCGATGCTTGGTGATGAGTATGAGTTCCAGTCCCTCTGCCGTGAAGCCAAAGAGCGCGGTATCGGTATTCTGCTCGACGGAGTGTTCAGCCACACGGGCGCAGACTCCCGCTATTTCAACCGCTACGGACGTTTCCCGGAGGTGGGAGCCTGGCAGTCCGCTGCGACCGGCGCATACTCGCCCTGGTCTTCCTGGTACCAGTTCCGCCTGGAACAGGGACAAATGCGCTATGACTGCTGGTGGAACTTCCCGGAGTTGCCGGCTGTGCGTGAGCAGGATCTGGCTTTCCGGCATTATATTCTGGGGCCGGACGGCATCGTGCGGCGCTGGCTGCGCCTGGGTGCTTCAGGTTTTCGCATCGATGTTTCCGATGAGCTTCCGGATGATTTTCTGCGCGAGCTCTATTCCGTCACCAAGGATGAAAAGCCCGATGCCATCATTCTGGGCGAAGTCTGGGAGGATGCCTCAGCGAAGGTCAGTTACGGCCACTACCGTGACTTTCTGCTCGGGCGCAGCCACGATTGCGTCATGGGCTATGTCTTCCGTGATGCCGTGACCGCCTTTTTCCGCGGCGAAATCGCCGCCGACCAGCTGATGACCTGCCTGGAAAGCCTGCGCGAACACTATCCACCGACAGCCTATGTCGGCAGTATGAATCTCTTGTCGAGCCACGATATCAGCCGCTTCATCACAGCCGTGGCCGGAGCTCCGGATCCGGGTGAACGCAGATTACAGCAGCAGCTGCGGCTGACGGAGGCAGAGCGCCGCCGCGGTGAGGGCCTGATACGCCTGGCAACGGCGTTTCAGTACCTGACGCCGGGGACGCCGTCGCTTTACTACGGGGACGAGATCGGCATGGAAGGTTATCGCGATCCCTTTAATCGCCGTACCTTTGACTGGGAGAAAGTCGGAGAGCCGCTGGCTCAGGATCTGGCGCGGCTTGGGCGCTGGCGGCGGGAACGCCCCTTCTTCGGCACGGCAGGAATTACCTGGCTGGTGGCAAGCGGCCGCGTGCTGTGCATCAAGCGTTTCCTGGAGGGCGGGCGCGATCTGCTGGGACGTGAAATACCGGATCCCGGCAACTACTATCTGCTTCTGAATCTGCAGGATACGACCGCCCACCTGACGGTGGACGAGCGCAGTTTCCGGGTCCCGGCTGATACGCTTCAGCTCGTGGGCGAAACGGAGTCGCTGGTAATGTCGTTCTCCTCGCTTGAAATCTCCGACGGCTCCGTCAGACTGGGATAAACCATATTCCCCGAAGCGTCAGTGACAATCAGGCCGGAGGCATCCGTCAACGGCGCGGGGGTGGTGTCGAAGTCGAGGAAGTTCGCGAACAGGCGGAACATCAGGATAAAGATGACCGTGATGACCGTGAGAGCCACCAGTATCAGCACCGTAGTGATGAGACAGGAGCGGGCGGTGCGGCCAACCTTCAGCGCATTGTCGCGGCGGCGCTCTTCCGGGGTTCGCTCGAATCGATTAAGGCGTCGACCCTGAATAAAGGTTCCGCACTTGATGCAAACGTTGCGATTCTCGTTTTCTGTTCCACAGGTTTTACATTTCATGCGGAAACTATAGCACAAAGAGGATGGCAAGCGGCACTCGGCTGAAGCGAATTTGCTGCCGCTTCTTCTTTTTGCTGCTCTGGTCCGTGCTCTGGTCTGCGTACTCACGCAAAGCAGGTGTGTGCTTAAGATCATGGAGCTCAGAAACTGCGCCGGAATTGCTGATGGCCGTGGTATGCCTGTGACATGCAGGTGGCAGACGAGCGGGATGCGGGTGGCATGCAGACGCTCCAGACTGCCGCTGGAAACGAAAAGATAATTGTGATGCGGGCGGCGGGCAGCATGCGCGTGTCGGGCGACTTACCGGGGACCTGATTGAGAAGGGGCCTGGGGGTGATTTGGATGTCACACTCGTTTATGCTTGTTGAACCCGATTCTGTTTGGCTCGGCACACGTTGAAACGGAAATTTCGAATGATATTCGAGGTCGCGGGCACGTAGCATGTGCAATTTTTCCGCTCTGGGCAGATTTCGGAGTCCCTGAACGGGCTGAGCTTGCGCAGAGCGTAAATTTTGTACAGAAACCGGCTCCGGGTGAGCAATTTTTCCGCTCTGGGCAGATTTCGGAGTCCCTGAACGGGCTGAGCCTGCGCAGAGCGTAAATTTTGCGCAGAAAATGGCTTTGAGTGAGCAATTTTTACGCTCTGGGCAGATATCAGTGTCCCTGAACGGGCTGAGCTTGCGCAGAGCGTAAATTTTGCACAGAAACCGGCTGCAGAGTGAGTAATACTCCACTCAGGGAAGTGCAGCAGTCCAGAAGACGACCATCGGCCTGCGCCCACTCTGCCTGTGCGCGCACGCTCTGTCCAACAGATGCGGGCGGACGGCAGCCACCCGCGGCTACAGTCTATGCTAGAATTTTTGCGACCTTTTAGAGAAGAAACGAGGGTATTCTCATGCCTGATTTTAAAGCGCGGACGATTGACTGGCTGGCTGCGGCTGCCGGACTCGAGCGCACGCAGATCGCCACACTGCTGGAACAGCCGCCGGATCCCAAACTGGGGGATCTTGCGCTGCCCTGTTTCCGCTTGGCCGCCCAGTTCCGCCGTGCACCGCAGAAGATTGCCGCAGAAATCGCTGCTTCCGAGCTCGAGCGCCCCGACTTCATTGCTGCTGTGGAGGCAACGGGGGCATATGTCAATGTCCGCTTCCATCCCGGCGCCTTTGTCGCCGCAGTGGTCACGGCCATCCAGCAGGCAGGGGCAAAGGCAGCTGACACCGCTGCCGCCGACAGCACCGACGACGACAGTGACCCTATCCTGATCGAGTTCTCATCGCCCAATATTGCGAAGCCCTTCCATGTCGGGCATGGCTTCTCGACGATTCTGGGAGAGTCGCTCGCCCGCATCCACAGCTATCGCGGCGCCAGAGTTTTGCGCTTCAATCACCTGGGCGACTACGGCACCCAGTTTGGCCGCCTGATTGTCGCCTGGGAGCGCTGGCGCGATGATCAGGCCCTGGAAGAGGACCCGATCGCCGAATTGACACGCATCTATGTCCGCTTTCACGCTGAAGTGGATAAGGACCCCACACTCGATGACGAGGCCCGGCAGCGCTTTCGCGCCCTCGAAAACGGTGAGCCGGAGGCTGTCGCACTCTGGGAGCGTTTCCGGGAGCTGAGTCTGGAAAGCTTCTCCCACATCTATCGGCGCCTGGGCATCCGTTTTGACAACTGGAACGGGGAGAGTTTTTACAGTCCCTTTATCCCCGGTGTCATTGAACAGCTGCGTGATGCGGGCCTGCTCGAGCACAGTGACGGGGCGGAGGTCGTGCGTCTCGACGATCTCGATCTGCCGCCGGCCCTGCTGCTGAAATCCGACGGGACCACCATTTATGCCTCCCGCGACGTGGCTGCGGCTATCTGGCGCTGGCAGCAGCATCATTTCGCCCGCAATCTTTATGTGGTCGGCATCCCGCAGACGCTGCACTTCCGTCAGGTCTTCGCCGTCCTGAAAAAGATGGGCTATGACTGGGCCGATCGCTGCCAGCATGTGGGCTTCGGCACGATCCGCTTCCAGACAGGTGATGTCAACAGCGAAGAGGGCGCCCAGATCAGTGACTTCTCGACACGTGCCGGCAACATTGTCAAGCTCGAAGATCTGCTTAATGAGACCGTGGCCAAGACCAGGTCCATCATGGAGCAGAACCAGGCCGGGCGTGATGACGGTATGACGGAGGAGGAGATCCTTCTGGCCTCGGAGCTTGTCGGCCGGGCGGCGGTGCAGTTCCTGTACCTCAAGAACGGCCGGGAGAGGGATATTCTCTTCTCCTGGGAGGAGATGCTCGACTTCGAAGGCGACACAGCGCCCTATCTCCTCTATACCAACACGCGCATTGCCTCGATAATGCGCCGCGCCGGCGGGGAGGAGGCGGCCCGGGCCAGCCACCAGGACCTGCTGCTGCTTGGTTCCGAAAGTGAGCGCGAGCTGGCGACGCATCTGGCCGGCTTCGACAGCATCGTCGAACTGGCGGCACGCCAGTCCGAGCCCTCGAATCTGGCCCGCTGGCTGCTGCAGCTGGCGCGCTCCTACAACCGCTACTACGCCGCCACACCGATTCTCCTGACCGAAGATGCCGGGCTGAGGCGCGCCCGCCTGGCGCTCTGCCAGGCCGTGGCTTCCCGGCTTGGCCTGGGCCTGCATCTGCTCGGGATAGAGACGGTGGAGCGCATGTGATGTCACGCGCCGACTCCGCCGGCAGGAGGGCCACAGGACGCAGGCCGGCTATCTACCGTGAACCCGGGGAGCTGCCGGACGTCGAACGCCTGTCCTATGAGCGGCCGCGGCGCTCGAATCTGGAGGCCTCGGCGCGCCGCCTGCGCCGGCAGCTGCCGTCCGCTGGTGATGAGGCTCAGGCGGTGGCGGCCGTCGAGAACTTTGACCGCCAGCTCGCCGCCTTCTTCGAAAATGTCTCCCTGACTTCCTACCTGCATGTGCTCGAGCCGGGCGACCAGACGATCGCCCGGCAGAACGCCGAATTCTCCGACAGCGATTCCTGGCTGGGCGAGTGCCTGCGTGACACCATGCGGCCTCTGCTGGACTACGAGAACAAGCCCGAGCTGGCGGCCAAACTTGGGAACATGATTTTCCTGCGGGCACAGAATTTCCACTTCTTTCATCCGGAGCATCTGAAAGAGGAAAGAGAAGAGGAGAGCTCTCTATGCGAAGACTGGGAGCGTCTGCTGCAAACGGATGCGGACAGCGCGACCGAAGGCGACGACGGGGACGAGCGGCCCGACCCCAGGGAGAGACAGCGGGAGATCTACCGCAGTCTGACCCGCCTGCGTCACCGTCAGGCCCGCCAGCAGGGCTTCCACCACTACCGCGCCCTGGCGCTCGGCCGCCTCTCCGCCTGGGGCTATGATGGCGAAGAACTGGCCCTGGCCCACCGCCTCATCGCCCGCTGGCTGGTGCCGCTGGCGCTGCGCCTGCGCATCGATCGCCAGCTCTTTCTGAGCGTACCGGAGGAGCTGGAGGGATCCCGGGCGGCCGACGCGGCGGAAGCTCTGGAGCCGCTGCCGCTCAAAACACTGGCGGACCCGGCTGCCTGGCTGGAGCCGACGGTCGAGCTCTCGGAAGCCTGCCGCCATGACCTGCTCGCCACCCTGGATCTTGTTCTGGCGGTCCTGCCGACCCCGCTGCACCAGACCTGGCGCGAACTGCGCCGCGCCGGCTATGTCCGCGTCCTGCCGGACACGGCCGCCGCCGCACCCGGACTTCTGCGCCTGCCCGTGACCCGGGCGGCGATACTCTTTCTCAAAGCGCCCGAACGAGCCTCCGACCTGCCGCAGCTTCTCGATCAGGTGGGGGCGCTTCTGGCCTATGCCGGCATCTCCGCAGAGGCCGCCCTGGTCCTGGAACGCTACTGGACCCTGGACACGCGGGTGACACTGGAGCAGACCCTGCGCTATCTGCTGCTGCCCCAGACGGGCCCGCTGCTGGCGCGCGGTGAAGAGGACGCCGACAAGCTGACCAGGGCCGTGGTGGCCGCCGCTCTGCACAGCGTATTGCTCCATGCGCGCCGGGACCGCTTCGAAAGCAGCCTGGCCGCGGCCACACTGCCGGAGGACGAGGCCCAGGCGGAAGGTGAACTGTGGTCACTGGACCCGGATGTCGTCTGGACCGGCCTGACAGATGAGCTCTTTCCGCGCCTGGACGGCGAAGGTCTTCTGCCCTTTGAGGCCTCCGGCTGGCTGGACGATCCCTTCTTTTTCCGTGACAGCTTTCAGGCGACGCCGCTGCTGGCCGCTCAGCTCGCCTCCCTGGCTGCGATGGAGCACAGTCTGGGTGACAGGGGTGAGAGGATTTCACATGCCTGGATGAACCTGGCGGCTTCGGGGCAGACAGCGCATTTCCGTGAACTGCTGAGCCGCAGCGGTCTCTATGATCCCTTTGCAGAGGCGAGCATTAAACGACTCGCCTATCGGCTGGCCTACTGGTTCGGCTATTGAAGGAGGCAAAGCATGCGACTCATCCTGGCCACCCACAATGAAGGCAAGTTGCGCGAATACCGTGCCCTACTGGCCGGACTGCCGCTGGAGCTTTTTTCCCTGGCCGACTGCGCCTCCGCCGCCATGCCGGCGGAGGATGGCACGAGCTTCGCAGAAAACGCTCTCCTGAAAGCCCGCCATGCCCATCGCCTCTGCCCTGATGACTGGGCCATGGCCGATGACTCGGGGCTGGTTGTTGACGCGCTCGACGGCCGGCCCGGCATCCATTCCTCCCGCTATGCCGGCGAACTAAGCTCCTATGAGGTGAAGATCGGGCAGCTGCAGGCCGAGCTGGCTGCCGCCAGCAGCCCGAGCCGTGCCGCCCGCTTCGTCTGCGTCATCGCCCTGATCGCGCCGGACGGGCGGGAGTGGACGGTGGAGGGCAGGCTTGTTGGTGAGATCGGCCACAGCCCGCGCGGGTCAGAGGGCTTCGGTTACGATCCGATCTTCTGGCTGCCCAGGATCGGGATGACTGCGGCCGAGCTGGATCCGGTGTACAAGAATCGTATTTCGCATCGTGCCAAAGCAAATCGCAAAATTCGTCAGCTCCTGAATCAAATGTTGGATGAAAACGGCCTGCCGCAGTCCCCGGACTCTGTGCTATAGTGTCTGCTTGGCGGACGAATGTTCGCCGGATGCGGACAGACCGGATTGGGGAACGGAGCGGGTGTGACAAAGGACGACAGCAGCGTAAACACGGGGCAGACGGAGAGGCCGACAGGCGCCACCTACTATCTGGTGGAAGCCAGGGCCCTGCCGGATGTCTTTCTGCGTGTCATGAGGGCCAAGGAGCTTATTGCTTCAGGCGAAAGCCGTTCCGTGAACGAGGCCGTGCAGAGTGTCGGAATTTCCCGCAGTGCCTACTACAAGTACCGCGATGCGATTCTGCCCTTTTATGAGACGAGCCGCGGTTCGGTCATCACGCTGGTCTTTGCCATAGAGAATCTGCCCGGTGTGCTCGCCGCCATCACAACGCAGCTGGCGGCCGGCGGGGCCAATGTGCTGACCATCCATCAGGGACTGCCGGTGCACGGGCTGGCCGACGTCAGTGTCGCGATTGAGACGGAGGGGCTGACCATGGAAGTCGGCCAGCTGCTGGCGGCGCTGGAGCGTGTTGCGGGTGTCCACAGCTGTCAGATGCTGGCGCGTACACTGCCGCAGTCACCGCAGCGGCAGCAGCGGGAAAAACAGGGGGAAGTAGCAGGAAGATGATGAACATAGCAATCCTGGGTTGTGGGACGATCGGTGCCGGTGTGGCCCGTCTGCTGCTCGAGCAGGGTGAGCTTCTGGCCGGACGGCTCGGCGCCGCTCCGGTGCTGCGCCACATTGTCGACATTGTCGAGCTGGAGGATCCGCGGCTGGAGGCGCTGCGCAGTCCGACGATCGATACGGTCCTGGAGGATCCGTCGATTGACCTGGTCGTCGAGACCATCGGCGGCACCCGGGTAGCCTACGATTACACGCGGCGCTGCCTCCTGGCCGGCAAGCACGTGGTGACCTCAAACAAGGACCTGGTCGCCGCTCACGGTGTTGAACTGCTGGAGCTGGCGGCTGCCCGCAAGCTGCGCTATCTCTTTGAAGCAGCGGTGGGCGGCGGCATTCCCGTCATTGCGACGCTGGCCGAGGACCTGGCCGCCAACCGCATCCTGTCCGTCCACGGGATTGTCAACGGCACGACGAACTACATCCTGGACCGCATGGAGACAGCCAGCCAGACCTTTGCCGAAAGCCTGGCGGAGGCCCAGCGTCTTGGCTATGCCGAGCGCGATCCGGCGGCCGATATTGACGGCCTGGACAGCGGGCGCAAGCTCGCCATTCTGGCGGCCCTGGCGAGTGGCCGTCTGGTCGACTGGCGGGAGATTCCCATCACCGGTATCCGTGAGATCGAGCCCGGCGATCTGGCGCTGGCCGAGAGTCTGGGCTGCTATCTGCGCCTGGTCGCCTGCATGGAGGCCAGGGAGGAGGGGGCCGCCAGTGACCTGCGTGTCGCGCCGACGCTGGTGCCGCGCCGCCATCCGCTTGCCGTGGCCCGCGGTGTCTATAACGCCATCCTGATCAGCGGTTCGGAGGTCGGCGACACGCTGCTCTACGGCCAGGGGGCGGGGGCCGCGCCGACGGCATCCGCGGTGCTCGCCGACATCAGCGCCTGCATGCGCACCGCCTGGTCGCCGGCCGTCGCTCTGCGCTGGGAGGAGGCCGGCCCGGCAGGGGTGCTGGCCGCCGCCTTCCGCGGCGTCCTGCGTCCCAGAGATGACCAGACCCGGGAGCGGATCGCCGAACTGGTAGAGGCGGAGGGGCTGGATCTTGAACCCTTGAGCGACCGCAGCGGGAAGACGGTGGCCTGGCGCCGTCCGGCTGCCGCCCGTGACGGAGTTGAGGATCTTGCCGGCTGGTTCTGTGAGCGCGGTGTCGAGCGTGTCAACTGGCTCCATGACCTGGCTGACGGCAGGGGGGACTAAGCGGCGAGCCGCTTGCCTCGGCTTTTTCTGTGCCTGATGCCTAAGCCTTCGCAGGAGAGGGCTCTTAGTGATGCATGCGAAAAAACAGCAGCATACCGAGATTCTCCGCACAATATCTTGAAGTATCACGAACTGCCTGAACCACAAAGAGCGCCAGACCGGTCATGCCGACTTCGGCTATAGCGCTCTGGATGACGGGGCGGCGGAGCTGGCGTGGCAGGATACGGTAAAAGTCCGTGGTTTTTCATTCCATCCAGTGAGGGCTCTGCTTCAATGTGCAGAAGCGTGCGGCCCCTGACGGAAATTTGAATGAAACGCTGCAACCTCGTATTTCTGAACATCGAACAATCGGGCAAGGGTGCGATATGCGTAGATAGTTTTAAGGGCTTCTTTGATGATGTCAACATCAACGTTAATCGGCTCATCAGCACCATCAGACAGCAAAATGAGAATTTGCTTGAGATGTTTGATGGCATCGGAGATATACAAGTTCGGCAACTTCCATAACAACAGCTCTGGGCGGGGAGAGGTGAGAAGACCGCGTCCTTTATCGTCGAGCTGTGGCCAGAAATCGGGGTTTGTGCCCCGATACTGGGGCACAAACGGCCTTTTTTGGCCAGCCGTGGTCAATTTTTTCGTTCCTGCCCGGGTTTCGGGGCACCAGCGCAATTTTTGTCCATCTGTGGCCAGAAACCGGGGTTTGTGCCCGATTCCGGGGCACAAACGGCCTTTTTTGGCCAGTCGTGAAACAACATCTGATGGTGCACATAGTTTCGGGAAGCGCTTACAGTACTTGTTGTAAGACGCTGCCACGACAAAATCGATTCCACGTCACAGCAAATAACAGCCTTCCGCAGATCAGAGCGGTTATTATTAGGATCTGCCTTCCTCTTTTCGTTACAGTTATTCCGATGGCTACCTGTCTCTTACACATCAGCGCGCTCAAAGCATAGGGTTTCTGTTTTTAGATTTCACGCTGTTTTGATCCTACGCGCTGCGCCGCGAGGTGTGCGACTCCCCAAGTGGTCAAGAACGGCCGTAATGGCGATCGCATTTGCCATAACACGCTGTTTTGGCAGCCCGGTATCCGCCTGCTGCTTTTCTCTCTGTCTGCCAACCTTTTCGCATGCTCACCCACTCCCGACATTCCTGAAGAGCCGCTTTACAAACTTTGTTATAGTCAATGCGTCAGTCTTCTCTGGAGAGGGTCAAAATGATGCTGGCAAAAGAGCAACAGCGGGCCGAGATGCACCGTACGATCTGGGCGATTGCGAATGATCTGCGTGACAATGTTGATCGTTGGGATTTCAAGCAGTATGTCCTTGGCTTTCTCTTCTACCGCTATATTTCCGAAAACCTCACGAATTACCTGAACCGCAGCGAGCACGAAGCCGGAAACAGGGACTTTAATTACGCTGATCTGGATGACAAGACAGCGGAGCTGGCGCGGCAGGATATGGTGAATACACGAGGTTTTTCATTCCGCCCAGTGAGCTCTTTGTCAATGTGCGAAAACGTGCGGCCTCAGATGAGAATTTGACTGAAAGCCTGCAGCGGGTATTCCTGAACATTGAACGTTCAGCCCAGGGTGCAGTCAGCGAGGATGATTTCAAAGGCCTCTTTGAGGATGTCAACGTCAACAGCAATCGGCTCGGAAGTACAGTCAGGCAGCGAAATGAAAAACTGGTAAAGTTGCTTGATGGTATCGGCGACATGCAGCTCGGCGACTTCTGTATCAATACAATTGATGCTTTGGTGACGCCTACGAGTATCTTATGAGTATGTATGCCGCAAATGCAGGGAAGAGCGGCGGCGAATACTTTACTCCGCAGGAAGTCAGTGCGCTTCTTACCCAGATTACCCTTGTCGGAAAAACCGAGGTCAACAAGGTTTACGACCCCGCAGTCGGGTCTCGTGTCATAATTATGACAACGGCATAATGATGGACACTGGGTTTCGACCCGCTATTAAAAAATAGAATTGTAAATAGAGGAGTGTAATGGACTACAAATTCATAGTAGAGAGCATAAAAAATGAAAGAACACTACTCCGTGAGATATGTAATTTTTTCCAAATCGACAATGAAATAATTTCCTTTGGTAGCGACACTAGTCACTCAGAAAGTGACATTAGGATTTATTTTTATGTAAATGAGGATTGGGTTATTAAGATAAATTCAAAAAATGAATTAACGCAAAATCACTTTGTTGAAGTAAGTAAAGTGATAGAAAATTATAACAGAAGTGGAATTTATGCACCTAGATATCTCAATGCTCCAAATGGGAATTACTTATACGAATTTAACTTTGGCGAAATAGAATTTGTTGCCTGGATCGAAGAGTTTGCTACATATGAAGTAAGTAACTTCAATGATTATTCAGATGAAATTAAAATTGAAGTCTTAAAAAAGAATGCAAGATATATGTCGATCAATTCAAACCGAGATTTAATGAGTAGATGGAGTATGTGGTCAATCATTGAATTACCTGATTGGGAAGATGAGATTGATGAAAAACAACAAAATTATCATTTATTAAGAGAAGAGTTATTATCTATAAAACAATCTAATTTAATTAATAGACTAGATGAAGTGAATCAGACTTGTAGAAATAAAATAAAAGAAGCTCTGCCTCATCTAAGAAAGTGTTCGATACAAGGTGACCTTAATGCAACTAATATTTTAGTCAACAAAAATGAATTTATGGGGCTAATTGATTTCAATATGTCTGGCAAAGAAGTGAATATTAATAATATTCTCAATGAAACAAGATACGGATTATTGATGTCTGACTTTGATAATCTAACAGCAAAAGAAATCTTCAA
>JASGUW010000030.1 GCA_030055235.1 Bacillota bacterium
TATGGTAATCGAGTTAAATATACATTCCTATATGCCCTGTGGTGGTCTCCGAACGTCTTTGACGTTGGCCCTTATATTAAAATTAAACCGAATATATTAAAATAAAAAAGAAAGCCTGTCTGGCAAACTGCCAGACAGGCTTCCGATAAAACGTGAAATTCTATGCCGACCGGGTCGGTCGTTTAAAACAAGAATAAATGGATTACTTGACGCGCTTCAAGGTGTACTCGTCAAATGTCAGCGTATCGTCCTTAATAGTAAAGGCCTGAGCTTCGAGCGGCTCAAATTCCGGGTTGTCGCTTTTGAGGGTAAGTTTTCCGTCTTTGGCCTCATAGGTGACCTTGTACTCGGCAAACATGTCATTTAAGAGCTTGTCATTATCTGCGTTTCCGGTATCGACGGTAATATTCAGTTTGCCGTCAGAGGTGAACTCGTAGATCATTTTCCCCGTGACGCCGGCTTCGGACACCTCCATGGACCACTTGCCGACAATGCTGGGTCCGCCTCCGCCGCAGGCGAAGAGTCCGATGCTGAGGATCAGGACGAGAATGATTGCGGTTGCTTTCTTCATGTGTTTTTGTTTCCCTTCTGTTTTGGGTGATTGACGCGTTCACGTCATATGCTATAAATACACTTTTTTATAATCGAAAACAAGCTTTTTTGCTTATAAAAAGAATCTACATATGTGTTCGCTGCCACATTCCGGCAGACGGGGATGCTTTCTCAGTCCTCTGCCGGAGCATGAAAAAGAGCCTAACGGCAACGCGTAAGGCCCTTTCAATCATAATGCCCGGAATCTTAATCAGAAAGCCTATGAATGAACAGTCCGGAGCGCAGCTTGGGTTCGAACCAGGTTGACTTGGGCGGCATGGTCATTCCGGCATCGGCAATCTCCAGCAGCTCGGCCATGCTGGCCGGATAGAGGGCGAACGCCACGCCCCCTGCGGCATCCACACGGTCAGCCAGTTCCTGCAGACCTCTGATCCCGCCGACAAAGTCTATGCGCCTGCTGGTGCGGGGGTCGTCGATCCCCAGCAATGGCGCCAGCACGTTCTGCTGCAGAATCGAAACATCCAGCCGGTCATAGGGATCCTTGTCCTGATAGAGCTCAGGTCTGGCGACAAGCTCATACCAGCTGCCGTCCAGATACATGCCAAAATGGGCCTTGGCCTGCGGGCGCAGGGTTTGCTTCGCATCCATCTTACGGACGCTGAACACGTTTTCCAGCTCCCTGGTAAAGGCCTCGACGGAGAGGCCGTTCAAATCCTTTACGATACGGTTGTAATCCATGATGAACAGATCTTCATCCGGGAAAATCACGGCTAAAAAGAAGTTGAATTCGGCGTCTGCCGGGGCGTCCGGGAACTGCTCCCGGCGTTTCAGGCCGACTTTGGCTGCAGAGGCACTGCGGTGGTGTCCGTCAGCGATATAGAGGGCGTCTATTCCGGCAAAGAGCTGCACCAGTCTGGCATTGAGTTCGTCGTCACCGATCGCCCAGATATAGTGCGTGATGCCGTCGTCACTGGTGAAGCCGGCTGCCGGGGCATTGAACTTGATAAACTCGTACAGCAGCCTGCTGATCTCCCGATTTTCACGGTAGGCGAGGAAAACGGGTTCCGTATGGGCATCTGTGGCGTCAAAATGATTGATGCGATCCTGCTCTTTGACCGCAAGAGTAAGCTCGTGCTTTTTGATGTCGTTGCTGAGATATTCGTCTACCGCTACCGTGGCCACCAGGCCGGTCTGCACCCGGCCGTTCATGATCTGGCGGTAGATGTAGAACATGGGTTTGCTGTCCTGAACCAGCACAGCGTCTGACGTCATTTGCTCCAGCACCTCTCTGGCCCGGGCATAGACGCTGGGATCGTAGTCGCCGATCTCATCAGGCAGTCCGATCTCAGAACGAACAACATGGAGGAAGCTGTCCGGGTTGCCTGCGGCCAGCCTTTTGGCTTCGGCCCGATTGATCACGTCATAGGGCAGCGAAGCTACCTGGGCAGCCTTCTCCGCCCGGGGTCTCAATGCTTTGAAAGGTCTGACGATCGCCATCCCACTACTCCTTTATCTGCCAGGTCCGCTCCGCCGGCGGTCATGTTGTGCGTTCATGATACATCCAGGTTGGCCGCCGACTATACTGTCCAAACGGCGCCGGTCAAATATCCTAGCACAGTGAATTCCACGGTGGTAGCGTCCAGCGTTCGCTCCAATGGACCTAAGGACGATCTGACAGCTGCAGCTCTCGTCCATGATCCTGTGCCCGGGGGCTGTTAAGAGCAGTCTATCTTTGCAGGATCTTTTGTTTCGCTCCATGCAGTTTCGTGCGGTATAGCCCTGCATGAATGATGCCTATGAGCAGGGTAATCAGCACAAAGCCGTCGCAGAAACCCGCAAGAAAATCAAAAGGTGTTCCAGTCAGTCCGAGTCTGCTTAGAGCAATCCCCAGCACGGAAAGGATCAAAGCGATGACATAGAGCCCTATGACCGTTTTTGAAAAAAGGCTTTTTTCTTCATTGCCATACTCTGCTGCCTGTAAGACCGTGTCTTTTACGTCTGCGTCCATTCCTTTCTCCTTCCTTTCTCCGTTCAGGATCTCCCTGAGATCAAGGTCGTAGTAGTCAGCTATCTCAACAAGAACAACAATGTCCGGCAGATTTCTCCCTGTCTCCCAGCGTGATACCGTTCTCCTTGACACACGAAAGACCTCTGCCAGTTCTTCCTGTGACAATCCCTTCCTGTTTCGCAGTTCTTTCAAAAACTGTCCGATTTTCACCAGGTTCATGTATGACCTCCCTGTGTTTTGATGCTATTGAAGCGATTCACGTAAGAACAGGACATGGATGGAGCATCTCGACGTATTCCCGCCTGAGACACAGCGTGTCCCATGATTTTGGCCTGCCGTAATGGCGGAAAAGAGCAGTTCGAATGCACATGGCTGCAGGTGGAGAGCGATTTGAAAAAGCTGTCCGGGCAGCAGACAAACGGCTCCATAGCAGCGGAGAATCTGCCCTTTCTCATAATGACACAGAAAAAACACGAAGCCGCACAACGGATGACAAAGACGGCGAATATAGTGAACCCACCATCAAAAAAGGAGTGATTCCCATGAAAACCATAAAAAAACTGCTCGTCGCGGGAATGCTGGCCATTCCCATGATCTTCAGCCAGACCTTACCCGTAGAAGCTGCAGCTGCCGGTGAGTATATTGAGCTGGTGGAAGAAGAAATGAACGCTGAACACCTGTATTCAGAGCTTCTCAAGCAATATCCGGAAGTCAGACTCTTTTCGAATCTGGCCGAATCGGAAAGCAGACACGCCAATGCGCTAATTAGAGCCCTGTCCAGAGCAGGCATCTCAACGGACGATGCGACGATTCAGGAGCTTGAAATCCCTCCGACCCTGGAAGAGGCACTGGCATTTGCCCTGGCACTCGAAAAGGAAGATATCGAAATGCTGCAGAGTCTGCTGGAAGACGTTGAAGACAGCAGGCTGGAAAGAGTCCTCAAGAATCTCTTGCACGGATCACAGCGACACCATGAGGCACTCGAAAAAGCCATCAGCGGGGGCATTGACAATCCAGACTGCAATGAAACGGGGCCTGGTTCAAACGGCCGTCGACAGCGCAGGCAAAAGGAGCGCTCGAAAGTGAGAAACGGGCGAAGCTCATGGACTCCGGCAGGAAAACGATGAAGCACAGCTGATATCCAGGAAGTCATATTCTGAATCGTTTCGACAGGACAGGCCAGACTGAAACACAGCCAAAGATACTGTTTTGGTATCGACGGCTGTGTTCTTTGTCAGCCGGCTTGTTGCAGGTCGTCCTGGAGCCCTTTAGAAAGGTGGGCCACACGAGTGGGGAAAGACGTGCGTCAAAGATCGGTCGCCGGAACTTGAATGCTGTCATTCAAGCTTCAGTCCCGCGCTGTTTTTCAGCATCCCGAGACGACTCTTCGTCACAGCGCTGGCTGACCATACGAATATAGGCTTGAAGCGCTGCCAGAAGTTCTTTCGTATTCTGCTGACGCTCTCTGTACTCGGATTCCCGGCCATGTGGTACATGTCGAGACTTCGTCCCCGTTTCGCTCCCATACGACACAACAAGATAGGGCTGCGTCTCTTTCGTGCTGCCGTCCCTGTTTAAGCGACGTTTTCGATACTCACTTAATGAGCCGTGTAACAAGGGCCTTTGCAGGAGAGCTACGATATTTGCGATCGCCGCTTCCATTTCCTCGATGCCATTTTCCTGCTTCATTTATTTTCAGTTCTGGTGCTTCCTTATTTCAGGCATCACTCGTGAACAGCATTCAGGATGACAGCCATCATTTTCTCCAAGACCTCTACGTGATTTTAACGGATCATTCCTTCCTCCGAAAGCATCTGGAATTTTTCGTCCTGAGCTTTTCTGTATCACCAGGGCTGCGACCTGCTCCATCATCCCGGAACTCTTCACACGTTCCTTTGGCGTTTGCTATGGGCAGGACCTTCCGCCCGCCTGATGGCAGATGCAGCAGTGGTCCGACGACACATTGAAAGCCCAGAATCAGCCTGTATTTAGGGCGTTTTTTATCTGGCAACATAATAATCTGGCAACATAATAAAGCAATTATTTAATTAATCAGCTATAGCACGGTGACGCTTTTCAGTGATATACCATTTCTATGCACCGGCAGGCATCTTTGGGTCTGTTCAGCGCGAGTTGTCCAAACATTTCAACAATATTGCCAGGGAGGAATGAAAGTGAAAATGCTCGCAAGATTCTCCAGATTCTTACTTAGCCTGAGCGTATGCCTGAACGTACTGTGTTCGTCCATACTCCCAGTCCACGCGCTTGACGCTTACAATGAAATCGCCGCTACGGGTGACTACACCTTTGACCCCGGTACCGGAACGATTATCTCTTACAACGGCACTGAAAGAAATGTCGTGATCCCCTCTGAAATCGGTGAGGTTAAGGTTCGGACAATTGCTAACGAAGCCTTTGCCAGCAGGCGGCTGACTGCAGTAACGATTCCAGACTCCGTGACACAAATTCAGTATCGGGCTTTCTATGACAATCAGCTGACAGATATAGATATTCCCAATTCAGTGGTGGAAATCGGCCAGGAGGCGTTTTACTGCAATCAGCTAAGTACAGTAAGCCTTCCCGACACTTTAACTACAATTGCCCAGAGCGCTTTTGAATATAATCAACTTATGAGCATCAGTATTCCCGATTCAGTGACGACGATCGGAAAATATGCTTTTTTCCAGAATGTTTTGACGGGTGTAACGATTCCCGATTCAGTAACAACGATCGCTGGCTTTGCCTTTGGCAACAACAATCTGAGCAGTTTAATCCTGGGAAACGCTGTGACGGAAATTGGGGAATATGCTTTTGCCAATAACAGTCTGACTGATCTGACGATTCCTGAATCAGTAAGAAACATCCGGGAAAAATCCTTTACCCTGAATCTATTTACGCAGGTCTTCATTCCTGAATCAGTGGTGTTTTTATCTCCGACAGCGTTTGACGAGAATGTCGTAGTTGATTGGCCCCATTCCGGAAGCGACTACGAATTTGACGCCGACACCGGAACGATTCTCAGTTACAACGGCACTGAAAGAAATGTCGTAATCCCCTCTGAAATCGGAGATGTTAAGGTGCGGACAATTGCTAATGAGGCCTTTGCCAGCAGGCGGCTGACTGCAGTAACGATTCCAGACTCCGTGACGCAGATTCAGTATCGGGCTTTTTATGACAATCAGCTGACAGATATCGATATTCCCAATTCAGTGGTGGAAATCGGCCAGGAGGCGTTTTACTGCAATCAGCTAAGTTCAGTACGCCTTCCCGACACTTTAACCTCAATTGCCCAGAGTGCTTTTGAACACAATCAACTCATGAGCATCAGCATTCCCAATTCTGTGACGACGATCGGAAGATATGCTTTTTTTGAAAACCTTTTGACGGGTGTGACGATTCCCGATCAGGTAACAACGATTGATGGCTTTGCCTTTGGCAACAACAATCTGAGCAGTTTAATCCTGGGAAACGCTGTGGCGGAAATTGGAGAACAAGCTTTTGTCAATAACAGCCTGACTGATCTGACGATTCCTGAATCAGTAAGATATATCCGGGAAAAATCCTTTACCCTGAATCTATTCACGCAGGTTTTCATTCCTGAATCAGTGGTATTTTTATCTCCGACAGCATTTGACGAAAATGTCGTAGTTGACTGGCCCCATTCCGGAAGCGACTACGAATTTGACGCCGACACCGGAACAATTATCTCTTACAACGGCACTGAAAGAAATGTCGTGATCCCCTCTGAAATCGGAGATGTTAAGGTTCGGACAATTGCTAATGAGGCCTTTGCCAGCAGGCGGCTGACGGCAGTAACGATTCCAGAATCCGTGACACAGATTCAGTATCGGGCTTTCTATGACAATCAGCTGACAGATATAGATATTCCCAATTCAGTGGTGGAAATCGGCCAGGAGGCTTTTTACTGCAATCAGCTGAGTACAGTACGCCTTCCCGACACTTTAACTACAATTGCCCAGAGTGCTTTTGAGGATAATCAACTAATGAGCATCAGCATTCCCGATTCTGTGACGACGATCGGAAGATATGCTTTTTTTGAAAACCTTTTGACGGGTGTAACGATTCCCGATTCAGTAACAACGATTGATGGCTTTGCCTTTGGCAACAACAATCTGAGCAGTTTAGTCCTGGGAAACGCTGTGGCGGAAATTGGGGAACAAGCTTTTATCAATAACAGCCTGACTGATCTGATTCTTCCTGAATCGCTAAGATATATCCGAGAAAAATCCTTTACCCAAAATCCATTTACGCGGGTCTTCATCCCTGAATCAGTGGTGTTCTTATCTCCGATCGCCTTTGATGCACAGGTGAACATCGTTCGCTTTTCGCCTTTAGGCATCGTTGAAACGGCAGTCACCCCGGATCAGGCAGTTCTAACAAGAACGCCGCTTGTCCTGTCTCAACGTACAGAGGGTGGGGCAGGTACATCTCTCTATAAATTCACGGTGATGGGCTCCGATGCCAGCATCATAAGCTCGAGCGACTTTGGGGAAGCAAATACCTTCACCTGGACACCGGTCGAGCCAGACACTTACACGCTTGTATTTGAAGCCAGGGACGAACTTGGAAACACTGATCGTGTGGAGCGCGAACTGACAGTCGAATTGAACCCCTATCACATAGCCGTCTTCCGTGCAGGCTGGTCCGACAGCTACGAAACAGGTGAAACGGTTCATCTGGCCGCACGAGCTGAGGGAGGTACCGCACCCTACAGGTACCAGTTCTATGTCCTTCGCTCCAACGGCAGACGTGTGAATTTCAGAAAGAACCCGGTTTTTTCCAATATCTATCCCTGGATTCCTGTTACCCCGGACACGTACACGCTGGGTGTGGATGTATACGATGCCACGGGTCAGAAAGTGACAGAGGAGAAGACGATCACCGTCACGAATCATAATCCGTTCTGGATAGAGGTTTTCCGCGCCGGCTGGTCGGACACCTACGAATTAGGCCAAACGATTGATCTGGCTGCACGAGCTGAGGGTGGCACCGCACCCTACAAGTACCAGTTCTATGTCCTTCGCTCCAACGGCAGGCGTGTGAATTTCAGAAAGAATCCGGTTTTTTCAAATATCTATCCCTGGACTCCCAGCACCCCGGACACGTATACCCTGGGCGTGGATGTATTTGATGCAACGGGCAGGAAAGTGAACAGGGTGACGACAATCACAGTCAAGAATGATAACCCCTTGAGCATAGCCAGCTTCCGTGCCGGTTACAAGACAGAGTACACGCCTGGTGAAACGCTTGCCCTGGAAGCCAGAGGAGAAGGCGGAACAGCACCTTATCAGTATCAGTTCTATGTGATCCGCTCCAACGGTTCAAAGGTCGTCCTGCGCAAATATGCATCCAGCAATACTTTCAGCTGGAGTCCTGTGACCCCGGATACCTACAAGCTTGGTGTCGCGATCAGGGATGCAAAAGAGAGGGTTGCGAGCAAAGAAGTCACTGTTACCGTGAAGTAAAGAGTTCTTGCTGTTCAGGAAGGGGGGCAGCTTGATGCTCTTTTTGATCGGCGGAGATTGACACAGCAGCAGCGGGGCAGCGAAGATTTGCAGCAGTGTGCCTCAATTTTCAGCAAACTGTCTGCATGGCGTCATCCGGCAGCGTGTCTTGTCTGTCGGAGATTCATGTGTCCGGATTTCGCCCTTCTCACGTTCAGCAGGTGCATGGGAAATGATACGCATTCCCGGTATACTAAGGCACGGGTGAATGGCTGGTTCTCATTCAAAACGACCAGGGAACATGCGGTGATGGAAGCTGGCCGCTGCGTCCAAGCGCATATTCTCCGGGACGAGGACACGGCAAATTTTGTCATCAGGAGGGCCTTATGAATCCTTTTAACCATCTGCCCAAAGAGCTTATCCAGCCGGACGATTTTCTGGCGGTGATCGAGATCCCCAAAGGCAGCAAGCAGAAATATGAAGTCGACAATGAAACCGGTCTGTTACGCCTGGATCGGATTCTCTATACGTCAACACATTACCCGCAAAACTACGGTTTTATTCCACTGACGATTTCCGATGACGGCGACCCTCTGGATGTTCTGGTTCTCTGCTCCGAAAGTCTGACATCCCTCTGCATGGTGCGCTGCTACCCGATCGGTGTCATCAAGATGACCGACGATGACTACATTGACGAAAAAATCATCGCCGTACCTTTTGAAGATCCTCAGATGAGCTTCTATCAGGATCTGACGGATTTGCCGGAGCATGTATACAACGAAATCATGCATTTCTTCGAAGTCTACAAGGATCTGGAAAACGTCAAAACCTATGTCCTGCAGATAGACGGCCGGGAAGTCGCCAATGAAATCGTCACGAACTGCCTGCTGGCATATGAGAAGGCCCAGGCTGAAAAAGAAGACTGAGGAGCCTGCTGACAGCTAAGGCGTATTGTGGGCGGTAAACGGCTGGCCCTTCGCATATATCATCAAATTTCCGAGTGAGAAAAAGCCGCAGGCGTTGAGGTCTGCGGCTTTCCGTTTGATCTTCTGAATCCCAATACCCGAATTAGAATGTTTTCCTTTCTTCATTCACGGTATCCACATCATCGCCACCAGTAGGGGCACCGGTTCTTAAGGTGATGGTGTAGTGCATGTTTGATTCCAGAGGAATGATCTCTCCGATACCCTCAACGACCAGGAGCTGGTAATACGCGTCATCGCCAAACATATCCTTTTCACCGTACCAGACGGAGCCGAAGCTGTAGGCAACCTTGATGCGGTATTCGCCCGCCAGCAGGCTGACGGTTGCCTCATGGCCGGCATTGATAAAGATGCAGGATACCAGTATGTCGCCCGGGGTATAGATCTTGATATAACTGCTGCTGCCATCATCCGTGGGGGGCTTGAGTGTCAGCTGGCAGGAAGATCCGGAATAAGCGCTGTTGCGATAGGTCTCTCCGGTTCCCGGCATGGGAAGCTTGCAGGCCTCCGCCTGTGCCGCAGAATCACTGTAATCGCCGAGGTCGATAAACATCAGGTACGCTTCGTAATAATATCCGTCCGCCTGCTGCACCTTGGCCTCGCGATATCTGGTCTCTTTTACAAGGTCGAGTCTGTCCTCGAAGATGGAATCATCCAGCTTGTAGAGGATTTCCCGCGCCGCTTCGAATTCGCCCGCTTCCATGAGCGAAAGCGCTTCAAGGTAATCCGCCTGTGAGCCGCATCTGAGCACCATGCGGGGGGCATCCTCATAGTCTTCGGCCAGTCTGAAGAGCCTGGCGGCCTCTTCAAAGTCACCATCATCAAAGTAAAGCTGTGCCTGTTCGTAGATCAGGCCCCGGCATTCCTGAGCCAGGAGAGCCGCATCCTCGAAATCACCCAGAGCCTTGAAATCCGTCAGCGCTTCTTCATAGAAGCCGTCGTCCATGGACGAGACCGCGGCCCGGTAGTCCAGGATGTTTTGACAATCCTGAGCAAGGGTGGCGGCATCCTCATAGTCACCCAGAGCTTCGAAGAGCTGTAAGGCCTCTTCGTAGCGTTCATCCTCCATGGTGGTGACGGCAATGTCATAGTCCATGGCGTTCTGGCATTCCTGAGCAAGGGCAACGGCATCCTCATAGTCGCCGAGGTCCTGGAAAATCTCTTTGGCCTCTTCGTAGCGCTCTTCCTCCATGGCCGTAAGCGCACGCTCGTAGTCCATGGCATTTTGACAGTCAACGACAAGAGAGGCGGAATCTTTGAAGTCACCGAGGTCCAGAAAAACCGCCTGTGCCTCTTCATAGCGACCCGCCTCCATGGCCAGGAGCGCAGCTTCGTAGTCCAGTCCTCTCTGGCATTCGAGAGCGAGGAAGGCGGCATCTTCATAATCGCCCAGGGTTTCAAACGCCGCTTTGGCTTCTTCGTAGCGGCCTGCCTCCATGGCCAGGAGCGCAGTCGAATAATCCAGAACATTCTGGCATTCGAGGGCAAGGGAGGCTGAGTCTTCAAAGTCACCAAGAGCTTCAAAAGCTGCTTTGGCCTCCGCATAGCGCCCCTCCTCCATGGCCATGAGCGCACTGGAGTAATCCAGAGTGTTCTGGCATTTGAGGGCGAGGGCAGCCGCGTCTTCAAAATCGCCGAGAGCCGCAAAAGCCGCCCTGGCCTCTTCAAAACTTCCGCCATTCATGAGCGCCTTCGCCGCTTCGTAATCCAGCCATTTTTGCGCAAGGGCCGCCCTGGCAGCCGCATCTTCAAAGTCATCAAGCTCCAGGAAGATCTCCCTGGCAGCCTGATATTTCCCGCTTTCAAGAAGAGCCGCCGCTTCGTCGTAGCGCCCCTGCTTTTGCATCCGGATCAGCTGGGGAATCAGAATGGCGGCGAGAACGGCAACAGCCGCCAGCGCGGCGACCACAATGATCAGGCCCTTTTTGCTCTTCTTTCGCGGTTCGGAAGCGGGGGCCTGCGGTTTGGGAGCGGGAGCCTGCGGTTCGGGAGCGGGCGCCTGCGGTTTGGGAGCTGGAACCTGTGGTTCGGGAGCGGGAGCCTGCGGTTCGGGAGCGAGAGCCTGCGCTTGTGGCGAAGGGGTTTCCGGCTCGGGTGACGGACTTTGCAGTTCTGGCGAAGGGGTTTCCGGCTCGAGTGAAAGAGCTTGAGGCTCGGATGAAGGGACTTCCGGCTCGGGTGACGGACTTTGCAGTTCTGGTGAAGGAACTTCCGGCCCGGGTGACGAGACTAGAGGTTCGGGCAAATCGCTTGGTTCAACTTCGCCTGCCACTTCCGGGACAGTAGCCGGAGCCGGCATGGCTTCCTCTTCCGTACTCCAGACAGTCGTGTCAACGGCTCCGGCCGCAACGCTCTCTGGCGGCGCTGCGGACATGTCCGGGGCTTCCGGTTCTCCTGCTGAAGCCCGGACGAGCGCATCCGTTTCGCCCGGCTCCGGTGGGACACTCTCAGTTGCCAGTTCTACTTTTGTGCCGCAGAAAGGGCAGAAAAGTGAATCCGGCGGAATGGGCATTCCACAATCGCTACAATACATCCTGGCTTCCTCCTATAATTTCATAAATTTCTGAGGCTTGTAATCACGACGGCTAAAAGAATCAGTGTCATAAAGACAAAGAGGACAATGCCCAACACGCGCAGGCCGGTGGGATATCTGCGTTTCATCACGGTCAGACTGCCAACCGACAGAATAATCGCAACAAGGCCTATCAAGAGGACCGGCAGCATTCCGGGATGGAAGCGGGGGATATAGACAATCATGCTGACAAAGGGACTGAGAAAGAAAACAAGACCCGCTAGCAGATTGTAGATCACAACAAAACGGTCAAAGGTCCGGTACGGTCTGGAGGGCTGCGCGAAAGAAAGAGGGACACAGGACGGAGCATCGGCTCTCATCCAGGCTCCCCGAATGGAAATCCAGGTGATGACCGGATTCAAAACGCCGGCGAGCGAGGCGGCGAGCAGTCCAACATAGTTGCGTCCACCTGCCATTACGGCGGAACTGGAGAGGAGGAACTGACCGCCCAGTCCTGTCAGCATGGCAAAGAAAAGGACGTACCAGCCAAGACGTCTGCCGACAATGAGAAGAATGAAGCCTGCCAGCATGGCCACATACATCAGAAGCTGACCGGAATAGATGGGCATGTAGGGGATCAGACTGCCACGGATCACGATGATGATCGAAGATAAGGCACCAAACAGGGCAATCCAGCACCACACGAGGCCCCAGCCCGTCAGGCGAAAAACCAGTGTTTTCATCCCGGAACGCGACGCCAGAACGGGCAGAGTGACCGCAAACGCTGCCGTTTCAACGAACAGGCTGAGGCAAAGCTGAAAGATCTGCACGGGAAACTGAACAAGCCAGGGGGACGTAATGGCGACAAAGATCATCTGCCCCAGAAGGCTTGTAAGGGCAGTGAGAATGGCGGTCAGCGGCAGCCTCCAGGCGGATTCTTTGCGATGCAGAAGCTGGTAAAACAGCGCTGCACCGCCGATGGCCAGCAGTGCCCACAGCCAGATGCCAACATGAGTCTGGGGCATGATCCGGACGGAAAGAATCATCTCCAGATGAAAACGTCCGCTGTACATATAGGCCAGCTGCATCGGATAATTGAGATAGGACAAAAGAACAGCCGCAAGCCCGAGTACTGCCGCCAGGACCCTGAACCTGCCTTCCTTCTGCAGTATCAGCCAAGTCGAGCAGCCCAGAAGAACACTGAGTATCAGGCCGGAAAAGGAGCCGTCATAGCGGAATTTCATATTGCTGACGACAGGAATCAGGGCGTTCAGGAACCAGGCGCCGATGAGCCAGAGACCAAGCCAGACGGCAAACATCCCCTGCTTTTTTTGTACGCCCGGCTCATCCGGCAGCTGTTTGTCAGCTGGCGCTGCGGCCGCCAGCGGGGCGGCTGCCTGTGCTTGGTGCGGTGCCGTGGGCAGCTGGGCTGCGTGCAGGGCTGCGGCCGGAGGGAGAGTAAAGCGCTCTGCACCGCAGAAATCACAAAAACGCGCGTTCTCACTCATGAGTGTCCCGCACTTGTAGCAGAAGGCCGCCTGAACAGGAGCAGCCGGGCTGGGCACCGCGACCTGAGGGGCCGGGACGGGTTCGAATACCGGCACGCTCTGAGGAGCCTGGGCAGGCTGAGATGAAGGCTCAAGCAAACCGGTCGACTGTTCGGGGAGAAAGCGACTGATCTTAAAAAAGAGTTCCGCTCTGGCTCCCGGTGCCACTTCGAAGACATAAGGCGGCAGTTCGTTGCCATAGGAATCCCTGGCAACAAGCACATTCCGGCGCTGCAGAGTAGTAAACGTCAGCGTTTCACCGTTTTTAAGACGGCCGATTTCAGTCCCGTTGAGGCTGAACGTCCAGGCCACGAGCGAGCTCACCATGCTGCTGATGCGCACCAGAGTGATCTGTGCCGGCACAGCAAGCGGCTCGTTGTTGGTGGCAACACGCTCCATCTCCGCCTGGGCGGGCGGGACATAACTGCCTTTTTTGCCGAACTTCGCAAGCAGATAGGAGATCAGGCCCCCGATCGCCGCCATAAAGAGAGCAAGTAGGTAGGTGCCCAGACCCAGATTCATGGCCCCGCCGATAAAGCCGGCACCAAGCTCAAGACCCAGCCAGAGGATCAGAGTCAAGGCGATGTAAACGCCCGGTTTTTGTCCACGAGCCAGCGCATTTTTCTTGTTGACGTTGCATAGCAACACGAGCGCCAGAATCTCCAGCATGAAAGTCCCCCATCCTCCCCTGCCGTCCGGACAGACGGCCACCGCTTGCGGTTGACCTTTCTTAAAAGGCTCTGGCTTCGAGCGTCCCCTGCAGCAGGTGGCGTTCGTTCTCTACCGGAACAACAGCATGATCGGCCCGGTATCTGTCCTGACATCAGCAGACGAGAAGCAACGATGGAGCCGACATGAATATAGTCGCTATTTTACTCCTTTATTAATCTTACTTACCATAGAAGAGCTGCATGTTGAAACGCTTTGTTTTCTGCTGTTCAGGGAGACAGCACGAGAAATGCCAGCATCTTTACAGAGAGCCAAACATCAGACAACGTTTTGCTGCTGTAACGCGTGTCAAATTCGAAGTGTTAGTGGTCCGGATTGGATTTTTCTGATCGAACAGTTTTGCCGTTTTTATCGGAGTCATCTGCGGAGCCACCGAATTGGACAAAAAAACGAGTTGTGTCAGGAAACGCTGACACAACTCCAAAACTTGGCCATTCCACCCTTGATTTGGACAAATAAACGAGTTGTGTCAGGAAAAGCTGACACAACTCCAAAAGTTGACAAAAAAGATGGGGATTTTGTCAAAAAAGTGAGTTGTGTCAGGAAATGCTGACACAACTCCAAAAGTTGGCAAAAAATATGGGGAATTTGTCAAAAAGTCGAGTTGTGTCAGGAAAAGCTGACACAACTCTAAAAGTTGGCAAAATAGATGGGGAATTTGTCAAAAAGTCGAGTTGTGTCAGGAAATGCTGACACAGCTCCAAAACTTGACACAGCGAGCAGATTGGTGATGCTGGAATCGCACAGCCATCCCCTCTGATCAGCCAGCTTTCTTTCGCTTTCAGACCAAGAGGAGTTTGTCGCAGCGTCGTTTAAGTCGTAGTCTTAACGTAAGGCTAACTGTAAACACCCACGAAGACGCCACTTCTCCGGCGTGGGAGCGGATGAACTACATGAACGAAAGAAACTATAAGACCACCTCCGGCAGTATTCACTACTGGGTCAATCAGATCGACCCGGATGAACCGGGTCTGGTTTTCCTGCCCGGTTTAACGGCGGATCACCGACTGTTTGAGAAGCAGATCGAATTTTTCGCCGACCGACGCAATGTCTTCGTCTGGGATGCGCCCGGCCACGGCCTGTCCTGGCCGTTCACGTTCGATTTTGATCTCATGGACCTGGCCCGCTGGCTCCATGAGATTCTGGAGCGGGAACAGATTCTTCGGCCTGTGATCATCGGCCAGTCCATGGGCGGACATCTGGGCCAGGCCTTCGCAGAAGAATATCCCGAGCGGATCAAGGGTTTTGTCGCCATCAACTCCACTCCACTGCAGAGGCAGACTATGAGTTCAAGGGAGCTCTGGATGCTCAAGAGAATGGAGAGGATCTATCGCCTCTATCCTTGGAAAGTACTCTTAAAACTGGCCAGCAGGGGCGTGGCAGTGACACCCTATGGGCAGAAGCTTATGCATGACATGATGATGAGCTACGCCGACGATCCTGCCCGCAACGCCCAGGTGGCCGGCCATGGTTTCCGAATGCTTGCCGACGCCATGGAGAAGGATCTGCCCTATGCGCTGCGGTGCCCTGCCCTGCTGATCTGCGGTGAGTCGGACAGTATCCGTTCCATCAGGCGCTATAACGAGGCCTGGCATAACAGCACCCGGATCCCTATCCACTGGATCAAGAATGCGGGCCACAATGCCAATACGGACCAGCCTGATATTATCAACAGCCTGATTGAGAGCTTTATCAGGGAAGAGGTTGAGATATGAGCGCTTCCGCGCATTTTCCAGCCTGGCTGGCCAGCTGACCGGATGGCCCGGGCTCGGCTGGCTCGGCTGAACCGGACTCGGCTGGCCGGCAGCGTTGCCGCAGCACCTGTCACTGTGGTATTTTGAAATTTATGTGGTACGCTGAGCCTGTCTGTGGAGAAGGAGACTTATGATGCCACGCATCTGCTCTGTGGAAAAATGTGAAGGTCCGGGGAGTCACGCATGAGACAGCTCTTTCTTGTCCTTGGCACCGCGTCTCTGATCTACTTTTTTCTGGTCGCCCTGAGTATCGGAACGGCGCCCGGTTTTCTCTATTTCTGGCTCTTCCTGGCCCTGTTCTGCTTTGGCATCAGTCTGATGCTGCGCTGGCTGCGCCGCCATCAGCGCCGCCTGCCCTGCTGGCTGCGCCGCAGCCTGATCACGGTCTCAGCGGCCGGTCTCCTGCTTTTTGGCTGGATTCAGTTCCGCATTTTTTCACAGTTTGCAGCCAAAGCGCCGGCGGACCTCCCTGTCATTCTGGTCCTTGGGGGACAGGTCTATCCGGATCGCACACCCTCCCCCATCCTGAGCGATCGACTGGAAAGCGCCCGCCTCTACCTGGAAGCGGTACCGGAGGCGGTGGCGGTGACCAGTGGCGGTCAGGGCCGTGACGAGCCCTGCCCGGAGGGTGAAGCGATGGCCGAGTGGCTCTGTTCGAAAGGGATCGCGGCCACGCGCCTGATTACGGAGACGGCTTCGCGCAACACTTACGAAAATATCCGTCTCTCCGAACCCCTGCTGCGGGCAGCAGCCGCTCCCAACGCTTTCCGCGTGGGCATCGTAAGCTCCAATTTCCACGGTCTGCGCGCCCTGGGTCTGGCGGCAAACGCCGGCTGGGAGGAGATCTATTTCATCCCGGCTCCGAGCGACCCTCTCCTGCTGCCGCATAACCTCATGCGCGAAACCTTTGCCCTGCTCAAGGATCTTCTGGTCGGCAATCTCTCCGGGCTTTAAACAATGTATGAACCCGGAACGATCTGAGGCCGGGGCGTGCTAGAATAGTTCAAAACGCAGAGGGCGGCCAGCCGCCCCGGTCTTCTGGAGGTTCTCATGCCCGTTCGTAAACAGGATCAACTCGCCGTCAACGCCGTGCGCATGCTGTCCGTGGATGCCATACAGCAGGCCAACTCCGGCCACCCCGGCCTCCCCCTCGGCGCCGCCCCCATGGCCTATGAGCTCTGGGCGAAGCACATGAACTTTGTTCCGTCTGAGCCTGACTGGCTCAACCGCGACCGCTTCATTCTGAGCGCCGGCCACGGTTCGATGCTGCTCTACTCTCTCCTCCACCTTTTCGACTACGACCTCCCCATGGACGAAATCAAGCAGTTCCGTCAGTGGGGCTCGAAGACGCCGGGTCATCCCGAATATGGCCATACCGTCGGTGTTGAGGCAACGACCGGTCCTCTGGGCCAGGGCGTCTCAATGGCGGTCGGCGTTGCTCTGGCCGAAGCCCATCTGGCCGCGCGCTACAATCAGCCGGACTACCCCATCATCAATCACTACACCTATGCGCTGGTCGGTGACGGCTGCCTGATGGAAGGCGTTTCGGCCGAGGCGGCGAGCTTCGCAGGAACTTTAGGCCTGGAGCGCCTCATCGTCCTCTATGACGACAATGAGATTACGATTGATGGTGACACCGATCTGGCCTTCCGTGAGAATGTCCCCGCACGCTTCAAAGCCTACGGCTGGCATGTGCTGACGGTCAATGACGCCAACGATCTGGATGAGATCGGCCGCGCCATTGAAACGGCGAAGACCCACCGCGGCGCCCCCACCCTGATTGTGGTCCACTCGACCATAGGCTACGGCTCTCCCCTGGCCGGCAGTGAGAAGACCCACGGCGCGCCTCTGGGTGCCGAGAATATTGCCAAGACGCGTGAGACACTCGGCTGGCCGGAGTCTGAACCCTTTGTCATCCCTGAGGCCGTCCGGGAAACCATCCGCGCCCATGTCGCCGCCAAGCGTCCCGCCTATGATGCCTGGCAGCAGCTGCGGACAGACTATGAGGTCAAATTCCCTGAGCTCTATGCGAAGCTCGCCCAGGAAACCGGCATCGACGGTTCCTGCGGCCATGCCGCCCGCGGTTTCTGTGACTCAGACGATCTCTACGACTTTGCCGGAGCGATTGCGACGCGCAAGACCAGCGAGACCATGATCAACCGTATCGCCGCCCAGCTGCCCCAGTTTGTCGGGGGCTCGGCCGACCTGGCCGCCTCCAACCTGACCACGATTAAAACGGACGGCTTCATGTCGAGCGAGGACTATGCCCCGCGTAACATCCACTTCGGCGTCCGCGAGTTTGCCATGGCCTGTATTGCGAACGGCCTGGCCCTGCATTCGGGACTGCGTCCCTACTGCGCAACCTTCATGATCTTCAGCGATTACCTGAAGGCTGCCCTGCGCCTTTCGGCCCTGATGGAGGTGCCGGTCATCTACGTCCTGACCCACGACAGCATTGGTGTCGGCGAGGACGGCCCGACCCATGAGCCGATCGAACAGCTGGCAATGCTGCGCTCCACCCCGGGCATCTACACCTGGCGTCCGGCCGACGGCCGTGAGACGGCCGCCGCCTATGCCTTCGCGCTCAGCCAGAACCGTCCCGCCGCCTTCGCCCTGACGCGGCAGAACCTGCCGACTCTGGAAGGCAGCGGCCGTGCCGCCCAGAACGGCGGCTACGTCCTGCGCGATGCCGCAGGTGAGGGCGAGCTCGACATCATCCTTATGGCGAGCGGCTCAGAGGTCGCCCCGGCGGTCGCAGTCTGGGAGCGCCTTGAGGCGGAGGGCGTGCGCGCCCGCGTCGTCTCCATGCCTTCGATTGAGCGCTTCCTGGAGATGGATGCCGAATATCAGGATGAGGTTCTGCCTTCTGCCTGCCGGCGCCGTGTGGCGATGGAGGCCGGCGCCTCCGGTCTCTGGTACCGCTTCACGGGCCTTGACGGCCGCGTGCTCGGCATCGACCGCTTCGGCGCCTCCGCCCCCGGTTCGCGCATCTTCGCCGAGTATGGCATCACCGCCGACGATATGTACAAGGCCGCGCGCGAGCTACTCGACGCCTGAGCCGATTTCCGGATGTTGATTCCGGACGCTGTGGGGTGTGGTGAGCAGTAACGAAAGGAAGCTGCTACGAAGGGAAACTGCAGAGGCCTGAAAGTGTAGGATTGAAGCTGTAGAGCTTTGAACAAATGGCGGGTCGTCCTGAGTGGGACGGCCCGCTTATTTGCTTATGGGCATGGAGTGCAGCTGGCACCTTCATCTATGTGTCAGGATTTGTGGAAGGTGTGAACTTAGCGCCCTGGTGGCTGTCAGATTGATCGTTCTCCTTATGGTGCATTACGTTATTTCAGTTGATTTCTCAGTTGATGTTAACAATCGAACACAGGACGACAGGCAGCCGGAAGCCTTAAGAGGCGACGCCGGCGCGGAAATCCTGATTCAAGCAGCTTGGAGATGAGGAAGGCGGACAAAACAGACTGGGTAGAGTTTACTTCGAACCGTTTTCTGTGCAATTTTTACGCGCTGGACAGTGAAGTGCACCCGGGAGCAGGCGAAACCTGTCCAGAGCGGAAATTTTGCTCACCCGGAGCCGTTTTCTGTGCAATTTTTACGCGCTGGACAGCGAAGTGCACCCAGAAGCAGGCGAAATCCGTCCAGAGCGGAAATTTTGCTCACTTCGAGCCAGTTTCTGTGCAATTTTTACGCGCTGGACAGTGAAGTGCACCCAGACACAGGCGAAACCCGTCCAGAGCGTAAATTTTGCTCACTCGGAGCCGTTTTCTGTGCAATTTTTACGCGCTGGACAGCGAAGTGCACCCGGGAGCAGGCGAAACCTGTCCAGAGCGGAAATTTTGCTCACCCAGAGCCGTTTTCTGGGCAA
>JASGUW010000031.1 GCA_030055235.1 Bacillota bacterium
GAGAAGACCGGGAAGACGATCTACACACCGGATGTTGTCGTAGTTGAAGCTTATTTCTGTTAATCACGACGCGACAGCCGCGACTGTCTGGACGGCCTGGACTATGGCCGTGAAACGACCGGCTACACCACCAGCAGCCGCTCGTCGGGGCCTTCATGGTCACGCAGCGGCGGCAGTCGTCAGGACTCTGACGGCGGTAACTACGGCAGATCCGATGGCGCGCGCGGCGCTTCCTCCTGGAATCGTCAGGAGCAGGAAGACACATTCGTTCCGGCTCCCAGCGACGACACCGAACTGCCCTTTGATCTTTAAATTAGAGGAGGACCAACATGGCTGAAACACGCGAGCGGCGTGAGCGCCCTCAGCGTCCGCGGCGCGGCAGACGGAAGGTCTGCCAGTTCTGTGCGGATAAGGTTGAGTACATCGACTATAAGAGCTATCCCCTGCGCAAGTTCCTCGCCGAAAGTGGGAAAATTCTCCCGAAGCGGATGAGCGGCACCTGTGCCAAGCACCAGCGCGAACTGACCATCGCCATCAAGCGGGCACGGCACCTCGCCCTGCTGCCCTATACCGGCGACTAGACCAAACGCAGCAGATGAACCAAATACGCCCCCGGAGCCGGCAGCGGCAACGGGGGCGTTTTGTCTGCCCGTGGATTTTTCCGGCAGGAACGCATTGTCCGGCGTCCGACACGGTGCCCGCCGCAGTCCCGACCCGGCTGCGTGCTATAATGCCTGCGTCAGGAGGGATGAAAAAGTGAAAACCAGCCTCTACGATGAGCATGTCCGGCTTAAGGCCCGCATCGTTGATTATGCGGGCTATCAGATGCCCCTCGACTACGGTTCCAGCATCTCGGAACACCGTTCTGTACGCCATGCGGCGGGTCTCTTTGATGTCTCCCACATGGGTGTTCTCCCTGTCACAGGACCAGAGGCCGGGGACTTTCTCGCCAGAGTCCTGACCAATGATCCCCGTCCGCTCGCGGTCGGCCAGATCCTCTACAGCCCCTTGCTGGATGAGGACGGCGCGGCACTCGACGACCTTCTGGTCTACCGCATGGGCCCCGACAGCTACCGTCTGGTCGTCAACGCCGGCAACCGCCAGGTTGATTTCGAGCACTTGAAGAAACACGCGGGCCCCGGCGCGGGACTTGCGGGAGACTTCGCCCCGATCGCCATTCTGGCGCTGCAGGGTCCCGTATCTGAACGCATTGTAAAGATGATTTTTGGCGAAGATCTGCTGCTGCCCGGGAACTATCGCTTTGTCCAAACCCAGGATTCTGACGGTACCCAGATCCTGATCTCCCGCACCGGCTACACCGGAGAGGATGGTTTTGAGCTCTTCCTGCCCGCCGCGTCGGCGCCGGAGCTCTGGAGGAAACTCCTTGATGTCGGGTCGCCGCTGGGCCTCGTCCCCGCCGGGCTCGCTGCCCGCGACAGCCTGCGCATGGAGGCGGGTCTCCCGCTCTACGGACATGAACTCTCCCGCGAACGCACGGCCCTGGACGCCGGACTGGCCCGCTTTGTCAACCTGGACCGCGAAGGCTTTTTCGGCCGCGAAGCCCTGCTTGCCCAGCGGGCGGCAGGTCAGGTGCGCAGCCGCCTGGCCCTGATCGCGACCGGACGCGGCCTGCCGCGTGCAGGGGATCAGGTCTTTGACGGCGAAACCCGGATCGGCTACGTCACGAGCGGCGGCTATTCACCGACACTGGACGCGGGGATCGCCCTGGTTTCCGCTGAACCCGGCCTGCGCTATGCCGAAGGACATGAACTGACCATTCAGGGTACACGCCGACCGCTTGCCGCCAGAGTCTGCCCACGCCCGCACTATCGTCGATCCCGCGGCGGCTAGCCGACCGCCTTTTCGGCGAAAAAACTGTATCCGCCAGAGCCCGGCCCTGTGAAAAAGGGCCAGGGCTCCCAAGCAAAAAGGAGAAGAGCCATGAGCCAGCGCTGGTATACCAGAGAACATGAATGGGTAGATGTCGACGGCGAAGACGCCGTAATGGGCATCACGGACTACGCCCAGCAGCAGCTGGGTGAAATTGTCTATGTGGATCTGCCGGAGGCGGATGACAGCTTTGCGGCCGGAGAGGCCGTGGCGGCGCTTGAGTCGGTGAAGACGGCGGCGGATGTCTATGCGCCCTTCGACCTGACGGTGACGGAGGTCAACACGGAGCTGCTGGATGCCCCCGAGCTGGTGAATCAGGATGCTGAGGGCGCCTGGCTCTTAAAAGCCCGCATTACGGATCCCGACAGCGTCGCCGGACTGCTCACGCTTGAAGAATACAACGCCCTTCTGGCAGCGGCCGAATCATGAGCGGCTATATTCCGCACACGGACGACGATGTCCGTGTCATGCTCGAGCGTCTCGGGCTGGCGGACGTCGCGGATCTCTTCGCAGCGATTCCCTCTGAGCTTGAGATAGGCGAAGAGACCCTGGAGGCCGTTGGCAGGGGCAGTGACGAGATCCAGCTGCTCAAGCATTTCCGCGCGGCCGGGGCCCGGAACCGCACCGCGGCAGAGGCCGCTTCCTTTCTGGGGGCCGGCTGCTACGACCACCACGTGCCGGCAGCCGTCGACCAGCTGGCCGGACGGTCCGAATTCCTGACATCCTATACACCCTATCAGGCGGAAGTCTCACAGGGTACACTGCAGGCCATTTTTGAGTTCCAGAGCCAGATCGCGCTGATTACCGGGATGGAGATTGCGAATGCCTCCCTCTATGACGGCGCCTCCGCTCTGGCCGAAGCCATGCTGCTGGCGGCGGCGGAGACCAGGCGGCAGACCATCGCCGTCTCCGACAATCTGCATCCGCGCTACCGGGCGGTGCTGGGGACCTATGCACGGGTGCGCGGTCTCAGGCTTTGCACTCTAAAGAGTGACCCTGCGACCAGGCAGCTCGGCGCCTCAGCACTTACACAGCTGACGGCGGACGAGCGCCGTGACTTGGCGCTCGTCATTCTGCAGTCGCCGAATTTCAGCGGCGTGGTCGAAAACGGGATACGCGAACTGGCCGCAGCCTGCCATGAAGGCCGCAGTCTTCTGGCGGTTTCCTGGGATCCGGTCGCATCCGGCCTCTACCGCCTGCCGGGCGATGAAGGGGCTGACATCGTGACGGGAGAAGGACAGGGCATCGGGACCAGGCCTTCCTTTGGCGGACCGGGCCTGGGTTTCATGGCCGCCCGTCAGAAACTCCTGCGCCGTTTGCCCGGTCGTATTGTCGGTGCGACGACAGACAGAGACGGCAGACGTGCCTACGTCCTGACCATTCAGGCCCGCGAGCAGCACATCCGCCGTGAGAAGGCCACCAGTAATATCTGCACCAATCAGGCCCTGATCGCTCTGCGCAGCACGATTCATCTGGCCCTGCTGGGACCGGAGGGTCTGGGTGAGGTCGCCGGGCGCTGCTACCACCTGGCCCATCTGGCCCACGAGCGTCTGATCGCAAGCGGGGCGTTTACGGCTGAGAACCAGGGACCTTTCTTTAAGGAATTCCGCCTGCGTGCCCATGTCGATACCGCCGAACTCAACCGCCGCCTGCTGGCAGCCGGGATTCAGGGCGGCCTCCGGCTGGGACGACTGCTCCCGGAGAGCCCGGACGACTACCTTGTCGCCGTGACCGAACGGCGCACGCCTGATGAAATCGACCGCTTCGCCCGGATCGCGGCCGAGCTCGCCGGGGAGGAGGGAGCATGATGGGCAAAATCACAATTGACAGAGGCCTGGCCCGCAGACAGATTCCGCAGCTCAACGAAGCTTCGGTGCCCGGGCGCCGTGGCTGGAAACTGGACGGCGCGTCCGCTGACCGTGCGGCGCTGCAGAACGCCGCGGCTGCCGACCGCTCCCTCTTTGCCGATACAGCGCCGGCGCTGCCGGAGCTTTCGGAACTGGATGTGGTCCGCCACTTTACACAGCTTTCAGGCCTGAACCACTCGGTTGACAACGGCTTCTATCCGCTCGGCTCCTGCACCATGAAGTTTAATCCGCGGATCAATGAGAGCGTGGCGGCGCTCGATGAATTTACCGGGCTGCATCCGCTGACGGAAGCAGAGAACTGCCAGGGCATACTGGCCCTGCTCCATGAACTTGAGGAGAAGCTCTGCCTGCTGCTCGGCTACAGCCGCTTCAGCCTGCAGCCGGCGGCCGGTGCGCAGGGGGAGTATGTCGGCCTCATCGTCATCCGTGCCTGGCATGAGGACCGGGGCGATCATGAACGGCGGGAGATCCTGATCCCCGACTCCGCTCATGGCACCAATCCCGCCTCCGCCGCTGCCGCGGGCTTTGATGTCGTCGTCCTGCCCTCTGACGAGGACGGCTGCCTGCGTGCCGAGACGGTACGGAAGGCTGCCGGGCCGCGGACGGCCGGCCTGATGCTGACCAACCCCAACACCCTGGGTCTTTTTGAGCATGAAGTACAGGAGATTGCGGCGGCGGTACACGAAGCCGGCGGTCTGGTCTACTATGACGGCGCCAACGCCAACGCCATCATCGGCCGTGTGCGCCCGGGTGACATGGGCTTTGATGTCTGCCACCTGAATCTGCACAAGACCTTCTCGACGCCCCACGGCGGCGGCGGGCCCGGCGCCGGGCCGGTCGGCGTGCGTGCCGGTCTGGAGGACTTCCTGCCCGGTCCCTTTGTCACGCGCCGGGAAGACGGCAGCTACGCCTGGGAAGAGCCGGCGAAGAGTGCCGGCCCCGTGCACGCCTGGTACGGCAACAGCCTGGTTCTGCTGAAGGCGCTCGCCTACATCCGCATGCTGGGTGGAGCCGGCTGCCGGGAGGCTTCCGGAATGGCGGTGCTGAACGCCAACTATGTCGCCCATGAGCTCGCCGCTTACTGGCAGCTGGCCAAGCCCGGCCCCGTGATGCATGAAGCGGTTTTCAGCGGCAAAAAGCTGCGTGACCGGACGGGCCTTTTGACCCTTGATGTTGCCAAGCGCCTGATTGACTATGGCATTCACCCGCCGACGGTCTACTTCCCGCTCATCGTGCCGGAGGCTCTGATGGTCGAGCCGACAGAGACCGAAAGTCTGGAGACGCTGGATCACTTCATCGCTGTCATGCGCCAGATCCATGATGAGATGGAAGAGAATCCCGATCTGCTTAGGGAAGCGCCGCAGCATGCCGCGATCAGCCGTCCGGATGAGACGCAGGCGGCGCGGCGCCCGGTTCTGACCTGGCTGCAGCAGGAGAGGGGAGACAGCTGAGTCCGGCCGCTGCCATCGTCTCAAGCCGGCAGCGGCCTGAGACGGCGGCTCTTTTCTGTGGCCCCGGGCGGCCGATGCTAGAATAGAAAAAAACTAGAGAGGCAGGTAGCAAAATGAAAGTTGTCCTGCTGCAGGATGTCCCCAAGCTGGGGAAGAAGGACCAGGTGGTCGAAGTTGCGGCCGGTTATGCCCGCAACTATCTCTTCCGCCGCAAACTCGCCGTGGAGGCGACCGCCGATGCGCTGAACGTCGTTGATACCAGACGGCGGGCGGAGGCGGCGAAGGCGGATCAGGCGCTGAAGACGGCGCAGGAAATGGGTGCCGAGATCGCCGGGCGCACCTTTACCATTCACATGAAATGCGGCTCCGGCGGCCGTCTCTACGGTGCCCTGACCGCCATGGACGTGGCGGCGGCCCTGGCGGAAGCCGGCTATGACATCGACCGCCGCGGCGTCGACATCAAAACCCCGCTGCGTGAGCTCGGCATCACCGACGTCAGCCTCAAGCTGCACCCTGAGGTTAACGTGTCGATCCAGGTAGAGGTACTCGCCAAACAATGAACGTCGCCAGTCTGCGCCGGACCATGCCGAGCAGCACGGAGGCCGAACGCTCGGTGCTCGGCTGCTGCCTGTCCTCCGACCGTGCGCTGGCGCAGATTACGGCCTATCTGGTCGCAGAGGATTTCTATCAGCCGGCCCACCGCCTGATCTATGAGGCCATCACCCGTCTCTATCTGGCGTCGCGGCCGGTTGACCCGCTGACGGTCAGTGAAGAACTGGCCTCCCGCCAGGAGCTTGAGCGCGTCGGTTCCATGACGGAGATCCAGCGGCTGATGGATGCCGCTCCCCTGATCGCGAACGCTCTGGACTACGCCGCCATCGTCCGTGAGAAGTCGCAGCTGCGTCGCCTGATTCATGCCATGGATGATGTGCTGGCCAAGTCCTACGCCGAGTCCGACACGGCCGCCGCCCTGCTCGACTATGCCGCCGAGAAGATTTATGAGATACGCGAAGATCGCAGCTCGGCCGGACTCGAGTCAATTCGCGACATCATGGGGCGGACCATCAATGAAATCAGTGCGCTGGCTTCCGGGAAGGCGGGCACGCGCGGTGTGCGCACCGGCTTTCCCTCCATCGACCAGGTCCTTGGCGGCCTGATCAAGGGCACGCTGAATATCATTGCCTCGCGCCCCGGCATGGGGAAGTCGGCCCTGGCCTTCAACATGGCCCTGAATGCCTCCATGATCGAGAACATCACGGTCGCTATCTTTTCGCTTGAAATGTCAAAGGAAGAGATCGGCGCCCGTCTGCTTTCGGCGCAGGCGGCGATCGATTCGCGCCTCCTGCGTCGCGGTCAGCTCCAGGATCAGGACTGGGACAGAATCTACCATGCCCTGCCCGACCTCTACCGCAGCCGTATTTTCATCGACGATTCGGCCGGCACCACCCCGATTGAGATGCTTTCGCGCTGCCGGCAGCTGAAGTTTGAGCACCAGCTGGGCCTGGTCGTCGTCGACTACCTGCAGCTGATGTCGCTGCGCACCCGCACGGAAAACCGGCAGCAGGAAATTTCGGAGATCACCCGCTCGCTGAAACTGCTCGCCCGTGAGCTCGACGTCCCTGTCATTGCCTGCTCACAGCTCTCACGCGCGGTTGAGACGCGCGGCGACAAGCGCCCGCTGATGGCCGACCTGCGTGAATCCGGCTCGATTGAACAGGACGCGGACACGGTCTCTTTCCTCTATCGCGAAAGCTATTATAAAAAGGATCAGCCGCGCGAAGCGCAGGAGAAGGCTGAGTTCATCATTGCCAAGAACCGTGCCGGCTCGACCGCCACGGTAGAGCTGGGCTGGCTGCCGCAGTTCACCTTATTTGTCGATCTTGATCACAGTTACGACGATCCGGACTATCTGCCGCCCGAGCGGGAGAATCAGTACGGCGACATGCTGCCGGAGGACAGTGCCTGGGGAAGAGAGTTTCAGGCGGAAGATGATGTCTGATTCCTCTGCTCTGGAGCGGCGGCTGCTCGCCACGGTAGCCGCTGTTGTCCGGCGGGCCGGACCCTCTCCGGACGCTCCTTTTCTGGTCGCCGTTTCCGGTGGTTCAGACTCCGTTGCCCTGCTGCTGCTGCTTCGGCGCCTGGGACTTCCCAATCCGCTGTTCGTTCTCCATGTCGACCACGGCCTGCGTGGCGCCCAGTCCGATGCCGACCGCGACTTTGTTGTCCGGCTGGCGGAGCGTCTGGGCCTGCCCTGCCGTGTCTTCCGTCTGAAAGAGGGCCTGGGGCGCCGTGACGGCAGCTTCAGTGAAAATGATGCCCGCGAAGCCCGCTGGTCCTGCTTCTTTCGCATGCAGGACGAAATGCCCGGCAGCTGGCTGCTGGTGGGCCAGCAGCTGGAGGATCAGGCGGAGACGATGCTTTTGCATCTCTTTCGCGGCGCGGCCCTGCAGGGACTTGGCGCCATGCGGGCCGTTGATACCCGGCGGCGCCTACTGCGGCCGCTGCTCGAACTGGAGCGCCGGGATCTTCGGTGCTGGCTGGAGGAAATTGCCGAAGCCTGGCGTGAAGATCAAAGCAATTTTGAAACACTGCAGCTGCGCAATGCCCTGCGTCTGGAACTTGTGCCGCTCCTGGACTCTCTCTTTGATCCCGGCTGGCCGGCCCGGCTGGCCCGGACCTCCGGCTTTCTGCGGGAGGATGAGGAAGTCCTGCAGCAGGAAGCCCGGGCCGCCGCCCGCAGGCTTGTGCGCCTTCATACCCGGGATGGCCGCCGCACGGTGGGTCTGGAGGACCTCCCCGACGCCGTGCTGGCGACGGTCCGGCTCGAAGACTACCGCCGGGTCCCGCCGACACTCAGGCGGCGGATCCTGCAGCAGCTCTTTGCCTGGCTCAGCGGTGACGCCCGCGACTTCACGGCCGTCATGCTCGGCGGGCTCGACGACTATATCGCCTGGGAGCGGCACCCCTGTCCGGCTTTGCCTGGAGACCTTAAAATGCAAAGGACCGGTGACAGCTGCCACTTCTGGTCCCGGCGGACGCTTGCCGCCTGGTCGGGCTGGTTCACCTGCAGCGGCGGACAGCGGCTTCTGCTGGCCTCTGAGACACTCAAAACTGCCTGGCTCAGCGCTGATCCCGGGGCGCGGGAGGAACTTGAAACGCTTGTCTCTGGCGGGTCTCTGGGCTATACTTCCGTGCCACGGATGGCGACAGATGCCGTACCGGGCATTGGCTTTCAACGGGGACGGGACTCCGACCCAGAGCGTCGGTATACGGTCCTGAAGGAAGATCGCAGACGGGCGGGCCGCCTGCTGCACAAGCTCGGCGTTCCTGCGGTGCTGCGCAGTCGCGTGGTGTGGCTGGAATGGCCGGACGGCCGGCGGCAGATGGCCGGCATGCCCCTGGAGGAGAAGGGGCGGGAGGGAGACCCATGACAAGACCTGGTGAACTGGGAGATGTCCTGATCAGTGAGGCGGAGATCCGCGCCATGATTCGGCGCATCGCCGATGAGATCTCTAACGACTATGCCGGACGGGAAGTGCTGCTGGTCGGCGTTCTGAAGGGTGCCTTCATGTTCATGGCCGATCTGGTCCGTGAATTAAAAGTTGCGTCCCAGGTCGACTTCATGGCTGTCTCCAGCTACGGCAAGGAGACGAAGTCGAGCGGCGTCGTCCGTATTCTGAAAGACCTTGACGAGGATATCACCGGCCGCCATGTCATTATTGTCGAGGACATCATTGACAGCGGCCTGACCTGGTCCAAGCTGCGTGAACTCCTCCTGACCCGTGGACCGGCCAGCCTGGCACTTTGTGCCGCCTTTGACAAACCTTCGCGGCGAAAGGTCGCCAATTTGAAGGTCGATTATACTGGTCTGGAAATACCCGATGCTTTCATCGTCGGCTACGGCCTCGACTATCAGGGTTTTTACCGTGATCTGCCCGATGTGCGTACCTTACGGCTTGAAGCCGAAAATTAGGAGTTAGGAAAGGGGAGGTAATAGATGGCGATCAAGCGTCCGCCCCTGCGTGGTCTGTCGTTCTACATTGTTGTGCTGGTCATCATCGTTCTCTTCGCGACCTTCTTTTCACCCCGTCAGAATTCCGGTCAGGTGCCTCTTTCTCAGGCCATGACCTTTATTGAAGAGGGAAAGGTACAGGAGGTCCAGGTGACCGGCAGCACCGTGCGCATGGTGCTGCGTGAGAACGAGCCGAATGTGGGCCGCGTCATTGAGCTGCCCATTTCGCCCATGTGGCTTGAGGACCTGCAGAAGCGTCTCGACACGGCCGGCGTTGTCTATACCTACCGCGATCCCGTTGATGTGGGGGCCTGGATCAATATCATCATGCTTGTCCTGATGTTCGGGTCCATGGCCTTCTTTATCTGGATGATGTACAGCCGCCAGAGCGGTGAGGGCCGCAATGCGATGAACTTCGGCCGCAGCCGCGCCCGCGTCCATGACCCGTCCAAGAACCCGGTGACCTTCGCCGATGTCGCCGGAGCCGATGAGGAGAAGCACGAACTGCAGGAAGTTGTGGATTTTCTCAAGAATCCGCGCAAGTACTCCGATCTGGGCGCCCGCATCCCCCGCGGCATCCTGTTGGTCGGCCCGCCGGGAACGGGTAAGACGCTGCTCGCCAAGGCTGTGGCCGGGGAGGCCGGTGTGCCCTTTTATTCCATCTCCGGCTCCGACTTCGTTGAGATGTTTGTTGGCGTCGGCGCCAGCCGCGTCCGCGACCTCTTTGAAACGGCTAAGAAAAACGCCCCTTCTATCGTTTTCATTGATGAAATTGATGCCGTCGGCCGTCACCGCGGTGCCGGCATGGGCGGCGGCCACGACGAGCGCGAACAGACGCTGAACCAGCTCCTTGTCGAGATGGACGGTTTTGGCCCTAATCAGGATGTCATTATTATGGCCGCGACCAACCGCCCCGACATTCTGGACCCGGCCCTGCTGCGTCCCGGCCGCTTCGACCGCCGCGTTACCGTAATGCGTCCGGATATCAACGGCCGTGCC
The DNA here is from genome assembly GCA_030055235.1 of Bacillota bacterium. Taxonomy (GTDB): domain Bacteria; phylum Bacillota; class Clostridia; order Saccharofermentanales; family Fastidiosipilaceae; genus JAEZYR01. The sequence continues at coordinate 10,221 of JASGUW010000031.1, forward strand.
GCGATTCTGCAGGTCCACTCCAAGGGGAAACCACTGGGACCTGATGTCGACCTTCTGGAGATCGCCCGCCTGACGCCGGGCTTCACCGGTGCCGACCTGGCCAACCTGCTGAACGAAGCGGCCCTCGGCGCCGCCCGCAGAGGCGCCCGCCAGATCCGCTACAACGATGTCAGTGAAGCCGTCTTCAAGATCATGATCGGCCCTGAAAAGAAAAGCCGCGTGGTCAATGAGAAGGATCGCCGCAGCACCGCCTATCATGAGGCCGGGCATGCGATCGTTCTGCGCACCGTTTCAGAGACCGACCGTGTTGAGCGGGTGTCGATCATTCCCGCCGGCGCCGCCGGGGGCTACACCGCCTTTAAGCCCAACGAGGACTTCTGGTATGCTACGAAGGCGCAGCTGGAAGCCAAAATCGCCATTGATCTAGGCGGCCGTGCTGCCGAGCAGCTGATCTTTGATGAGATCAGCACCGGGGCCGCCGCTGACCTGCAGTCCTGTAATTCCATTGCCCGCGACATGGTCGTCAAGTACGGCATGAGTGAGAAACTCAAAAACCTCGTCTTCAGCTCCGACTCGGAAGTCTTTCTGGGGCGCGACTTCGGCCATGTGCGCGACTACAGTGATGAACTGGCCGGCATCATAGATGCTGAGGTGAAGGGCATCCTTGACAATGCCTATGCCCGGGTCATGCATATTCTGGAGACGAAGAGGGAGGCGCTCACCGCTCTGGCAGAAGCCCTGCTTGAACACGAACGTGTGGACGGTGAGGAATTTGAGCGCATGTATCTGGAGCACACGACTCCGGAGCAGCGCGCTGACGACGCGGTGCTGCTGACCCCGGTACACGAAAGAGCGGCCGATTTGCCGCAGCCGGCAACGGAGGCCCAGGAGCCCAATCAGGCTCCGGCACTGCCGGACGCGGGCTCCGACGTGCGACCGCAGCCATCCTGACTCTCTGGCGGAATTTCCGCGCTTTTGCAGGACCCCACAGCCTCTTTAGATGGCTTTGGGGTCTTCTTGTTTAAGCGGAATCTACTGGGTGGACGTCAAAAATCTTGGGAAGCGCGTGAACGTATCAAGCGGACGGCCGGGGAATGCCCCAGAACCCTGCCTGGCCAGATTCCATTTTTGCGCATAAACTCTTGCGGCACCTCAGCTGTCGCTTCCTCTGCATAAATGAAAAGAAAATGAAGTGAGAGACGGGCGGCGACAGCACCTTCAGAGCCTTATATGCCTGAGGCAGCCGTACTGCAGCGGCATTTCACTTGCTATCTAATAGTCCTCATCGATGATTTATGAGGCTCAGATGGAAAAGCAGTTTACCAAGGCGCCTGGCAGAGGGGCCGAGATGACGTTTCTTTGACTTTGGAATGGTTTTCTGGACGCAGGCAGAGTCAGTAAAACGGCATCTGGGAGCATGGCTAGAGCGTGCAATGAGCGAACATTCATTTTGTGTTTTTTTGTGTACTAGACGAGCTTTTGTGCCGCAGGACGGGCTTGCCGCTCAATATGTTGCTCTCTACTGTGCCAAGTTTTGGAGTAGTGTCCAGTTCCGACCGTCACCACAAAAACCACATAAAAACAGCCGAAACGCCAGTTGTCAGAGCGTTTCGGCTGTTTATCATCTCAAAGCGGCAGGTGGCGGTTGCGTCAATCCCTGACAAACTCCTGCTTGCAGCCTTCAGGTTCGCTGACAAGGCGATCCCCATAGGACCTGACATCTTCAGGGCCCAGGAAGAGAATGAGATCGCCGGGGCCGGCATCTTTGAGACGCAGCTTTACCTCGTCATAATTCAAGGAGAAGACCGCCTTGCCGCCGCGGGCATTGATGGCGTCGACCAGGAGACGCGAACTCATGCCGAGATCGTCGCTTTCGCGGTCAGAATAGATCTCGATCAGCTGCAGCGGGTCGCAGTGCTCGAGCGAGGCGACGAAGTCATCAAAGAGGAGCTGCACCCGGTTGAAGGTGAGCGGCTGGAAAATGACAAACAGGCGCTTGTGCGGATAATTCACGGTAGCGCCGAGCGTTGCCGATACGGCTGTCGGGTGATGGGCGTAGTCGGTGACAACCTTGGCTCCCTGGAAATAACCTTTGATGGTGAAGCGCCCTTCAGCTCCACGATAGGCCGTAAGCACCCGGTCAAAGTTCGCCGGGTCGGCGCCGTTCAACAGCGCAGCCGCCATTGCAGCCAGAGCGTTGTAAATGTTGTGATGTCCGGGTACGCCAAGCCTTATATGCCCCAGACATTCGCCGTGCCAGTAGAGGTCGAAGCCGGGCAGCCCCTCATACCAGACGACATTGCGCGCTTCTATGGTGGCCTCCGGAGGCCAGGCGAAAAGCACGTCATCCGCCTCCTCCGCCTGGATTTCATGTTCCTTCTGCCTGGCACCTTCGCCGGCGTAGGCGGGAATCGCCTCCGGGGCGTGGCCGTCGATGGCAAAGCTGACCAGATTGGGCATAGGCAGACCGCTTGACAGGCGCAGGTCTTCAAGTTCGCTCAACATGCGGCCGACATAGCGACCGTGCCAGGGAACGATGAGATGCCCGCTGGCGGGCAGATGATCCGCAAAGCGGGCGAAGGCGTGGATGACGTTGTCAATCGTGCCGAAATAGTCCAGGTGATCGGAGTCGATATTCAGCACCAGAGCCGTGGTCGAGGTGAAGTGAATGAAGGAGTCACGGAACTCACAGGCTTCGGAGACCAGCAGCTGGCCCGGACGCCCCATGTGCACGGTCGAGTTGTTGAAGTCCTCGAGCAGGGCTCCAAGATGCACGGTCGGTTCGAGCTCCGACGCGAGCAGCAGCAGGGCCGTCATGGCTGTAGTCGTTGTTTTTCCGTGAGTGCCGGCGACATTGATGACGCGATCGAAGTCGCGCGTCAGCCAGCCCAGGAAATCGCCGCGTTCAACGGCGAGGATGCCGCGTTCCTCCGCCCGCATCCGTTCCGGATTATTCTTCGGTACAGCAGCTGAATAGACGACGAGATCCGGCATCGCGGTATCTATGTTGTCACCGGTCTGCCCGATTATGACGGATATGCCGATCTTTTGCAGATGCTTCGTATGATCCGAGGCCTGCATGTCCGAGCCAATGACGCGGTATCCGTTGGCCCGTGACAGTTCTGCCAGGCCGGACATGCTGATGCCGCCTATCCCGACAAAGTAGATCAACGAGTCGGACGGCAGGTCACGCAGACGTGCGCTGTCCGAGGCTTGAAATGCTTGTATACTTTTTACTTTCATATGTCAGTCAGATCCAAGGCGTAGCGACTACGCACCCTGCTTTCCATTCACTGATCGTGGCCCACGGTGCACGCGGACTGTTTGCTATAATAACAAACCTGCCCGGCTCTTGTTCCCTGACACTGAATTTTGTGCCAGCGATTGACCGGATCGAATGGCCCTGAGGCCTCCGATGTCGGGAAAGCCTGAGAGCTGCAGCAGAAAGAAAGCGAAATATTGCCGTGATGACTTTGTTTACCGTGGGTCCGGTTGAGATGTCGCCGGACGTTCGCTCGACCGGGGCCATACATCTGCCCTATTTCCGTACCCGGAGTTTTTCCAGCATGATGCTTGCGCTGGAAGAGGAGCTGCTTGGTCTCTTTGGCGCGCCTGCCGGCAGCCGTGCCCTTTTTCTGAGCGGCTCCGGCACCTCGGGTATGGAGGCGGCCGTTGCCGGCCTCTTTGATGCGGAAAGCGACCGCCTCCTCATTGTGAACGGCGGCTCGTTCGGACAGCGTTTTGTCGAAATCGCGGCCCGTCACCGGATTCCCCATCAGGTGCTCACGGTTCCCTTTGAGGCGGATTTGACGCCCGAGCTCTTTGCCGAATTTGCGGACTACGCAGCGACGGGACTGCTCATCAATCAGGGAGAGACTTCTGTCGGCAAGCTCTACGACCTCAAGCCCGCTGCTGACTACTGCCGCCGCACCGGGGCTCTCCTCGTGGTTGACGCAGTTTCATCCTTCCTGAACGACCCGCTCAATATGGAAGCCCAGGCGGTCGACTGCGCCCTGACGGCATCTCAGAAGGCTCTGGCCCTGCCACCCGGCCTGGCCCCGCTGGTGCTGGGCCCCCGTGCGCTCGCCAAAGCCAAAGATACCCGGCAGCCGCTCTACTACCTCGACCTCCAGGCCGCCCTGCGCAATCAGGAGCGGGGACAGACGCCCTGGACGCCGGCTCTGGCGATCCTCTATCAGCTGGAGACCCGGCTCGCTGGTATACGTGAACGCGGTGGCCTCCGGACGGAGCTTGAGCAGCGCCGGGGCCTTGCCGCCTGGTTCCGGGCTGAGCTCAAGCGGCGCCTGCCGGCTTTTCGCATCCCCGCGTTTCGTAAGTCAAACGGCTTGACGCCGCTTCTGACCGAACCCTATGATGCCCGGGCGCTCTTTGAGTCGCTCGAAGAAGAAGGTCTCATCATCACCCCGAGCGGCGGCGACTGGACCCACCGCCTGACACGCATTGGGCATATGGGCTACCTTCGCCCCATGCACTATGAGCCGCTCCTGGACGCCCTGGTGGCCTGGACAGAGAAGGAGAAACGATGAAAGCCATCCTGATGGCTGCCGGACGTGGCAGCCGTATTTCACGCCATATCGGCGAAAACCCGAAGTGCACGCTCGATGTCGGCGGCACCAGTCTGATCCGTCACACGGTCGGCATGCTGAACCGGCGCGGCATCCGCGTCATTGTCATCCTGGGCTACCGCGGTGAAGTCATCCGCGAAGAGCTCAAAGGCCTGGACGTCAGCTTCTACGTCAACCCTTTCTATGACGTGACAAATTCCATCGCCTCTCTCTGGTTTGCCCGTGACGAGATCGACGGTGAGGATCTGATTGTCGCCAATGCCGACGTCTACTGGGATGAGTACCTCCTCGACATGATGCTGGCGGATCCCCGCAACCCGGTCATGCTGGGCGACTCTTCCCGCCTTGAGGAGGGTGACTATCGCTTCAAGTGGGATGAGAACGATATCCTGCTGCGCCATGGCAAAGACCTCCAGATGCCCGACATTACCGGCGAATATGTCGGTGTCGCCCTCATTCGTTCTGTGATACAGGATCTTTTCCGTGACCGTCTGGAGACGATGATCCAGTCGCAGCAGCACGGCGTCTGGTGGGAGAATATCCTTTATTCCTATATCGGCGAGCGGCCGGTCTATGTCCGTGATGTCAAACCCCACTTCTGGGGAGAGGTGGACTACATTGAGGACTACTATCGTATTCTGGCCTATCGTCGTGAGCTCGGCGCCTTTGACGGCCATCCGATGAAGGCACTTCTGGACACTGCCCAGGGCCGTAGCGAAAGCTGACGAAGGCTAAAAGGAGAATTCATGCGGAGCGGAACATCCAGAGCACTTGCTGTGCTTTTGCGCCTTGGGCTCGCCATTCTGGGCCTGTTTCTGGGCGTCTTTCTTTATATCTGGAACCTCCTCGGCCGCCCGGCCTATACAGATATTCGCATTGTTGAACAATTTATCGTGCCCACTGGAGAAGAGGCCAACATCTTCGATCCCATGCTGCCGGATGAAATCACAGGTCCCGGTGGCCGGGTGCGGGTCTGGGCTCCGCCCGAGTACCCGATTGAGAAAGTGCCGCAGATTGATAACGAGGTTACCAATATTCTGGTCTTCGGTGTCGATGCCCGCAGTGAAGGGGAGACCAGCTCGCGCTCTGATGCGATGATGGTGCTGAGTCTGGATCGCCGCAATGATGTGATCAAGATCACGAGTCTGATGCGCGACCTGGAGGTTGATATTCCCGGCCGCGAGGGTCAGCAGACCAAGCTCAACGCCGCCTATTCCTACGGCGGCGTCGGCCTGATGATCAACACCATCAACCGCAACTTTAATCTGGACATCCAGCGCTTCATGATGTTTGACTTCTGGAGTTCGGCCGGCCTCATCGATCAGGTGGGCGGTATTAGCGTGCCGGTGACGGAGGCCGAACTGACCCATCTCAACGTGGGTGTACGCCACTACAACGAGCTGTCCGGCCGACCGGCGGAACAGGATGTAATCCCCAGCGCCGGCAATCAGGTTCTGAACGGCGTACAGGCCACCGCCTGGGCGCGTATTCGCTACATCGGAACCGACCATGCCCGCACCGGCCGGCAGCGCTATATAGTCAGTGAGATGCTGGCCAAGTTCGCCGCCATGAACATGGTGGACAAGATTTCGACTGTCACGGAGGCTCTGGGTCACTTTGAGACCAATCTGACCCGTGCTGACCTGACCTCTCTGGCCCTGCGCAATCTTGATACGCTGGGGGCCACCTCAGAATACAAGGTTCCTGCCGACGGCATGTACTGGACGAACGAAAGCAACTGGAACATGATCATGGACCGCGACAAGCAGCTGCCCGCCCTGCGGCAGTTTATCTACGGACGGTAAAGGATGCGCTACGAAGCAGCTGTCAGAACGGTAACCGGAAACATTCGCGGGCTGAACGAAGACAACTTCTACTTCGCCGGCAGCTGGCGTGACCCGTCTGTGGCCGAGGATACCGCAGCCCAGCAGGAGGGCCAGAACCAGCGAGTACTCTTCGCCGTCTGTGACGGCATGGGCGGCGAGTCCTATGGTGAGGAAGCCTCTCTGGGGACAGTCAGCTCTCTTGCGGCCGTGGAGGAGAAGCTTCTGTCTGCGGCAGAATTTGACTTTGTCGCCGAGATGCTGCGTTTTACCCAGGAGCAAAACGAAGCCATACTCGGCCGCATGCGCCGACACGGTGGTGTGCGCATGGGCACGACTCTGAGCTGTCTGCTGCTGACGCGCGGTACCGCCGAAGCCTTCAATATCGGTGACAGCCCCATCCTGCTGCTGCGTGACCGCCGACTCAACTGGCTTTCCAGGCGCCACACCCACGCCGCCCGACTCGTTGAGATGGGTGTCATCAGTGAGGCGGAGGCGCGCCGCCATCCGGAACGTCATCGCCTCGTTCAGCATCTGGGACTCTATCCGGAGGAAAAGGAGCTGGAACCGACCCGCCTGGAACCACTGCGTCTGCGCGAAAACGACCGCTTTCTTATCGCCAGTGACGGTATCACCGACATGCTGGAAGAGGAAGAGGTGGCCCGGCTTCTGTCAGAGGCCGAAAGTGCTTCTGAAGCCTCGTCAATGCTCGTCGATGCGGCACTGATGGCCGGTGGCAAGGACAATGCCACTGCCCTCGTCATCTTTATCCGTGAGCTTACGGAGCAGGACCGCTCGCTCTATGCGAAATATCCGGATGACGGCCGTATTCACCTGTCAAATGCCGTACCCAATCAGATCCGTCCCGCCGTCCTGAACCAGGTACCGGTGGTGCGCCCGACGCCTCCGATTTCTCTCGCCCCGCCTGAAGAGGTTCTCAAGGCCCCGCTGGAGGCTGGTTTTGCTGAAGGCGATGAGGCGCGCCGTCCGCTGGCGCCGCCGGTGACGGAAGGCGGCCTGCCTGTCGGCCTGCGCCGCGTGCCGGCCACTGAACCCGAGAGTCCAGGCGAGCCGGTCAGCGGAGATACACGTACCTTCCAGACAGTTGCCACGCCGCCCGAACGTACGGAGATACAGCAGTCCGGCGTCCGTGTTGCCCGTGATCCCAGTCGCTACCAGCTGACGGAGGACGAACTTGCCCGCTTCGAAGCGGCCAGGGAGGAGGCGCGCTTGCGTCAGATGAGTCGCGGAGAAGAAGCCGGCTGGCCTGCCGGCAGTGCCGCCCCACCGCGTGAACCCGCGCCCGAACGGCCACCGGTCACCGTTACCAGTATCCTGGAGGAGGAAGAGGCGCCGCCCCGTCGCCGGCAAAGGCCCTTCCAGAGTCGGGCCTATCGCGAAGCACTGCCGCCCGCTGCGCACAGCCGCGACGGCTCACTGGACTATCGCCTCGAACGCCGTCCGCCCGCCACGGGGGAGCGTATCCGCCGCTTCATTGGTCTGCTGGTATTCTTTGCCAGCTTTGTAGCGCTCGGAGCAGGCCTTGCCTGGCTCTTCTTCAACTGGAGCCGCATCACCCGGGGACTGCTCTCGCTCTTTCACTAGCGGGATACCCAAGTAAGGCATTAGAGACGGCTAAAACGCCAGATATACTTGCGTTTTGGCCGTTTTCTTCATGGCGCAAAGACGATTGTGCCCCGGAATTAAGGTTGGGACAGAAAAACTTGTTTAGGGGTGGACAGCATCCTGTATTGTAGGTATAGGCAGATCCACTCAAGAGAGCGTGAATAGAGCAAACGTGAATAGAGTGAAGAAGAAGGATGATACCTCTTGTTGAGTGGATTTGCTTGGAACGAA
>JASGUW010000032.1 GCA_030055235.1 Bacillota bacterium
GTTTTTTTTTGGGTTTCTGGGGGGGGGGGGGGGGGGGGGGGGGGGGGGGGGGGGGTTTTGTGTTTGGGGGGGGGGGGGGGGGGTTGGGGGGGGGGGGGGGGCCACGGGGGGGGGGGGGGGCTGGGGGGGGGGGGGGTTGGGGTTTGGGGGGGGGGGGCGGCGGGGGGGGGGGGCGCGGGCGCCGCTACACGGCGCGCAGGGCGACGGATATGCGGAACAGCGGGACGGCGGGGTGGCGGGGCGGCGGGGCGACGGGTAGACGGATAGGCGGGCGGGCGGCGGGACGGCAGGGCGGCGGGGCGACAGGCGGGCGGGGCGGCAGGCGGGCGGGGCACCAGCGCGTTTTTTGTCCACCCTTGGCCAGAAATCGGGGTTTGTGCCTGGTTTCGGGGCACAAACGGTCTTTTTGGGCCAGCTGTGGTCAGTTTTTTCGTTCCTGCCCCGATTCCGGGGCACCAGCGCATTTTTTGGCCAGCCGTGGACAATTTTTTCGTTCCTGCCCCGGTTTCGGGGCAGCAGCGCAATTTTTGTCCACCCTTGAAAAGTTTTTTGTTCCTGCCCCGAATCCGGGGCATAAACGCCAGCTTTTGGCCAGCTGTGGTCAAAAATCGGAGTCCCTGCCCGGTTTCGTGAGCACAGTGAGAAACAAAACCCGGAAGAGATCGACTGCTCGCGCTGCTCCCCCTGCCCCAGGCATGTTCCAGAGAGCTGCACTCTGTCAGGGCTGCTGCGCCAGTGTGGCTGCCCTGGGTCTCTGGATATGATCTTCCCGACTCACTCCAGCTCAATAGATTCTTCATGTAAATTGCATATCAGACGGATGGCGAAGGAACTACCTGTCCGAAATCAATATTCATCGTCACTGCAGCGGCGGATCATGCGCTTGATTTTATCCAGCGGGTAGGGGGCATCGGCGGCTGCGCAGTAGTCCACCCGTTCGACGATGACCGGCAGCTCGCGCCCTTCATCTCCCACAGGTACGATGATCGCATCACCCGCCTCAATGCTGTCATCATCGCCAAGATAGGTGTAGCGCTTGCCGGAGGAGGGAAAGCTCACGGACAGGAAGATCCGCTCGTCCCGGCGGCGCCGGCCTCTGCCATAGATTGCGGGATTGAAGCTTTCACCGTGGCCCGAGCTGTCGATGAAGCTGCGTATTTTCCGTGCAAAGTCATCCCAGTCGTCCGGCAGCCCCTTCCGGTCAAAGGATCCCATAATGACCCGCCTGGGAGCCAGGCGGAAGTCGACTGCGATGTGGTAATCCCTCGACTCATGGGGCAGGGGGACGACATCGTCGGGATTGCCCTCGATTTCGCTGAAAAGCGTCCCGGGGTCGAACCCGTCGAGCAGGCGCCGGAGACCATCTTTGTCTGTGATCTGCCTGGTGATCGTACGTTTGCCGGCAGAGCGCTGCCGCTGCTCCAGTGTCCCGGCGGCGCGGTCGAGCACGAGGGATTCAAAAACACCATGAGCGCCTGCTGTCGTGCGCTGGTAGTCCACACTGATCCGCTCGATGCGTTCGGCTTTTTCTCCGCCATCGAAGAGAAAGAGATCCTCCTGGCCCAGACCGTCACGGAAACGGTCGGAGAGCTTCTGGCAGGCAGCGCGGATTCTGGTGTCCGGCGCAGCCTGTATCCGAAACGACTCATAGGCGGTGTTCGTGAGTGTGAGGCTCCAGAAGGCCGAACCCTGTCCGGCTGCAGTTCATCAGGGCTGCGCCAGAAGTCGGCTGTAGCCTGCAGCAGCTCTGCAGCCAGCTCCGGCTCAATGCGAAAACGTTTGAGGCCGATGTTTTTGTTAGTGGCCGCATCGCCGGAGAAGGCATAGCGGACAACGCTTGCCCAGCCGTTAGAGTGCAGGCGGAGACGCTGTATGATTTCTTCGTCTTCTTCCGGGCACTGATGGGCTGCTGCGTGCGACACAAGATACATGCTCAGAGGCTCACCGGTGAAACGGGAGGGGTCGGCGAGGCAGGCCAGACGTTCCAGGATTTCGTGCACAGCAGCGCCATCCAGGATCCCGCTTTCGGCTGTTCCGGCCAGACTCTCCCAGCGGGCGGCCAGGCTTGAGAGCAGGAGGCGGATGGCGGCGTTCGTGTCGTCGTCGGCAGGATCCGGGTCGTTGTTCAGAGCGGCGAGCTCGGAAGCAAAGTCCGGATCATCAGGATCTGGAGTCATATCTGGTTCTTTGAAACGCGGGATCCATTTGCAGGCGAAGTCATAGGCTTGTGACCGCATGGCCATGGCGGGGTCTCCTTTTGGGGGTCTGGCTGTTTCGGTTTAGAATAGCATGCAGTCAGCGTGGCCAGCGTCATGACGTATCTCAGGGTAAGCATATAGAATGTCTCACATGAATCTAAGAGTTGAGAATATTTCCAGAAGTGAAATACTGAAATACCTGCACTATGCCGGCGGTGACATTCCCGCAGACATGGAAGCCATGATTGCCCGGGCGACAGAGGAAGTGAAGGAAAGCGCCCGGGCGAAATACCGCTATGTGGAGAAGGCAAAAGACGCCCGGGAACTTGAGGATATTCTGCTGGGCAGGGATATTGAGCTTCTGCTGGCCAGTTCCGACAGAGTGCTTCTGATGGCGGTCACCCTGGGCAGAGAAGTGGAGATGCTTATCAGGAGGCAGGCCTTTTCCAACCTGGCCTATTCTGTGGTGCTGGATGCCGTCGCCAGTGCGGCTGTGGAGTCTCTGGCGGAGGACATCAACCGGGAGCTGGAAGGGAAATACGCACCCTGCCATTTGACGGAGAGGTTCTCTCCGGGCTACGGTGACATGCCCATGAGCGTGCAGGGGCCGCTGCTGCGCCTGCTGAATGCCGATAAGGAGCTGGGGATCGCCACGACGGCAGGCCACATCATGGTACCGAGAAAGTCCATCAGTGCCATACTGGGCATTTCCCGCCTGCCACAGTCCAAACGGGTACCAGGCTGCGAGGGCTGCAGGCTGTATGCGGACTGTGAAATACGAAAAAGAGGAGGCTCCTGTGGGAAGCCAAAATAAGACCGTCATACTGGATGGCGCCATGGGGACCATGCTGCAGAGGTCCGGCATGAAGCCGGGACAGATTCCGGAAGAGCTGAACATCGACAGGCCGGGTATGGTTATCGACGTACACCGGAAATATATCGCAGCCGGAGCCCAGGTGATCTACACCTGCACCTTCGGAGCCAACAGGAAAAAACTTCGCAACTATGTGGTCTCTCAGGTTGTCGCGAAGGCCATTGAGAATGCCAGGCTGGCCAGAGGCCATCAGGACATAAAAATTGCCCTGGACATAGGTCCTCTGGGCGAAATGCTTGAACCCCTGGGGACACTGAAGTTCGAAGAAGCCTACGAACTGTTCCGGGAGATCATTGAGGCGGGCCGCGGTGCCGACGCCATTGTCATCGAAACCATGACGGATCTCTATGAGGTCAGGGCAGCTGTGCTGGCGGCGCGGGAAAACAGTTCTCTGCCCATTTTTGTCACCATGAGTTTCGAAGAGGATGGCCGGACCTTTGCCGGCGTTTCCCTTGAGACTTTTGTGAACTCCATAGCTGGACTGGGAGTCGCGGGGATCGGCATCAACTGCTCTCTGGGCCCTCTGCAGATGTATGACATGGTTAAAAAGCTGGTGGAGATGACAGATCTGGATATCGTCATCAAGCCCAATGCCGGGATGCCCAGGATGGACGGAAGCTATGACCTCGCCGCCCCGGACTTCGCCGCCGGCATGGAGAAGATTCAAAAACTGGGAGTGAAATATGTCGGCGGCTGCTGCGGCACGGACGAAGCATATATCAGGCTGCTGGCGGAAAGGGTCAGGGACCAGGAAGTCGCGCCGAGGAATATCAGGAAGATAAGTGGTGTTTCCTCAGCCACCCGCTTTCTCCAGAGCGGGGGCATCAGGGTGGTCGGAGAGAGGCTGAATCCCACTGGAAAGAAGAGATACCAGCAGGCCCTGATAGACGGAGATGTTTCCTATATCGTGGGGCAGGCTGTCGAGCAGGTGGACGGCGGCGCTGACATCCTCGATCTGAATGTAGGCTTTCCCGGCGTGGATGAGGCAGGGATGCTGAGGCGTCTGGTCAAGGAAATCCAGGCTGTTCTGGACACGCCCCTGCAGCTGGACAGCACACGGGTTGAGGCTCTGGAAGCGGCCCTTCGGGTCTATAACGGCAGAGCCATCGTGAATTCGGTAAACGGGGAGGATGACAGCCTGGAAGGGATTCTGCCCCTGGTAAAAAAATACCATGCTCAGGTGATCGGTCTGACGCTGGATAAGAGGGGGATCCCCGATACGGCGGAGGAGAGGCTGGCAATAGCGGAAAAAATCGTGAGAAGAGCCGCAGATTACGGTATCCCTAAGGAGGATATCTATATTGACTGTCTGGCTCTGACGGTTTCTTCCCAGCCGGAGGCGGCCATGGAGACGCTTGAGGCCATCCGCCTGGTCAAAAAACAGCTGGGTGTCAAGACCGTTCTGGGGGTATCCAATATCAGCTTTGGCCTGCCTAACCGGGAGGCTGTTAATCAGAGTTTCCTGACGCTGGCTCTGTACGAAGGCCTGGATCTGGCCATCATCAACCCTAATTCCAGGCCCATGATGGAGGCGATCCGCTCCTATAAGGTCCTTAGGAATCTGGATGGGGCAACGGAGGATTTCATCCGCTGCTACGGGAATGTAGAAGAGAAGAGCGTTCCGGAAAAAACCGAGGACCATACGATTGCATCGGCTGTTGCCAAAGGCCTGGACCAGGTGGTAAAGGCAAAGGTCAGGCAGCTGCTGGGGACGATGGACGAACTTGCCATTGTGGACCGGGAGCTGGTGCCGGCTCTGGACCAGGTGGGCCGGGACTATGAAAGTGGCAGGATCTTCCTGCCCCAGCTGATCAAGGCGGCGGGTGCCGCTCAGGCCGGCTTCGCGCTGATCAGAGACTCCATCAGCCAAAAGGGCAGGGACTCCATCTCCAAAGGCGATGTCATCGTCGCTACGGTCAAGGGTGACGTCCACGACATCGGCAAGAATATCGCCAAAGTCATGATGGAAAGCTATGGCTACAATGTCATAGACTTGGGGAAGGATGTCGAGGCGGCGGATGTGGTCAGGACGGCAAAGGAGAGGAACATCAGGCTGGTGGGCCTGAGTGCTCTGATGACCACGACCCTGGACAACATGAGAGAGACCATTGCCGAGTTAAAGAAGGAAATACCGGACATTTGCATCATGGTGGGCGGTGCGGTTCTGACTGAGGAATACAGCAGGGAAATTGGCGCCGACTATTATGTAAAGGATGCCCGGGCTGATGTGGAAGTAGCACGGAAAGTTTTTGGATGTTAATGATGGCAAACAGACATGATCTTACGTTTCCCCTTCTCTTTGACGGAGCGATGGGGACGTACTATCAGGAAAAATCCGCTAAGCCTCTGCCGAGCTGTGAGATGGCCAATCTCTTTGACAGCAGGGTCATTTTGCAGATTCACAAGGAATATGTGGAAGCCGGTGCCGCTGCCATCAAGACCAATACCTTTCAGGCCAATACCAGGGCGCTCAATGCCGACATGGATGTGGTGGAGAGGATCATCAAAGCCGGAATTTCCCTGGCGCGAGAGGCGGTCCGCGACACAAATGTAAAAGTCTTCGCGGATATCGGCCCCATCGCCCCGGATGAGCTGGTCAGCTTTGCCGATTACAAAGCGGTCGTCGATGTGTTTTTGCAGGAAGGAATAGAATATTTCCTGTTTGAGACCTTTTCATCGTTTCAGGGTCTGGATGAGACAGCTGCCTATATAAAAGAGCAGTCGCCACATGCCTTTATCATTGTCTCCTTTGCCATTAGCCCCGACGGTCAGACCCGCTACGGAGAATTTGGCGACAGCCTGATGGAAAGGGCAGCCAGCTGTGACGCGATTGACGCCGTCGGTTTTAACTGTGTGTCAGGTCCTCTGCACTTAAAAGAGTATCTGGAAAAGATCACGATTCCCGACAAGACCATTTCCATCATGCCCAATGCCGGCTATCCTACGATCATCAACGGCAGAACCTTCTATTCCCACCACAAGGATTATTTCGCCAAGGCGCTTTTGAAACTTCTGGATCAGGGCGTGGATATCATTGGGGGCTGCTGCGGCACCAAACCGGAATTTATCAGAGAGATTTCCAGCCGACTGGCTGACTACCGCATCTTCAGAACACCCAGAGAAAAGGCCGGGGAAACGCGGCTGGGAACACCGTATGCCGAAAACCTCTTCAGGAACAAGCTGGAGAACGGCAAAATGCCCATCGCGGTGGAATATGACCCTCCCTATGATCTGAACATGAAAAAGTATATTGAAAATGCCAGAGAACTCTACAGGGCGGGGGCGGATGCGATCACCATAGCGGATTGCCCGGTGGCCAGGGTGCGGATGGATGCCAGCCTGACGGCCTATAAAATTAAGAATGAGGTGGGCATAGATCCTATTGTTCACCTGACCTGCAGGGACAGGAATATCAATGCCACCAAGGCCCTGCTGCTGGGTCTTAATATAGAGAATATTCTCAATATCATTCTAATTACCGGTGATCCGGTTCCTACGGCTGAGCGCGATGAAGTGAAGTCGGTATTTCAGTTTAATTCCACCAAGCTGGCGGGTTTTGTGGCCGAAATGAATGACAATATCTTCGCCAACAAAATGAATATTGGCGGGGCCATCAATATCAATGCCCGCAAATTCGATGTGGAACTGGAACGGGCCAAACGGAAGGAAGAGGCGGGTGTCAATGTCTTTTATACCCAGCCTGTGACCTCCCATAGAGCGGTAGAAAACATGAAAAGAGCCCGGGAGGAATTGCAGGCCTATATCATGGGCGGTCTGCTGCCGGTGGTGTCCTACAGAAACGCGGTCTTCATGAACGCTGAGATTTCCGGTATCCGGGTGGAGGACGAGATCATCGAACAATACAAGGCGGCGGACCGGGAGACCGCCCACAGGCTGGCTGTGGAGATCAGCGCCTATTTTGGCAAGAAAATTGCAGACTACGTGGACGGGTACTACATCATAACACCCTTCAGCCGGGTCGATCTGGTTAAGCAGGTGATCGCAGCCCTGAGGTGAGCCGGGGATGCCCGGCGGACATGCCGGGCCAGGCGGCAGTTTCGGGGCAGCAGCAGCTCGAAACAGGACAGCTGACAAGTAGTTTTAGTATCTTCCCTAATTCGGAGAACTCCCGCCGGATGTCTGCGGGCTTGTGTATGAGTGAAATACGATGAACGGAAGAGGATCAAGCACGTTAAGGATGCTGATCACTTTCGGCTGTCCCCTGAAGCACGATCTGGTATAGAAACTGTTGAAAAGAATTCGCTGTTCGGAACTTAGTCACATAGTGCACTGAATTCCGAATGGGTTATGAATGATAGATCGTGATACTTATATTGCCAAGCTGATTTCCAGGCAGTGGAGTGGAAGAATCAAAGTCATCACCGGTATTCGGCGCTGCGACAAGAATACAATTCTATTCGAATTGTTCAAACAGAACCTGCTTGCTTCCGGCGTAAGAGAGCAGCAGATTGTTGAAATCACACTCTTGTTTTCTTCCATTAAAACAGCAACGGTACATCCCCGTAGATCCATATGCGTATGATTCCAATGACGATCAGGTGGAGGGGATAGTAGACGTAGAAAAATGTTTTCATCCATTTGGCGTTTCCCTTTTCGCCGTTATACATTTTCAAGAGGGGATACACCATCAGCACACCGGTCAGCACCAGTGCATATGTCCTGCTGACGAAGAAGAACGAGATGAGTCCATAGAAAAACACCCAAAGGACAATCGCAGCCATCTGTCCCTTTATATCTCCGCGCTTTCTATACATGTGCAGGATGGCCAGAACAGCGATGCAACTCCAGTTTGCCGGGAAGGCAGTCCAGATGAGCACGAAAATGAGGACGTGCTTCAAATGCTTGTTCAAGCGCTTCTCTTTATACTCAAGCCAGAGCACGACAACGGCAATAAAGAGCGGATACATGACACTGGTCTGGTTGAATATTCCTGTACGGAAGGGGATCGGATCAATGCCGAAGGCGAAGCAATAGGCAAAATGCGATATACAGGAGAATACAAACATTCTCAGCATGTATTTTTTCACGCTTCTGGTGTAATGAAAGCCTTCACAGACGAAGAACCACATCATCGGAGCAGTCAGGCGGCCGATAAGGTGCAGTGCAACGGGCACTGGGCGGGCCGGAAAACCCGGAAAAACAATGTCCGCGATATGATCTATAGTCATCGCTATTATGGCTATTAATTTCAGCTGGTTGGCATTAAGTGCTATTTTCTTCATGGTCTTCCTCTAAAAGTTAAAAATCACTTCCGCTAGCATAAGGAAGTGTCGTTATCATCTTTTTAAGTCAGCATATAATTTTCTTTAGATAACAGACATTGCTTGGTTTCTACGCGGCGCAGGGTCTGGATGCCTGCAGGGTGGAGGCGAGCGTGCTTATGAGGCGGGGGATGAAAGGACCGGTGTTCCTGTCTGGTCAATGGCGGCTCCATCGAGTCTGTGAAGGGAAGCAGCAAAGCACGGTTCGATTTTTCCCGCGGGAGTACGGGCGACGGGACTGGAGCTTCGCATAAATACGCCCTTATGGGCGCAGGCGGTCATAAAGCTCTTGGATGGCGGAAAGGGGTTATTGACATATACCAGAAACATGAGATAATGGGATAAATGGCATATGCCGAAAACCAGATGATTGAGACAGGAGGGAACGGTCCCAGGATCGAAGAACGTATGGCAAGACCGAGAAAATGTCGCAGAGTCTGCTCTCTGCCCGAAGTAAATCGTTTTGGACCCCTGAACGGTGGGTTTGAGGCAGAGGGGCAGCTGGTGATGACGGTCGATGAATACGAGACGATCCGCCTGATTGATCTTGAGGGGCTGACGCAGGAAGAGTGCGCGGGACAGATGCATGTCGCCCGCAGCACGGTGCAGGGCATCTACATGAGTGCCAGGCAGAAGCTTGCGGAGCTGCTGGTTTTGGGGAAAGTGCTGACGATCGACGGGGGTGACTACAGCCTCTGTGACGGCATGGGCCCTCCCTGCGGGCGGGCCTGCCGTTGGCGGAGACACCGGGGCTATGGAGCTTCCGGGACGGAGAACCATGAGGAAACAGATACACAAAGAAGAGAGGAGAAGACAATGAAACTTGCAATTCCAGTAGACAGCAAAGGATTAGATGCGAAGGTAAGTGCCAACTTTGGGCGCGCGAACGGCTTTTTGTTCTATGACACGAAGACGAAGGCTGAAAGCTATGTTGAGAATGCCGCACGGATGGCCCGTGGCGGTGCCGGTATCCAAGCGGCGCAGACCGTTGTGGATCAGGGGGCTGCAGTTCTCCTGACGCCGCGGCTCGGCGGCAATGCTGCTGACGTGCTGGACGAGGCGGGTGTCAAAATCTATCGTTCTGTCGATGGCACGGCCCGGGAGAATGTCGCTGCCTTTGAGGAGGGCGGACTCAAGCTGCTCGACGAAGTCCATGAAGGCTTCCACGGCAATCCCAGACCTTGAAGATGAAAATCGCAGTTTTAAGCGGTAAGGGCGGTACGGGAAAGACTCTGGTCGCCGTCAATCTGGCAGCAGTTGCCGAGGCGGCGACCTATGTCGACTGTGACGTGGAGGAGCCTAACGGGCATCTCTTCTTCAAACCTGAGGATATCAGTGCTGAAGACGTGACGGTCAAGATTCCTGTAGTGGATCAGAGCCTGTGTACAGGTTGCCGTGACTGTGTGGAGTTCTGCCGTTTTAATGCCCTGGCTTATATTCGCAGGAAGCTCATCATCTTTGAGGAAATCTGCCATTCCTGCGGCGGCTGCAGCCTGATCTGCCCGGAGAGTGCCGTGACGGAAAAGGATAAGGCAGTCGGCGTCATCCGCCGGGGGCAGTCCGGGAATGTCCGGGTACACTCAGGCATCATGAATATTGGTGAAGAGTCCGGCATCCCCCTGATTCATGGGCTGCTTGAGAATGAAGAAGTAAAGGCCGCTCCTCTGGTGATCATTGACGCACCGCCGGGCTCTTCCTGTAACGTCATGGAGAGTATCCGTGATGTGGACTACTGTCTGCTGGTTGCTGAGCCGACGCTTTTTGGTGTCCACAACCTCGACATGGTTCATGAACTGGTCAGAGTCTTTGAGAAGCCTTTTGGAGTGGTTCTGAACAAGTGCCTGGAGGGTGAAAACCCCGCCGAGGACTATTGTGTCGAGAAGGGTATTGAGATTCTGGCACGCATCCCCTTTGACCATGATCTTGGCAAACTGAATTCCGAGGCCAGGATAGTCGTCCGTGAGAGCGCCATATACCGTGAGCTCTTTGCTGAGCTGCTGGGGCGGCTTGTCCGGCCGGCAGAGGGAGGTGCGGCATGAAGGAACTTTTGATCCTGAGTGGCAAGGGCGGAACCGGGAAGACCACCATCGCCTCCGCCTTTATCCGGCTGGCCGAAGCCAGGGCCTACGCCGACTGCGATGTGGATGCGCCGAATCTGCATCTGGTCGCCGACTGGGAGACTGAGCCCGAGCGGCGCGACTACTTCGGTCTGCCGAAGGCCCGGATTGACCGGGACCTGTGCATCCAGTGCGATCGTTGTTATCAGCACTGCCGCTTCCACGCAATCCGGAAGGACGATGGCTATCAGGTGGATCCCTATGCCTGCGAAGGCTGCGCCGTCTGTAGTTACGTCTGCCCGGCAGGAGCTGTTACGATGGAGCCTTCTCACGACGGTGAGCTGCGCCTGTATGAGGAAAGGGACCTGGTCTTTTCCACTGCCGAACTGAAAATGGGCAGCGGGACGTCGGGACTGCTGGTCACAGAGGTGAAAAAGGACCTGCGCCGGAAGGCGGTGGCGGACTTCGCAATTATTGATGGTTCGCCTGGTATTGGCTGTCCTGTCATTGCCTCGTTGAGCGGGGTCGACATGGTGCTCATCGTGGCCGAGCCGTCAGTGTCCGGTTTCAGCGACATGGAGCGTATTATCCAGACAGCGGCGCGTTTTGGGACGAAGATGGCCGTTTGTGTCAACAAGTCGGATACCAATCCGGAGCTCAGCGCGGAGATTGAAGACTATTGCCGGGATCGGGGCCTGCTGTTTGTCGGGACGATTCCCTTCGACTCGGAGGCGGTGAAGGCGGTCAACCGGCGGCAGACGATTGTTGACATTGAATGTAGTTCGGGGAAGGCGGTCAGAGAGATCTATCGCCGGACCATGGATGCTTTGTTTGAAAAAGAAGGAGCGTAAGAAGAACATGAAAATTGCAGTAGCCAGTGAACAGGGCCAGGTAGCGGAGCACTTCGGGCATTGTGAAGCCTTTGAGGTTTTTGACAGTGCGAACGGGCAAATTACGGCGGTGGAGACGCTTGCGAATCCCGGGCACAGACCCGGCTTCCTGCCGAACTTCCTGGCCGACCGTGGTGTCCAGGTGATCATCAGCGGCGGCATGGGCCGGGGAGCGATCGATATCTTTAACGATCGCAACATCGAGGTGATTGTGGGCGCGGGCGGTGCCGCCCGGGCGGCAGCGGAGAGCTACCTGGCGGGTTCGCTGGTGTCGACGGGCTCGGTCTGTCACCAGCACCGCGAGGACTGCGGGGAGTAGGCGGGCGACGGGCGACGGGTGACGGGCGACGGGTGACTGCGGTTCCGGGTGGCTCCGGGCGGCGGATGGGAAACATGGGAATTCATACGGAAAAAGATATCGCCCACTGAATCGGGCAATATCGAAGAATTTGCTCAAAGAGTGTGCAAAAAGTCGATAATGCCCCGGAATCGGGCAATATCGGAAAATTTGCACAGGAAGTGTACAAAAAAGTCGATATTGCCCCGCGAACCGGGCAATATCGAAGAATTTGCTCAAAGAGTGTGCAAAAAAGTCGATATTGCCCCGCGAACCGGGCAATATCGAAGTTTTTGACCACTCCCTTTGGCTCCAACTGGCGGTCTGCACCGCCGCTTTCTCTTTTTTATTCTTTATTAAAAAGCGGCGGCAAACGAATCGATATGAAGCAGTCGGACGGGCAACGCTTGCTGTGGGGCTATGGAAAAAGGCAAGTTCTACTTTCTCCACCGCTGGTCAAAACGTTTAATGCTTGGATAAGTGGTTAACCCTAGAGATTGAAGCACCTCTGGTTCGCTTGGTGTGTCAACTTTTGGAGTTGTGTCACCTTTTACTGACACAACTCGCTTTTTTGTCAAATTTCCCGCCTGATTTTCCAAGTTTTGGAGTTGTGTCACCTTTTGCTGACACAACTCGCTTTTTTGTCAAATCCCCCGTCCGATTTGCCAAGTTTTGGAGTTGTGTCACTCTTCGCTGACACAACTCGCTTTTTTGTCAAAATCCCCGCCTGATTTGCCAACTTTTGGAGTTGTGTCACCTTTTGCTGACACAACTCGCTTTTTTGTCAAATTTCCCGTCCGATTTGCCAAGTTTTGGAGTTGTGTCACGTTTTTCTGACACAACTCGTTTTTTTGTCCAAATCGAGGGTGAAATGGTCAACTTTTGGAGTTGTGTCACTTTTCGCTGACACAACTCGCTTTTTTGTCCAAATCGAGGGTGAAATGGCCAAGTTTTGGAGTTGTGTCACCTTTCCGCTGACACAACTTGCTTTTTTGTCCAAATCGAGTGTGAAATGGCCAAGTTTTGGAGTTGTGTCACCTTTTGCTGACACAATTCGAGTTTTTGTCCAAATCGAGTGTGAAATGACCAAGTTTTGTAGTTGTGTCATTCCATCCATCAAAAAGCGGCCGGACTGCCCACCCATCAAAGAACAGCCGAACAAAAAGCAGCCGAAACGCCAGTGTCTCCAGCGCTTCGGCCGCTTCCTGCTGCCTGATTCAAAAAAACGTCCGGTTAGTCGAGGACGACCTCGCGGTGAGCCGCGGCGGAGTCGTACATCGCCTGCATCATGCGGCTGGTGAGGATCGCCTGCTCCATGCGGGCGGGGTTCTCCTGACCGCTTTCGACACAATCCAGGAAGGAAGCGATCTCGGCGGCGAACATGTTGCCGGTGCCGGCCTCGACCACTTCTTCGGTCAGCTTGTCGCCGTCGGTGCCGTAGACGGTGAAGCCGCCGCCGTACTGCAGGCGGATGCCGGCCTTGTCGCCCATGAAGTCGATGAAGGCCTCGCCGACGCCGATGTTCTGTGCCCAGGCGCCCATGACGGTGACCACGGGTCCGGTGGTGCGCACCAGGGCGGTGATGCTGTCGTCGACGTCGTAGACGCCGTTCATGTCGGCGGTGTTCTCGGCCCACATGGATTCGTAGACGTAGTTCGGGATGTCACGGCCCAGGACCGAGAAGGTTTCGGCGCTGACCGTCTTCGCTTCGGGGTCGCCGAGGCAGTACATGACGATGTCGAGGTAGTGGACGCCCCAGTCGATGAGGGCGCCGCCGCCGGCGATGGCATGGGTCGTGAAGGCGCCGCCGATGCCGGGGATCGAACGGTGGGCGCGGAAGCTGACATAGACGTGGTGGACCGTGCCGAGCTCGCCGGCATCGATGCGCTGCTTGATCTGGTTGACGGCATCGTTGAAACGGTTGACGACGCCGATGTTCAGCGTGCGGCCGGTGCGCTGTTTGGCGGCGAGCATCTGCTCGGCTTCGGCGTAGGTGCGTGCGGCCGGCTTCTCGCAGAGGACGTCCTTCCCGGCTTCCAGGGCCGCGATCGTAATTTCGGCGTGGACATTGTTCGGGGTGCAGACGGAGACGGCCTTTACGTCCGGGTCCTGGAGGACTTCGCGGTAGTCGGTGGTGACTTTGCCTGAACCATAGGCATCACGCGCCGCTTCGGCACGCTCGGGGATGATGTCGCAGAACCAGGTGATCTTAGCCCGCGGGTCCTTTTCATAGGACGGGATGTGGGCGCTGTTTGCGATGGTGCCGCAGCCAATGACGGCAACTGGGATGGTCGACATGGATTGCTCCTCCTTACATGTCCGGATTTCGCCGGGATCTTCTATGTTGTGTATGGACGTCCGGAGAGACGCTCCACCTCTAATATTACTTGATTGCCAGGTATTACTCGATCGCCAGGGCCTGTTCGATGTCGGCGATGATATCAGCCGCATCCTCGATGCCGACGGAGAGGCGGATGAGGTCGGG
The DNA here is from genome assembly GCA_030055235.1 of Bacillota bacterium. Lineage (GTDB taxonomy): Bacteria > Bacillota > Clostridia > Saccharofermentanales > Fastidiosipilaceae > JAEZYR01. The sequence continues at coordinate 14,124 of JASGUW010000032.1, forward strand.
GCTGACGCCGGCTGCCTCCAGTTCGCTGTCGGACATCTGGCGGTGGGTGGTCGAGGCCGGATGGAGTACGCATGAGCGCGTGTCGGCGACATGGGTGACTACGGCGCAGAGCTGCAGGGCGTCCATGAAGCGCATTGCCGCCTCCCGTCCGCCGCGGACGCCGAAGCTGATGACGCCGCAGCTGCCGTTGGGCAGGTATTTCTGCGCCAGGGCGTACTGGCTGTCAGTCTCAAGCTCGGGGAAGCGCACCCAGCTGATGTTCGGATGAGAGACGAGATAGCGTGCGACCTGACGGGCGTTCTCGACGTGGCGGGCCATGCGCAGGTGCAGGGTCTCGATCCCCAGGCCGGTCAGGAAGGCATTCTGGGGCGAGGGGATGGCGCCGAAGTCGCGCATCATGACGGCGAGCAGGCGGGCGTAGTAGGCTGCTTTGCCAAAAGATTCACTGAAGTTTGTTCCGTGATAGGTCTCTTCCGGCGTGGTCAGCATCGGGAAGCGCTCGCTGTGAGCCATCCAGTCGAAGCTGCCGCCGTCAACGACGACACCGCCGACACTGGTGGCGTGGCCGTCAAAATATTTGGAGGTCGAGTGGATGACGATGTCCGCGCCCCACTCGAGAGGGCGGCAGAAAATCGGGGTGGGGAAGGTGTTGTCGACGATGAGGGGGACGCCGTGGGCATGGGCCACGTTGGCGTAGCGTTCGATGTCCAGGACCTCCAGGGAGGGGTTCGTCAGACTTTCGCCGAAGAGGGCCTTTGTGTTGGGGCGGAAGGCGGCGGCAAGTTCGGCGTCGCTGGCGTTGTTCGGGACAAAGGTGAAGTCAATGCCAAAGTTCTTCAGCGAGTTGGCGAAGAGATTGAAGGTGCCGCCATAGAGAGCGGCGGAGGCGACGATGTGGTCGCCTGTGCCGGCGATGTTGGTGATCGCGTAGAAGGAGGCGGCCTGGCCGGAGCTTGTCAGAATCGCGGCGACCCCGCCCTCAAGGGCGTTGATGCGGGCGGCGATGGCGTCGTTGGTGGGATTTGCCAGACGGGTGTAGAAGTAGCCCGATTCTTCCAGGTCGAAGAGACGTCCCATCTGCTCGGAACTGTCGAATTTGAATGTCGTCGACTGGTAGATCGGGACGACGCGCGGCTCTCCATTTTTGGGCTGCCAGCCGCTCTGGACGCAGCGGGTACCTAGACCCCATGTATCTGCCATGTTGAAAACCTCCTGCTGTTTGGCGTCCGGGCTGCGGACGGCCGTTTCAACCTTTGCAGAATAGCACAGAACGCCGCTAAAGCTGGGTATGGCGGTGAATCAGGCTGTTGCCGTTCTTTCCGATGACTTCGAGCTGGCCGAGTTCGCGCAGCAGGCGCAGGATCAGGGATGCTTTTGACTGCGAGCGGCGGGCGGCACGGGCGACATCGGCGCTGGTGAAGGTCTCCTGCTCGAGCGGCGGCAGCAGCTGGAGGTAGTCGCCCGGGGCGTGGAGGACGACCTCGTCGATGAGGGAAAGGGGGATGCGCTCATAGCGGTGGGAGCCGCGCTTGCCGTCGCGCGAGTAGCCGTCCCGGAGGCGGTATTCCTCGAGCTCGAGCAGAAGGATGCGGATGCGGACGCGCTCGTCGCCGAGCCAGGCGCGGATGCGGGTCAGCTCGATGGCGATGTCGCCGGGCTGGCCGCGTTTGGGGGAGCGGCGTGCGGGGCCGGTTTCGCCTGTATCGGGATCGATCCAGCGCAGATACTTGACGGCGGCGACGGGGTAGAGGATGTCAACGGTGTAGTCACTGAGCCAGGCTTCGAGGCGCGGGCGCAGGCGGTTGAAGTTGGCGGTCTGGACCTCGCTGATGCGGCTGCCATTCACGGCATCGGCATGGTGGCGCCCCAGAATCTGCTCATGGCAGGCGGGGTCGGGCTCGGCGTAGTGCTTCAGCGTGGCGTGCAGGAGCTTTTCGCCCAGGGTGCCGATCTGGCCTGTGGGGGCGCGTTCTGCCAGGGCGGCACGGACGGCCGCGTGGAAACGTCTTTCGCGTTCATAAAGGATATCGGATGTGGTCATGGGTTCATGATAGCCCAAGTGTAGAATGTCGCTATCTTATGCGAAGTGCGGCGCGCTCGACCGCTGCACCCGGAGGAGAAGAGCTCATGCGTTTACCTGGTCTTTGGCAGCTCACCGCGACGGAGGCAGCCGAGACAGCCGAGGGGATCCTGCCCAATTATGCCGGGGACAACCCCTTTCTGCTGGTGCATGTCGTGATTGGTGTGGTGGCCGTTGTCTGGCTTGCCGGGCGGCGGGCCAGGCGGGAGCGGCTCGGCCTGGACGCCAGGCCCGAGTTTGTCATGATGATCGCCTGGGGATTTGCCGTGCTGCTGGGCTTTTCTGTGCCGGCCAGGTTTCTTGGACTGCCCTTCTATGCCTGGTGCCTTATAGTGTTTGCTGTCGCTTTGTTTGGCGTTGATGTCCGCCGCAGCCGGGCCGACCGCGAGCGCGAGGGCCTGGTGGTCGGCCTGCGCGACGTGCTGCGTGAGCGGCGGGCGGCTGAGCGGGGCGCGGCTGAGCGGCGTGAAGCTGCAGAGAATCGGGAGAATGATGATGATTGAGACGACGCCTGCTGAGGAGAGACCGGAGCGCCCGGTTTCCCATTCCGAGACCTGGCAGTCCTGTCTGGTGATGCAGGGCCACATCAACGGTTACGGCCGCCTCTTCGGCGGCGTCCTGATGAGCTGGATCGACCAGGTGGCCGGAATTGTGGCGCGCCGTCATGCCGGCTGCGAGGCGACGACGGCAGCGGTGGACAGCCTGGTCTTCCACGCTCCGGCCCTGCTCAACGATATCGTAGTGCTGCGCGGCCGCGTGACCCATGTTGGTCAGACCTCAATGGAGGTGCGCGTCGATTCCTTCCGCGAGGAGGCCGACGGTACGCGCCACCTCATCAACCGCGCCTACCTGGTGATGGTGGCGATCGACTCCTCCGGCAAGTCGCGAAGTGTTCCCGGCCTGCGCCTGGAGACCGAGCAGGAGCGCATGGAGTGGGAGACCGCCGCCAGGCGTGATCGGCTGCGCCGTGAGCGCCGGGCCGAGGGCTATTGAGTCGCCGGCAGGCGCAGCCGGGCAGGCGAGCGCCGCCGGGCAGGCGGATGGTGCCGCCTGCCCGGGCTTAAGTAGTAGTTGGGGTGTGCGAAATGCTATCTTCCGCATTTTCTACTGCGGAAGCTTGAAAAATTGCACACCTCCAGTTGCTGTCTGTGCAAAATTTCAACCTTCCACACCGTCCGACCGCCACACCGCCGCCCGCCGCTCGCTGTTTGTGCAAAATTTCAACCTTTCGCAAGGTTAACTGCATTTATATTCACATTTATGCGTCTTTCAATGAGATTATGCGATGTTGTGGATAATTATGCGCAAAGAGAGCTCAAAAACTGCGAAAGGTTGAAAAATTGCACACTGCCGCTCGCAATCTGTGCAAAATTTCAACCTTCCGCACCGTCCGACCGCCACACCGCCGCCCGCCGCCCGCCGCCCGCCGCTCACCGTCGCTAGAACGTCGCCAGGGCAACCTCCATCATGCGGGTGAAGGTCGTCTGCCGCTCGGCGGCCGAAAGCGCCGTGCCGCGGAAGACGTGGTCGGAGATCGACAGCAGGGCGAGCGCCTGGCGGCCGGCCCAGGCGGCGTTCAGGTAGAGGGCGGCGGCCTCCATCTCGACGGCCAGGATGCCCATGCGCGCCCAGCGGGCGGCGGCGGTTTCGTCGGCGCAGTAGAAGGTGTCGGAGGACAGGACGTTGCCGACACGGATCGGCCAGCCGCGCTCCTCGGCCGCCGCCACGGCACGCCGCAACAGGCCGAAGTCGGCCGTCGGACAGCAGCGCCCGGGCATGCCGAACTGCTCCTCGTAGCTGGAGTTCGTCGCGGCGCCGATGGCCGCCACCAGGTCCATGAGCTCAAGATCCTGGCGGTAGGCGCCGGCCGAGCCGACGCGGATGATCTGCTCGGCGCCGTAGAAGTGGAAGAGCTCATAGCTGTAGATGCCCATCGAGGGCATGCCCATGCCGGAGCCCATGACGGAAACCGGGACGCCGCGGTGGTAGCCGGTAAAGCCGAGCATGTTGCGCACGGCGTTGAAGCGCTTCACGTCGCTCAGGTAGTTTTCGGCGATGAAGGCGGCGCGCAGCGGATCGCCGGGCATCAGGATGCGGGGGGCGACGGCGTCGCGGGGGGCCTCGATATGGGGAGTCGGTACGGATGGGGTCTCAGACATGGCAGATCTCTCACTCTCTCCTGATTACTTGTCGGCGGTAGCCGCGCGGGCCAGACGGACCGCGGCCGAAGCGCCGATGCGGTCGGCACCGGCAGCCAGCATCTCCTGCATGGCCTCCAGACTGCGGAGGCCGCCGGCGGCCTTGATCCGGACGTCGGGGTCACAGGTTTCGCGCATAAAATGAATATCATCGACCAGGGCGCCGGCAGGGCCGAAGCCGGTCGAAGTCTTGATGTAGTCAACTCCAAGCTCACTGACGATGCGGCAGAGCCGGTCGAGCTCGTCGCGGCCCAGATAGCAGGTCTCGACAATGACCTTCAGCACATGGCCGCGGCTGCAGTCGCGGATGGCGGCGATGTCCGCCCGCACGCGCTCGTAGTCGTGGTCGAGCGCCGCGCCGATGTCGATCACCATGTCGAGTTCGTCGGCGCCGGCGTCCAGAGCCGCGCGCGCCTCCGCCAGCTTGGCCGCCGTCGTGTCATAGCCGAGCGGGAAGCCGATGACCGTCCCGACGACGAGCCCGGGCCAGCGCTTCCGGGCGCGGGCGACATGGCGCGGCGGGATGCAGACGGAGGCGGTCTGCCAGACCAGGGCCTCTTCACAGAGTTCGTCGATCTGGGCGACGCGGGCATCTGGTCGCAGCAGGGTATGGTCGACGTGGCGCAGCAGTTCCCGGATGTCCATCATATGAATCGCCTCGTTTCTGTGGCTGTCACGCGCGCCTGAATGAGCGGACGCGGGACGGGCGGGCTGTCACTCCAGCGCAGGGCATTAAGAAAACGATTTTTAGCTTCTGCGAAGTCCACCCCGTCCCCCGCATACAGAACGGCAAGCGTGTCGCCCGGGCGGACGGCAGCCCCGGTCTTTGGCAGCAGACGGATGCCGGCGCCGGGGTCGATCCGGTCGCCGAGGCGGCGCCGCCCGGCACCGAGCAGGACGGAGGCCGTGCCGATGCCCTCGGCGTCCATGCCGGCCAGGAAGCCGCTGCGGTCGGCCCGGACCTCATGCCGGGCGGAGGCGGCGGGGAGCAGTCCGGGATCGTCGACCACGGCCGGGTTGCCGCCCTGGGCCTGGATCAGGTCGCGTAGCTTGGCCAGAGCGCGGCCGTCGTGGAGGGCTTCGCGTGCATTATTGAGACAGGTCTGATGATCGCCGTGACCTGCGAGCTCAAGCATGCCGGCGGCCAGTTCCAGGGAGACCGTTTCCAGGTCGGCGGGACCATTGCCACCCAGGCAGCGGATGGCCTCCGCGACTTCCAGGCTGTTGCCGATGTCGTGGCCGAGCGGCGTGTCCATGTCGGTGACCAGGGCGGCGGTGGGGCGGCCGGCTTGGGTGCCGATCGCGACCATGGTCTGGGCCAGGCGGATGGCGTCGTCCAGGCTCTTCATGAAGGCGCCGGAGCCGGTCTTGACATCGAGCTGGATGGCGTGGGAGCCGGCGGCGAGCTTCTTCGACATGATGGAGGCGGCGATGAGGGGGAGGGAGTCGACCGTGGCGGTGACGTCGCGGAGGGCGTAGAGCTTTTTGTCACCGGGGGCGATGTCGGCGGTCTGGCCGGCGACGGCGATGCCGATCGTCTCCACCTGGTGCAGGAAGGCGGCGCCGGAGAGGTCGCAGCTGAAACCGGGGATCGCCTCCAGCTTGTCGATGGTGCCGCCGGTGTGGCCCAGGCCGCGGCCGGAGAGCTTGGCGACCGGGACGCCGCAGGCCGCTACGATGGGGGCGACGACAAGGGTCGTCTTATCCCCGACGCCGCCGGTGGAGTGCTTGTCGACGGTGGTGCCGGGGATCCGGGAGAGGTCGATGTGCTCGCCGGAGTCGATGAGGGCACGGGTCAATGCGGCGAGTTCGGCGTCGTCGAGCCCGCGGAACCAGATCGCCATCAGCAGGGCGGCCATCTGGTAGTCCGGGATCTGGTCGGCGACATAGGCGGCGATGACGTGGCGGATGGTGTTGTCATCCAGGCGGCCGCCGTCACGTTTGGTGCGGATGATGTCGTACATGTGCGGGGTCATCGCATGCGGGGTCGTCGTCTGCGGGGTCATCGTTCGGGCTCCCGGGTGATGTCGCCGGCGAAGGCTTGGGGCAGCAGCTCGCGCAGAAGGAAGGCCTGATGGTCTTCCGGCGTGTCGAGCGTGCGGGCGACGATGACGGTGAAGTGATCGGGATCGCAGAATTCGGCCATGACCTGGCGGCAGACGCCGCAGGGGCTGCAGCTGAGGCGGGTGCCGGGGCGGGCGCCGGCGGGGGCGCCGACGATGGCGATCGCGTCGAAGTCGCGGACACCCTCTGCAATGGCAGTGAAGAAGGCGGTGCGTTCGGCGCAGTTGCTGGGGGAGAAGGCGGCGTTCTCTACGTTGCAGCCGATGAAGATGCGGCCGTCCGTGCTGCTCAGGGCGGCGCCGACCGTGTAGCCGGAGTAGGGGGCGTAGGCATTCTGGCGGGCGCGTGTCGCCGCCGCGACGAGCTCGCTGTTGCGGGTGCCGGCTGCTGTTTCGGCTGTGGGGGTTGGCGGCGCATGGTTGGCAACTTTGAACATCATGGCGGGTCTCTCCCTTCGCGTCGTCAGTGTAGAATTGGCGAATGATTGTTAGATTTAGATTAGCACAGGCGGAGGCAGCAGGGGCAGAGAATGGGCGGCGAAAACGCGTGATGCGTGCCTGGCTGCAGCTGCTTTTGATCCCTTTCTTTCTGCTGTTGATTGTGATGCAGGTGGAGCTGCTGGTTACGCGGCGGGCGACAGTGGCGCTGGAGTCGGAACGGCTGGCTGCGGGGTGCGAACTTCGCATCGTTCAGATCAGCGACTACCATGAATTTGAGTCGCAGCTTTCGCTGCGGCGGATCCTGCGCTGGGTGGCGGAGAGCGACGCTGACTTCGTTGCGGTGACCGGCGATGTGCTGAACGCCAAACCCCGGAATTTGCCAGCGGTGGAGGCCCTGTTTGAAGGGCTTGCCGAAGCCTCTATCCCGTGTTTCTTCGTTGCGGGCAATCACGATGAGCAGCACAGGGTGTCGGGGATGCTGGAGGAGCTGTTTCAGCGAACCGGGGTCCGGATGCTGGACAACCACAGTGTGATTCTGGAGACGGCGGCGGGGCCGGTGCGGGTGGCGGGTACGCGTGATGCCTATTCGGGTTACGCGAAGCTCGACACGGCGCTCGCGGCAACGGCGGCGGAGGAGGCTTCTTATACTGTGCTGTTGACGCATTCGCCTGATCTCATTCCGGAGCTCGAGGAGACGGACGGTGTCGATGTCGATCTGGTCCTCTGCGGACATACTCACGGCGGGCAGATCCGCCTGCCCTTTGTCGGTGCCCTGTACGTGTCGGGGCAGGGCTGGCTGCCGCGCTGGGATCGCGGGCTTTTTACGCTTGAGAACGGGACCAGGGTTTATGTCGACAGCGGGGTGGGCTGGACATGGCAGCCGTTTCGGCTGGGAGCGCCGTCGCAGATCACGGTTGTGACGGTACGCGGGACGGGCTGAGGCGCGACGGGGTGCGTGCCAGTAGGGCGGGCGAACAAAAACAGGGCGGAAGGCTGCTCAAACGAATCGCTAAATAAGCAAGCTCACACTACTGGGGTTGCGACACGCGTTGCATCGATAAGATGCTGCGGCTGCCTGCCAGTGTTACGTTGTGTACTCTCCAGGCTGCTTGTAAGTATGGAGTTTTCGTCGCTTTTCTTTGAATGCAAACACCCTCTTCTTCGAAATACCTCCATATGACCTGGTCAAGGCCAGGTCTTCTGACAACTTTCGGTCGGACTGTGCTCAAACCGTCAATTCTTAAGCGGAACGATACGAAGGCGATTAGGTCATGTGGGCGACCGAGAAGACATCAATCGAGTGGGCGGTGGCTACCGGACTCGGAGATTACAAGGAATCGAGTGCTGAGGAAAAAAGTCGATATTGCCTCACGGATCGAACATCATCTAAGAATTGCTCAGGAGATGTAAAAGAAAGAAGATATCGCCTCACGAATCGGGCAGGAGCGAAAAAATTGTCCAGGGGTGGACAAAAAATGCGCTGGTGCCCCGGTTTCGGGGCAGGAGCGAAAAAATTGTCCAGGGGTGGACAAAAAATGCTCTGGTGCCCCGGACGAGGGGCAGGAGCAGTAAAACTTGTCCACAGCTATGTGCGCCGCCTGGCGGTCTGCACCGCCGCTTTCTCTATATTCATGCTTTCACGCAAGGCGGCGGCAAACGAAATGAGAGGTGGCTGTCATGCGGGCAACACTTGC
>JASGUW010000033.1 GCA_030055235.1 Bacillota bacterium
CGTTCCAAGCAAATCCACTCAACAAGAGGTATCATCCTTCTTCTTCACTCTATTCACGTTTGCTCTATTCACGCTCTCTTGAGTGGATCTGCCTATACCTACAATACAGGATGCTGTCCACTCCCTGTACAAACTCTTCGATATTGCCTCGAAGCCAGGAGAGAAACTTAAACATTAGCTGTGCTGGAAGTAAGGGAGGACACCTCAACAAGCGAGCTATTGTGAAAACTTATTGGACGAGGCATTTGCTGCCTCATATACGATTGCAGAGACGGCCAAGGTCAACGGCAAGGATGCCTGTGCTGCTACGGAGTAGCTGCTTAGCGAACTCGCTGGAAAGCACAAGCCAGAAGAGGTCGGCAATTCGTGCTACTTCCCTTGATCCAAGCATGTTCCAGAAAGTTGCAGTCTCCCAAAACCGATGCACTAATGTTGCTGCCTTTGGTTTTATGGACACGATCTTCCCGGCACCAATAGATTCTTCATGTAAATTACAGATTAAGGGTGGCGAAAGAGCCACCCATCTAATTATGAATCGCTTACAAGCAAAACATCAATTTATGCAAGTTTATATGCATATATCTACATAATCTATTTTATTTATGCGGTGTTCTGTATATCCATGCACCGTGACAGCCCAAAACGTGTACAAATCGAATTACTGCACATACCACCCCGGATCGTCGGCAAATACCAATTGTCCGTACATCTCACCCGAAACCCCGGCCGTACACCAGCTCGGTCTCACTGACCATAATCCCGGTTTCGCCCAGAATCCCGGCCCCATCCAAAATCCCGGCCCTAGACCCGCTCCGCCTCACCGTAATCCAGGCCCCAGTCAGTGCGCAGCCGGTCCATCACGCCCATCCAGGCGAGCGTCTCGGCGTGCGTCATGTCAGGGCTCTCCGTCAGACCAGCGCGAATGCAGCGCATGACCTCGGCGGCTTCATAGCCGTAGGCGTTCCCGACGATCTCAGGGCGGAAGCGCTCGACGGCCCCACCCGACGGCAGACCGTAAACCCGATCCAGCGGCGTCGCCTCCGAAACATCATCCGTACGGCGGATCACGGCCTCAAAAGGATTCCAGAAACGCGGGATCTCAATGACACCCTCCGTGCCGTAGATCCAGGCGGAGTGGTCGAGGGCACAGGCGACCGCCGAACTCAGCTCGCAGACAGCGCCGCTCGGATAAGCCAGCTGGACACTGGCAACACGATCCACACCCGTCACCGGGTCGAGATCCGCGACCCCCCGCACCCGATCCGGCTCCCAGCCCAAAAGCAGACCCGCGAGCGAAAGCGTGTAAATCCCGACATCCAGCAGCGCCCCACCGCCAAGCTCCCGTTTCAGCGCCCGGCCCTCACGCGCCGCAGCCGTCTCGCCGACGTTGTAGCCGAAGGCCGCCCGCACAAGCCGCAGTGTCCCGATGCGTCCCTCCCGCACCCAGTCCCGCACCCGCAGACTCACGGGGTTGAAGCGCGTCCACATGGCTTCCATCACGAAGCGGCGCCGTTCCCGGGCCAGTGCTAAGACACGGGCCGCCTGAGCACGGTTCATGGTGAAGGGTTTCTCCACCAACAGGTGCTTGCCGGCCTCCAGCGCCCGCAGCGCCAGTGGATAGTGTTCAGGATGGATGACACCGATATAGACGACATCAATCTCTGGATCTGCAAACAGAGCCTCATAACCGGCATAGTGACGTCGCACGCCATGGCGCGCGGCAAAGGCCGCAGCACGCTCCCCATCACGGGCGGCAATGGCCGTGAGCTCGGCGTCGGGAAGTACGGAGAGGCCGGTGGCAAACTTGCCGGAAATAACACCCGCTCCCAAAAGACCCCAGCGGATCGGTCGTTGTGTAGTCAAAGTCATGCTTCCCTCCCTGCCCGCGGCACCTCATGATCATCGCCCGCGATATCTCATGATCATCGCCCGCGATGTCTCAAATGTCCCTGCCCGGCAGCGCCCAAACATCACAGCTGCCGCAGCCCAAACGCCACCCCAGCGGCCCCGCCACATCGCACCCACGAGCACCCCAGCGGCACCTCAAATCTCAAGCCAACGGCACCCCGCGGCGCTCCAAACGCTTTCAAATACTATATACTAACGTCTGCACCCCAAATATCCTTGTAGAAAGTGCCGCGATCGCCATGAACCAGCCGACCCAGTCCCGTTCGTTCCTGAAACGCCTTGGCCGCAGCCGCCTCAACCGCATCCTGCTGCTGGAGCTCATAGTCGTTTTCGTTCTCATCATCGTGCTGACCACGGTACAGGCGGGGCGCGGCGAGCGCCTGCCGGCCGTTGACGCGACGACCACCGCGTCCGTGACGACCACCCCGGCGCCCACCACCACGGAAGCTCCGACCACCACCCCGGCACCCACCACCACACAAGCCCCGACCACCACCCCGGAACCGACCACCACAGAAGCCCCGACCACCCCCGAGCCGACCGATCCCCCGACAGAAGCCCCGACAACGGTCGTCGCCCCGATCCCCCCCTTCACCGGCAAGCAGTCGACCGGCAGCGCCGAACTCGACAGCCTGGCCGACTCCATTCTGAACGAGCTCGGCGTCGCAGCGCTGGACGAATTCAAGGCCATGGACGCCTGCTTCTGGTGGTGCCAGGAAAACATCAAGTACAAGGTCCAGGACAACCGCACCCGCTGGGTGGAGGGCGCCTATGATGCCCTCTCGCGGCGCACCGGCGACTGCTACACGGCGACCTTCGCCATGAAGGCCCTGCTGCGCCGCCTCGGCGTCAACTCCACCATCATGACCAACTACGACGCCCGCCACTGCTGGCTGAGCATTCAGAACTACGAGCACCTGGTCTGTGACATCGTCAACATCTTCTTTATGGCCTCCTATGAGATGACGACAAACTGGGCCACGCCGCGCGGCTATCCCACCATTTACAAGGACCCCAAACCCCTCCCCAATCAGGACTGAGAGAGTAAATATGTACGCGAAACCCACCCCACGACCGCCCGCCCGCCTGGCAGCAGCCTGCCTCATGGCCATCCTGCTGCTCCTGGCCGCCACCGCCTGCTCCTCCACGCCCGCCACAACGACAGCGGCACCCGCGGCCGACGGCTATGTCTTCGCCTACAATGGCATCCAGATCCCCCTGGCCGCCCGCGCCGATGACATCCTGCCCAAACTGCCCGAACCGGCCAACGTCTTTAAGGCTCCCTCCTGCCTCTTTGAGGGTGAGGATGAGGTCTACGCCTTCCCGGGCATTGAGGTCTATGTCGGCAGCTACCGCGGCGAACGCGTGGTGGCGGCGATCTTTCTGACCGATGAGACGGCGAAAACGCCGGAGGGTCTCGTGATCGGGGCCGAGCGCGCCGATGTCGACCGCCTCTACGGCACCGAGCGGCGCGAAAGTGTCGGCGCCTTCACCTACACGAAGGGCAAAACTGAGCTCGCTATCGTCACGGTTCAGGACCGCGTCACTTCGATCGCCTACTACGGCGTCTTCGAGCGTTAACAGCCAGCCGCCCGCACCACGCCGATGGTTTTCAGCTCACCCGTCTTCGTTTTTCTTTTTCTGCCGCTCACGCTGCTGCTGAGTGTCGTCCTCCCCAGGCGCTGGCACAACGCCATGCTGCTTGTGATGAGCCTCATCTTCTATGCCTGGGGTGAGCCCATCTATGTCCTGCTGATGCTTGCCTCCAGCCTCATCAACTGGCAGCTCGCCCTGCGCGTCAAACGCCGCGGCGTCATCCAGGCCGCCGTCATCATCAACATCGGCCTGCTCGTCGTCTTCAAGTACACCGACTTCCTGCTGGCCACCATCAACAGCCTGACCGGCCTCCACCTGCCGCTGCCACATCTGCCCCTGCCCATCGGCATCAGTTTCTACACCTTCCAGGCCCTGTCCTATGTCATTGATGTCTATCGTGACGAGGTCCCGGCGCAGCCCAAATACGCCCGCGTCCTGCTCTATATCGTCCTCTTCCCGCAGCTCATCGCCGGCCCCATCGTCCGCTATGCCGATGTCGCCGAAGAGATCGAGTCGCGCAGCCGCAGCCCGGAGGATGTCGCGGAGGGCATGGCGCGCTTCGTGGTCGGCTTCGCCAGGAAGCTCCTGCTCGCCAACAACTGCGCCCTCATCGTCGACCGCCTGATCGAGCAGCCCGAACCCTCCACCCTCACCGCCTGGCTCATCGCGATCGCTTATGCCCTGCAGATCTTCTTCGACTTCGCCGGCTACTCCGATATGGCGATAGGACTCGGCCGCATGTTCGGCTTCCATTTCAAGGAAAACTTCGAGCAGCCCTACCGCGCCCTGGGCGTCCAGGACTTCTGGCGGCGCTGGCACATGTCGCTGACCTCCTGGTTTCGTTCCTACGTCTACATCCCCCTGGGCGGCAACCGCCGCGGCACCCTCTCTACCCTGCGCAACCGCCTCATCGTCTTCACCCTGACCGGGCTCTGGCACGGCGCCAACCTGACCTTCCTGGTCTGGGGCCTCTTCCACGGCCTCTTCCTGATGCTGGAACATCATCTGCTGAAGCCCGCCCAATGGCCGCGCCTGGTCGCCCGCTGTTACACCCTGCTGGTTGCCATCACCGGCTTCGTGATCTTCCGCGCCGACACCCTGGCCCAGGGCTTCGCCCTGCTCGGCCGCATGTTCTGGCCCCATGCCTCCAGCGCTCTTGACCGCGCCCGGCTGGCCCCCCTGCTCTCCCCCTGGGCTCTGCTGCTGCTCGTCCTGGCCGCCGTCATCGCCCTGCTGCCGCCCGTACGCCTGCGCCGCACGCTGCCGCGCTACGCCCTGACAGCCGGACTCTGGCTCGTCTGCCTGCTGAACCTCTCCGCCGCGACCTACAATCCCTTTATCTATTTTCGTTTCTAATGAAGAATTTACGCGAAGCCCGCCACTCCCTCCTGTGGATCGCCGTCTTCTGTCTGTCGATCGCCATCGTCCCCCTGAGCTGGATCACGGGCCTGCGCGGCACCGACCATTCCTACGGCGATGAGGTCGCTGCGCCCGCGCTCATGCGCGACGGCCGCGTCAACACCGCGCTGCCGCAGGACTTCGAGGCCTGGTGGGAGCGCAGCTTCCCCTGGCGCAGCTCGCTGGTCTCTCTCTGGAACCGTGCCCAGCAGACGCTCTTTCACAGCTCAGGCAGCGAGCGCATCGTCGTCGGACGGGACGGCTGGCTCTTCTTCGCAGAAACCCTCCCCGACCATAGCGGCAGCAGCCCGCTCACGGACCTGGATCTGCGGCGCATCGCCCGCACGCTGGAGCTTGAGCGCGAGTACCTGGCCCGGCAGGACATCCGCTTCCATGTCGCTCTGGCTCCCAACAAGGCCACGCTCTACCCCGAAAAGATGCCCGTCTGGCTCGAACGCTGGCTGGCCCCCGCCGAGCCGGCGCGGCACATCGAGCGGCTGGGGGCCGAGCTCGCCGCCACAGCGCCCAAGGTCGACTGGATCGATCTGGAGACCCCGCTCCGGGCCGCCAAAACTGCGGCCGGCGAACACGGCCTCTACCACGCCCTGGACTCACACTGGAACCAGGAGGGCGCCCAGCTGGCGGCGGCGGTTCTCGGCCAAGCCATGGAGGTGGACCAGGAGGCTCTCCGCGCCCTGGCTCCGACGGTCTGGCGCCACGACTGGCCCGCTGACCTGGCGCGCATGTACTACCCTGACCGCGTGACCCACGACTGGCAGTGCTATCTGGATCTCCCACAGACGTACCAGTTCACCCGTGCCGTGCGCAGTGTCGAGGACGTGCGCTTCGCGACGCTGGCCCCCGACGGCAGCGGCCACCTCTACACCATCCGCGACTCCTTTTCGAACGTGCTCGTCGACATCTGGAGCCGCCTCTTCGCCGCCGTCGACTACGACCGCGCCTTCCCGCACGCGCTGACGACCGCCGCCGCCAGTGGCTGCGACCGGATCCTGCTGCTGATCGCCGAGCGCAACCTGGCCTCCTGGCTCCAGGGCACGCCGGTGCTGCCGGCGCCGTCACGCGACCCGGCAGCGCTCGGACCCGGTGACCTGGCGTCACTGCCGACACTGTCACTCGACTGCCGGGCCGAACTGAGCAAACGCGGCGAACTCGGCCACCTGAACGTGCGCTGGGACGGCGACGACACGGCGGCCCGCTCCGTCACCCGCGTGCTGCTGGCGCTCGGGGACGAATGGTATGAGGCCTTCCCCCTCTGCGAAGACGAAAACGCCCATGACCACGTCATCACGCCCGGCTTTTCCCTCTATCTGGAGGATATGGATGTGCTTGAGAGCTTCATCGGGCAGCATGGCGCCAGACTCGAAGGAGCCCGGCTGCTGGTCGAAACGGACGGCAGCTGGTTTCTTCGCATCGATTAATTGATGCTTACTTATTCCTTCTCCAGCCTGACATAGGCGGAAGCCCGGAACACCGCACCTCTCACCTCGAATTCCGCATTGCCGCCGTACTTTTTCGCCACGGCGGTCACGGAGCTCAGGCCGATTCCCCCGCCGTCCCGCTTGGACGACAGGAAAAGGCCGCCCTTCCGGCGCAGATCGCCCTCAAAGCTGTTGTCCACGGCAATGGTCAGCACGCCATACTGCAGGCGACTGTTCACGCGGATGAAACGCCCATCCCCTGACATGCGGGCACAGGCCTCTGCCGCATTTTCCATGAGGTTGCCGACCAGAACACACAGATCGCTCTCCAGCTCCGGTGGCAGATCCGGCGGCACCGTCAAATTGACCACAACGTCCGCCCCCGCCTGCTTTGCCATTTCAGCATAGTGGGAGACGACGGCATTGACGGCATAATTTTGGCAAAGCTCGGGCTCCCCTCCGTCGGGCAGCCGGTAATTCAGGCTCTCCAGGTAGTTTTTGAGCTTCTCCCGGTCATCTTGCTCATAAAGCTCCCAGAGCACCGCCAGGTGGTGGTGCAGATCGTGGCGCTGGGCTTCCACCTGTGCCTTGTGCTCCGCGATTTTCCGGAACTGCCGCCGCTGGAGCGCCAGCTGCAGATTCACCGCCTCGATCTGCTGCTCCAGCTCTTCATTCTCCCGGGCGGTATTGAGTGAATCCCTCACGTAGCAGCCGCCAATGATGCCCAGCGAAAGCATAAAACCCAGAACCCCGAGCTGGAAGAAGAAGGTGAAGGCACTGGTCAGATGCAGCCCGTAATTGAGGATTTCCAGGATGGTAAAGGCACCCAGAATCACTATGCCGGGGCCGAAGCGGCGGGCGGCGGGGTTTTCATGACTAAGCCATTCCCTGAGCAGCGTGAAAAGAAACGCAGCCACATTCAGGATGAGAACAATCTGGAAGTATTTCAGAAAACGGATAAAGTCCATCGTTCCCGAAAGCTGCAGCCAAAGCGCCGCGGCCAGCGATAGATAGTCGAGCCACAGAGCCAGCTGCATGGGCCGTCTGTCTGCCGGATTCAGCACCAGGAGCCCAAACTGCAGAAACGGAATGGGGATGAGAAAAATGCTCACAAAGACCATGACATGGAGCAGCGAAGGCCAGGGAAAGAGCAGTACGGCCAGATCGCATTCCCCCAAACCCCAGGTGCCCGTCAGCAGGGTAAACAGCCCCAGCCATAAAAAGGACAGGTTCAGGTGCTTTTTACAGATCATGATCAGGGCAACAACAATCATGATCAGGCCGGCACCGATGGATAGCAGCGAAAAGATGAAGCGAAAGCCGTCCTGCTGAAACTGGCGGGCCAGCAGGGCCCGTTCGCTGCCCGCCCGGATGACGGGAATGTCCAGTCTGCCGCGCTGGCCGGGAGACAGGTAGCTGATCGTGACCGTCATGTCGCCGCTGGATTGCGGCAGCGAGAGCATGACCATGGCAATTGGCGGATCGTTGAAGAAGGCGGGATAGTGCCCTTTTTGTCCGTAGCCAAGCAGCAGATCTCCATCCACAAAGACTTCCATGGGTGCTGAAACCGTGCCCAGCAGCAGAGCCCTGCCAGACGCTTCACGAATCCTGGCCGTTATCGTGACTCTGGTCCGGTCTGGAAGGTCCGGCAGCCTGGCCGGCAGCTCGAGCCGGCCGGATTCGCCCCCCTCAATGGCGTAGTCCACCTGCCGGATGTCTGTGGTGCCGCTTTCCGCCGCTAGCGCCAACGGATACGAAGCCGCATGGAGTCCGATCAGACAGAAGACCAGCAGCAGCAGAAAAGCAGACACAAAGACCAGTATCACACGGCGTCCGGTCACAGGTCTTCTCCTCTGGCCATTGCAAACAGCTGCCGCTCGTAGGCCCTGAGCGCCCTGCCCAGAGACGGGCGGCGGATATACACCGGATCATCATTTTGCATCCTGAATATTCTCAGCTTCTGATCCAGCTCCTTTACATAACGCAGATTGACGATATAGCTGTTGTGGCAGCGGAAAAAGCTGTCCGGCAGCAGCGGCTCGATGTCTCCCAGCTTCACTGTCTGGCTGGTGAGCAGAACACCGCTCAGGGTGGCCACCTGGACGGCATGGTTTTTGCACTCAAAGTACAGAATGCTCTTGAGCGGAATATCCTGATACTTCCCCTGAATCAGCAGCTTGACGGAGGGGGCACTCCGCCGTCGGTCGGCGGCATATTCCAGCACCCCAAGCACATCCCGGGCTTTGACGGGCTTCTCCAGATAGGCAAAAACCTTCAGACGGTAGCTCTCAAGCGCATGTTCCGTACTGAAGGTGGTAAAGGCCAGCGTCACCAGCGCATCCGCTTCCCGGATGCTGGCAGCGGCTTTAATTCCCTGCTGCACATCGTTCATGTAGATGTCCAGAAAGACCAGATCGTATTTCCCGGGCGAAAAATCAGCCAGCAGAGCGTCGCAGTTCGAAAAAACCCGGTACTCAGAGGGGATGCCGCTTTCGTCAATGCAGCGCAGCAGCCGCTCTGTATCTCCAGGCATGTCCTCGCATACAGCTATCTGGATCGGAGTATCCACGAGCAGTCTCCTTCTCCAAGCAGGGTGCGATTGCCGCCGTTCGGAATGTAGATTATGGAGGGTAATCATTTTATATATTTCAAAACTGCACACTTGTCAAGTGCGAATTTGGTTGGCCAGCTCAACACGTTCGGTACTGGCTTTGCCGCGGCTGCCGTACCAAACTACATTATGGATAGTTATCTACAAGTCCAGACAACAGGAGGTATCTATGAATGAAAAGATATAAGCTGAAAAGCGCTCTGCTGGCACTTTCGTTGTCTCTGCTGATCATCGCCGGTCTGCTGCCGGCAGTGGCCAGCGCCGAAAGTGT
>JASGUW010000034.1 GCA_030055235.1 Bacillota bacterium
GCGTCACATGAGCCCTGTCACTGTCCTTTTCGGGCAACGTTCAACATTAACGTTCAACAAAGAAATGAGAATAAAAGAGATCGATTCAGCCTTCCTTCTCTATGAATACCACGTTTTCCGCCACGGCGGCGACTTCGTCTGCTCCTTTCCCGATCTTCCCGGCTGTTCGGGTGCAGGAGATACTCTTGGAAAAGCGATTCAGGACGGAAAGGCAGCGCAGGCGTCCTGGCTCGAGGACGACCTCAATGAAAACGGCGGCAACCCGTTGCCCATCAGAGGGAATCGGCGCACTTTCAGCTGAAAGACCCACCCTTCGCGCGCCTCACAAGCTGCATCAGCACCTGCTGTATCAAACCAGTTGGTCAAATACCGGCATCAACCAGCAGAATCATATGAATTTCACTGATGATCCATGCTCGGTCAAAGAACACACTGTCCGCTTCCATGCCTGATCCGGACAACCGGCTCTTGTGTCCCGGCAAGCAGACAGCTCGGACTTTAGGAATTAAAAACAAACAAAGGCCAGGCACCAGATGATTCCGCCCCTTTTTCACCTTAGCTATTGTCCTGTTAGCTCTCAAGTCCAATTCACTCTCACTACGAAAGCATACGACTTGGCACCTGGCCGGAAACGTATGGATCCGTATTTCAGAGAGGGAACGGAGACCCACGCCGGCAGCAACATCGCGACCCAAGCATCATCCAAAAACCTGGCAGGATGAACACCCTTTCTCGCGGAGGCTCACGTCATGAAATACGTCTACCCCATCCTCATCACCGAGCATCAGGATGCAGTCCCCTTTCTCGTTTCGCTCCCCGATTTTGATCGTCAGACACAGGGCATCTCTCTGTCTGACGCTATTGATATGGGTGCCGATCTGCTCGCCAATCTGCTTATGGACTGCGAAGACAGCGGCACAGAACCTCCTGCTCCCGGCGACTGCTACGAGCTGACGAAGAATCACCCGGAAGCGATGGTATCGCTGCTTTCTATGGATACCACTGCCTATCGCCGCCTATACGGTTCTCACCCGTAAAAGACACCAACCATTGGCATGGCTGAATACCAGAGCAGGGGCTGCGAACATCAAGTTCTCAGATCTACTTCATGAGGCGCTGTAAAAGATACTGCCCCCATGAGCTGCCCGTTGCGCCCGACATCCTCCGCATCTCCCTGAACATCCCGACCTTTTTGACGACGATCACCATAATTCATAAAGAACATTTTCTATATGAGCGCCTATCCGGCATACTATGAGAAGCTCGGAATCTGCCCGGACAGCAAATTCAGGAAACCGGCAGAACAGCGCTCACGCAGTGACAATATACTGCGCCGCCGGCACAGCAAGCGCTAGTCAAACAGGAGGATGCGACAAACATGAACGACAACAATCAGGCTCTGCAGGGCCCAACAGCCTGCTACATCCCCGGCTATCCCAGGCCCCAGTTCGTCCGCCCGGAATGGGAGGATCTCTGCGGGGAGTGGGACTTCGCCTTCGACGACAACGACATCGGCCTCAGCGCCGGCTGGGCTGACAAGGGCCTCCGCCAGGCAACGAAACGCCACACTATCCGCGTCCCCTACAGCTATGAAACAGCCGCCTCCGGTATCGGCGACACCACACACCACCCGGTCGTCTGGTACGAACGTACGATCACGATTCAACCTAACCAGCTCGCACCGGAGCGGGCGGTTGTCCTGCACTTCGAAGGCGTCGACTACGAATGCCAGGTCTGGCTCAACGGCCACCTGGCCGGCAACAACCGCGGCGGCTACCACCGCTTCTCCTTCGACATCAGCAGCCTGCTCCAGGCCGGCCCCAACCGCCTGACCCTGCGCGCCACGGATCGCCCCGACCGCCAGCTCCCACGCGGCAAGCAGCGCTGGATGCCCGACAACTTCGGTTGCTGGTACGAGCAGACCACCGGCATCTGGAAGCCGGTCTGGCTCGAGTTCAGGTCATGCGTCGCGCTCGACGGACTCCACCTGGAAACGGACCTGGAACGACGCGCGCTCAAGCTCAGCATCGGCCTGGTCGACGGACTGGCCGTAGTATCTAAAGGACTGGAACTAAAAGCAACTGCGAGCTTCGCAGGGAACATCATATCTTCTCTTACGCAAAGCCTCCCTCCCCTCGAGCGGCATTTCCACCTGACTCTGCCGCTCGATTCGACGGCGACCGGAGACTGGGGTATGCGCCTCTGGCAGCCGGGTCAACCCGCACTCTATGACCTGACACTGGAACTCATATCCCACGACGGCCACATCCTCGACCGGGTAGAGTCCTACTTTGGCTGCCGGGAGATCCGCATCCATGAAGGCCGCGTCTGGCTGAACCGCCACCCGCTCTTCCAGCGCCTGATCCTGGACCAGGGCTACTGGCGCGACACCGGGCTGACGGCACCCGACGAGGCTGCGCTGCGGCGTGATGTCGAGGCGATCCTGGCACTCGGCTTCAACGGCCTGCGCAAGCACCAGAAGGTGGAGGACGAGCGCTTCCTCTACTGGTGTGACGCACTCGGTGTCCTGGTCTGGAGCGAGATGGCCGCAAACTACACCTTCACACCGGCCGGCTGCCGCGCCTTCACAGAGGAGTGGATCGCTGTCGTGGAGCAGATGAAAAACCACCCTGCGATCATCTGCTGGACGCCGTTCAATGAGTCCTGGGGTGTGCCGGACATCGGGCACTCCGTGGCGCAGCAGGATTTCACCGTGGGGATCGCGCAGTTGACGCGGGCGCTCGACCCAACACGCCCGGTGATTTCGAACGACGGCTGGGAGCACACCGACTCCGACCTGATCACGCTGCATGACTATGAAGCCTCAGGCGAAGTCTTCGCCGCGCGCTACCACAACGGCGGACTGCAGCGGATGCTGGCAAACGAGCTGCCGTTCAACCGCTCGCGCCTGGCCTTCGCCGATGGCTGGGAGTGGCGAGGCGAGCCCGTGCTGATCTCCGAGTACGGCGGGATTGCGTTTGCCCCACGAGAGGGTGAAGTCGCCGGCAGCTGGGGCTACGGCGATCGTGTGCCGGACGAGGCCGCCTTCCTGGCGCGCTACGCCGCTATCACAAAGGCAATCGTCGAGCTCGAGGGCTGTGTCGGTTTCTGTTACACGCAGCTTACCGACATCCAGCAGGAGGTCAACGGCCTGATGACCATCGATCGTGAGTCCAAGATTGATCCTGCAAAGATCGCCCCGCTGACCACTTACCGCTCCGCCGAGCGGGCGTAAATGGAGGGGGCGAGCGACAAGACTGCGAAACGGACGACAGGGCACGGACACGGAGGGGGAGCCGAGGTGGGTGGCAGTTGGCGAACAGTGTGTCCGTTGGGTGTTCCATAAGTTGAAGGATGCTGCTTCGCGGCAATTGAGCCAGCGGTTAGTGATCGGCGAATGGTGGGTGATGGGTAAAGGCGATTGTTAAGAGCGGGTGGCCAGTGGCCACCCGCTCTTTTATGTTGGCAGGGCTTCATTCCGTTGAACCGTTGGGAGTATGAACGGGAACTGAGTCTTGGCGACCAAAACACATCTCACAAACTCAACGGAGATGTTAATTCCTTATAGGTAAGGTTAAAGTTTAAGCAAGAAGTTGATCTGCTGGACGAGTGCTGCTACGGTCCGCTCACATATCAATTCCTTGTAGGTAAGGTTAAAAGCATCACCCGCCCCAACTGACCCCGAGCCCCACAGCAGCACCACGTATCAATTCCTTATAGGTAAGGTTAAAAGTTCAAAAGTACAATTACATCCCGGAATCACAATACAAGCATCAATTCCTTATAGGTAAGGTTAAAAGTCGTATTTCGTTGTTGAAATAAGGTAAGGTAAGGTAGTATCAATTCCTTATAGGTAAGGTTAAAAGAGTCGAGAAATCAACATTTCTCTCACCCTCCTTTCTAGCTTGACCCATTATACACTCATTTTTCTCCCAAAAACTCCGTCAGTCGGTTTTTCCTCAAAATCGCCAGAACCCCGTAGTTCCAAGGCTTTCCCGCTTTTTGCCCGACGCGGCTCAGCTCCCTCGGGAGACTGACGGACTTTTCTCTCGAAAAAACCGGATTTTAGCCCATTTTTTACCCTTTTTCCGACATGCAAAAACGCTGAAACGTCGCTATATCAAGCCAAATCGATTGACGGACTTTTTTGTTAGGAGTCATCTCGTTCATGCAGAATTTCACTGTGGGGATCGCGCAGCTGACGCGGGCACTCGACCCAACGCGCCCGGTCATTTCGAACGACGGCTGGGAGCACACCGACTCCGACCTGATCACGTTACATGACTATGAAGCCTCTGGCGAAGTCTTCGCCGCACGCTACCACAACGGCGGACTGCAGCGGATGCTGGCAAACGAGCTGCCGTTCAACTGCTCGCGCCTGGTCTTCGCCGACGGCTGGGAGTGGCGGGGCGAGCCCGTGCTGATCTCCGAGTACGGCGGAATTGCGTTTGCCCCACGAGAGGGTGAAGTCGCAGGCAGCTGGGGCTACGGTGATCGTGTTCCGGACGAGGCCGCCTTCCTGGCGCGCTACGCCGCCATCACAAAGGCAATCGTCGAACTCGAGGGCTGTGTCGGTTTCTGCTACACACAGCTGACCGACATCCAGCAGGAGGTCAACGGCCTGATGACCATCGATCGTGAATTTAAGATAGATCCAGCGAAAATCGCACCGCTGACCGCTTACCGCAGCGCTGAGCGGGCGTAGGTGAAACAGCGCAAGTTGGACAAAAATTGCGCTGGTGCCTCGAAACCGGGGCAGGAACGAAAAAATTGTCCACAGCTGGACAAAAATTGCGCTGGTGCCCCCAAATCGGGGCAGGAACGAAAAAATTGTCCAGGGGTGGACAAAAATTGCGCTGGTGCCCCCGAATCGGGGCAGGAACGAAAAAATTGTCCACAGATGGACAAAAATTGCGCTGGTGCCCCCGAATCGGGGCAGGAACGAAAAAATTGACCACAGCTGGCCAAAAAAGGCCGTTTGTGCCCGCGAAACCATGCACAAACCCCGATTTTTGGCCACGGTGGACAAAAATTGCGTTGGTGCCCCGGAAGCTGGCCAAAAAGTACCGTTTGTGCCCGCAAGGACATAGCAATCAAGCTGGCTCATAAGTCGTTATGCGGAAAACTTGTATCGAAGTGCGGAAAGCGGAAAAATAAGTGAAGTGATACAAAAACTTCCACACAAACACAGGCGCATGTCGAGTCGAAACTACGACATGCGCCTGTTGTGTCAGATCAAATCTGTCTGTCCGGGAGCTAAGCTAACGTCCATTCAAGGCTACTGCACCATTTGTCGGTGCCGCTACCCTGCCGTCGCCGACGTCCGTCGCGCCGCCGCCCGGCGTGCCGTCGTGGCGCTAGCGCCCGACCTTCACCTTCTTGCGCGCGCGTCGCGCCTTTCGCCGGACGACCTTGGTCGCGCGGCGGGCCGTGTTCAGCACGTCCCCGACCGCCTCAACAGTGGAGCGCGGGCGGTGGAAGAAGCCGACCACCCCGGACACCAGGTCCGACGCGTCGGCCACGGTTTCACTGACGCTGGTGACGGCCTCCTTCAGAGAGCCGGTCATCTCCTTGGCGTCGCCCACGATATCAGGCACCTGCGTCGCCATGTCGTCCGTCAGGTCGACCATGTTGCCTGAAATAATCTTGACGTTCTCCATGGTCGCCGGCATCTTCTCCAGCGAGCTGCGCACGGACGGCGAGATATCGTCAACCAGCTGGTTGATGCGCGTGAGCGTCCCGATCAGCTTCACAATCAGGATGATTGCGGCGACCATCAGAGCCACGCCGGCCAGGCTCAGCAGCGTCGTCCAGACATCCTGCAGCGCTACGGTCGTGGCGCTGTATAGGCTGTATAGTTCAATTGAGGTCGTCATCCCTCACCTCCGAAGATCTGTCGTCCGGCCTCAAGCCAAAGCGGCCGAAGCGCCGGTAAAAGCGGCTGGCTTACGCCTCTTCGGCTGCGTCCTCGGCGACCTCTTCGGCATCTTCGAGCACATCGGCTACGGTGTCAGCGGCAGCGCCACGGGCTTCACGGCGCAGACGACGACCGGCCTCACGGGCTTCGCGCGTCTCTTCATCTTCCTCGAGCTTGTCAGCGGCGCTGCGGGCGGCCTGGGCGGCCTTATTGCGCAGCTTGTGGACCTGACGCCCGACGTCCGAACCGACATCACCGGCGGTTTCGCGCAGTTTCTCGGCGGTGGAGACACTGACGTCGCGCACCTTCTCATAGGCGCGGCCGCCGGCGTCGGCGATCTTCTCCGCCGCATGGACAGAGGCGTCACGGACGGCGTGCGCGCCCTTCACGGACACCTTCGCGATATCCCCGCGCGTTTCGGCACCGGACTTCGGCGCGAAGAGCAGGCCGGCAATGGCACCGCCCACGGCACCCAGCATTACGCCGATCGCTGCGGCGCGCTGACGGTTGCGGCGGTTTTGTCCCGTAAAGGCACCAATGATTTCTTCAAAAAGCATTCTCGTTCCTCCCGCGATTTCGCACATCAGACAGGCTTACCCATTGTTTTTGGTTAAGCCAGGCTTAACTCTGATCTGCTGCTGCTGTAACAAAGTATAGTTTACCACTTTGCCGCCTTTTCGTCTGAATCATTCGCAAACTAACGCAAAAAACATTGTGAACTTTAACTGAATTTTCCTTCGGCATGGTAGACTCATAGATCGGACATCTTTCGGGAAAGGAGGCCCTGAGTGATGGCAAATCCGGAAACAGCAGCAGCGGGTCAGACCCCCCTCATCGCGATCAGCGAAAGCCAGATCCGTGCCCTGGCCCCAGACCAGAAGATCTGGGACGGCGGCCGCATGCTTCAGCAGGGCGAAATGGTGCGCACCTTTGCCAGTGATCGGGCGAAGCACTATGTCCATGCGAATGTCAGCCCGGGACCGCGGGAACAGTACCACGTCATCGTCAAGCTGGACAAGCGCCGCATGCCGGTCAGCGTGGCCTGTAACTGTGCGACCTTCGCAGAAACAGACCGTGTCTGCGCGCACGTCATCGCCGTTTTACTCCATGGTGCCCATGAGCTCTATCAGGGGGATCAGGAGGACGCGGATACACCCAGTCCCTGGACGAAGGCGGATACGGAGACGGACGATGGTTTTCTGACCTATCAGCCGCAGATTGCTGCGGAAGCTAAGGATCGTGGCAAAGCTCGTCCCTCAAGTGCCGACGACCATGAGCATGAGGAGCGCTACGATCCCTTCAACCGCTTTGAGCCACCGCCCGAGCCAGAACCAGAGCCGGAACCCGAACCACAACCAGAACCCGACCCCGAACCCGTGCCAGAATCCTGGTTCAGTCCGGACCTTCTGCCTGATACCGAGCTGCTGCCGCCGTCACCCGTCCGCCAGACCGCGCGGCACACCCACCGCGTCAACCGCGAACTCCTGGGCCGCCTGCGCATGCGCCCCGCCCCCACTGCCGCAAGCACCGTCGCCATCAAGCTCACGCTGCACTTATTCCCCTATGGCCATGCCGCCAGCATGGAGCTGCGCTTTGGCTATCGGGAAGGCGGGCGCCCTTATGTCGTGCGCAAACCCATCACTCTGCTCGAAAGTTTCAAAAGCGGCCAGCCCCTGGAACTTGGCAAGTACTTCACCTGGCTGCCCGATCAGCAGCCGCTTGACCCCTTCGACCATGCCCTCCTCAGCTGGCTCGACGCCGAACAGGAAAAATCCGAGTCGGACAGCAGCAGCATTCCCTGGTACAATCCGCCGCCACTTCTGCAGCGCCGCGAAGTCTACATGGATGCCGAGCAGCTGGTCAGCCTGCTGGAACTGATGACCATGCCTGACGGCGCCCAGGACCGGTCGATCCTTCTGGAAGAAGAAGAAATCGACCCCATCGTCTGCCGCGGCTGGCCGCCGCCACGCCTGGCGCTCCGGGCGGATCCGAACGGCAGCCGTCTGCACCTGACCACAACGGGCGCTCCCGATGACCCGCCCGTGCCCTGCTACACCACCCGGATCGATTACACGAAGCGGATACCTGGCGAAAGTGGCATTCAGGTCTGGTCCCCGGACCGCACCGGCGGCCATCCCGAACCGGCAGAGGACGCGCTCTTTCTGCTGACAGACGACGCACGCCTCCTCCTCTATCAGAAGCGCCTCTACCTGACACCGAACGACAAGGCGGGCCGCGCCCTCTACGGGATCATGGCCACGCCCCAGTACGCATACCTGAACCGCTGTTACCGCGAGCTGCACCTGGACGACCAGGAGACCGCCGAGCTGCTCGAGCGGCTCGGCGAGCGCACGGTGGCGGGCCGCGACCCACTGCACCAGATCGACCCGGCCATGGCGGCCCAGATCGACGCCACGCCCACCCCGCCCTCTCTCTGGCTCGACAGCGACGGCGGTGCCATCGTGGCCGCCCTGCGCCAGCCGCTCACAGAAAGCCAGCGGCGCTGGGTGATGCCGGACCGCTCGGGCGCGGCGGCACTCAGCACGGTACTCACCGACTCCGGTTTCCGGCAACTTGACAGCCGTCACCGCCTGGTGCGGCAGGCCCAGCCCGGCGACGAAATCTGGCTGCTGACGGACGACGCGGCCATCTACCAGTTCCTGACCGACTTCCTGCCGCCGCTCATCGACCAGTATCCGATCTATCTCTCAGAGGCCCTGAAGCGCATGCTCACCGGCACGCCGCGCTCCTTCCGTATGCGCAGCAGCCTGAACCGCGACAATCAGCTGATCGACATTGATCTAGGTGACTGCCCCTACAGCCGGGAGGAGCTGGAGGCCATCTTAAATGCTACGCGCGAAAAACGGCGCTTCGTCCGCCTGCACGACGGACGTTTCCTGACCCTGGTCCCCGACCGCGATCCCCATACAGCTGACGACGACAAACACGATGCCGCCACGGCTCCCGTCGACCAGGCCAGTGTCCTGGCCGTCCTGGACACCCTGCTCAGCTGGGGCGCCCGCAGCGCCACCCGCGCCGACGGCAGCCTGAAGCTGGAGCTCCCGGTCGGCCGCGCCCTGGCCGTCGCCGCCCTGGCCGGCGACGACAGCGACGACTCCGACGACGCCGACAGCACCGGCCCCCTGACCCGTGACGCCGAGCTGGCCCGGCTCGACCGCATCTTCCACCGTCCCGCCGACAGCCACATTCCGCTGCCGGCCGGCCTCCACGCCGAACTTCGCCCCTATCAGAAGGTCGGCTTCCAGTGGCTGGCTTTGCTTGCCCAACACTCCCTGGGCGGCATCCTGGCCGACGACATGGGCCTGGGGAAGACCCTGCAGGCCCTGGCCCTCATCCTCCATGTGCGCCAGAGCCGCCGGGAGGCCGGCCGCCCCCCGCTCCCCTCCCTGGTCGTCGCCCCGACCTCCCTGATCTTCAACTGGTATGACGAAGCCCGCCGCTTCACCCCCGACCTGGGCGTCATGGTCGTCGAAGGCAGCCGCAGCCAGCGCGAAGAGCGCCTGGCCATCGCCGGCCCCGCCGACCTCATCGTCCTCTCCTACACCGTCCTGCGCCGCGACATTGACCTGCTGCGCCAGAAGACCTTCGCCTGCTGCTTCCTGGACGAAGCCCAGGCGATCAAGAACGCCGCCACCCGCACCGCCCGCGCCGTCAAGTCCATCCGCGCCGACCACCGCTTCGCCCTCACCGGCACCCCGATCGAAAACGCCCTCAGCGAACTCTGGTCCGTCTTCGACTTCCTGATGCCGGGCTACCTGGGCAACGCCACGCGCTTCCAGCGCCTCTATGTCGACGAGGGCCGCACCGACGCCCTGCGCGGGCTCGTTGCCCCCTTCATCCTGCGGCGCATGAAATCGGATGTCCTGCGTGAACTGCCCGACAAGATCGAAACCGTCATCCACTGCGACATGACCGTCGAGCAGCGCGCCCTCTACTTGGCCTGGCATCAGCGGGCGGTGGATCAAATGACGACCTTTGCGAAGGAAAAGCAGCCGACCGCCCGCGCGCGGGCCCGCTTCGGCGTCCTGGCCATCCTGACCCGCCTGCGTCAGGTCTGCTGCCACCCCGCCCTCTTCGTCGAGAACTACCGCGGCGGCGCCGGCAAGTTCGCCGCACTCGACGAGCTGCTCGACCGCCTGCTGGCCTCCCGCCACCGCATCCTGCTCTTTTCGCAGTTCACCACCATGCTCGCCCTGATCCGCGAGCGCCTGGAGGCCCAGGGCCGCCCCTACTTCTATATCGACGGCACCGTGCCGGCCGCCGAGCGCCTGGACCTGGTGCGCCGCTTCAATGCCGGCGAGAACGATCTCTTCCTGATTTCACTGCGGGCCGGCGGCACCGGCCTCAACCTGATCGGCGCCGACACCGTCATCCACTACGATCCCTGGTGGAACCCGGCCGCCGAGGAACAGGCCAGCGACCGCGCCCACCGCATCGGCCAGAAGCGTGTCGTCCAGGTCTTCCGCCTGGTCATGCGCGGCAGTGTCGAGGAGCGCATCCAGGCCCTGCAGGAGGCCAAGCGAGAACTGGTGCGGGAGGTCATCCGCCCCGGCGACAATCCGCTGACGCGGCTTTCGACCGCCGAGCTCTCCAGCCTGATTGGCAGCGCCGACGATCCGGGCGTTGCCTGGCCGGCCGAAGTCGCCGACAATGACGATGACAGGGAGGACGATGCCCCATGATGATCGGCAAACGCTACAATGCCCGGCCGCTGGCGGCCGACCCGGCGCGTGCACGGGCGCTCAGCCGGCTTGACTGGCTGCGGGTGCGCGACGACGAGAGCGGCGGCGACGTGCTCGGCGGCCGCCAGCAGTGGTTCGAGGACAAGTACCGCCGTCTCCGTGGCTGCGGCCCCGTCGCGGCCGCCAATATCGCCGCCTATCTGGCGCGCCAGGGCCAGCTCGTCTCCCTCTATCTCCCCTATCTGGAGACCCCGCGCGCTGCCGGCTACATCGATCCCGACCACGTCTTCGAGCACGGCGCTTTCACCCAGCACATGCGCGCTGTCTGGCACTACGTTACCCCCGGCCTGCTGGGCCTCCCCAGCACCGAAGCCTTCGCCGACGGCCTCCGCCGCTATGCCCGCGAACACGGCGTCGGCCTCGATGTCGAGGCCTACCCCGTCAAGTTCACCCACCGCCGCAATCGCCGCAGCTTCCGCCGCCTGATCCAGTTCATTTCAGAAGGCCTGGAAGCTGACATCCCCGTCGCCTTCCTTAACCACTCTGCCGGCCAAGTACGTGAGATCGAGTCCTGGCACTGGGTGATCATCACCGGAATCGAGGTCAACCACGACGAATCCCAAGCGGAGGTGCGGGTGGCCGATGCCGGCGTGGAGAAGACCTTCTCCTTGGACCGCTGGTTCTACACCTCCCGGCTCGGCGGCGGCTTCGTCCGTCTGGCGAATCCGCGCTCGCTGTATCTGGCGACCGGGGGTTGAGCGGGGGACGGACAGGCCGCGGGTGGTCAAAATAGCGTGCTATCCAAAAAGCCATTTGGATTCCAGCCTGTTTTGACCACAAAGAGCCTGTTTCTGGTCAAAATAACGTGCTATCCAAAAAGCCATTTGGATTCCAGCCTGTTTTGACCACAAAGGGCCTGATTCTGGTCAAAATAGCGCGCTATCCAAAAATCCATTTGGATTCCAGCTTGTTTTGACCACGAAGGGTCTGTTTCTGGTCAAAATAGCTTGCTATCCAAAAAGCCATTTGGATTCCAGCCTGTTTTGACCACAGGCTCCGAAGCTCCTCCCTTTCGCGCCTCTATTTACAAACGGGCTGCCTCAAATGAGGCAGCCCGTCTTTTTCAACAACAGGGATCGCTCCCAATCACCAGAACCCTCAAAACGTCAGATAAACCTTATTCGCCTCGAACATCTCGTCGACCATGTCCTTGATCTCCTGCATACCGAGCACGGACGAGGTCAGCGAATCAAAGAGAATGGCGTGGAAGACCTTCCGCCGGTCACCCTCACGCAGTCCGGCCACCGCCAGCTCTTCGCAGCGTGCACTCGTGTTGAGCATCACCGCCAAGTGATCCGGCAGCGCCCCCACGTGGAACGGCCGCAGCCGGTTCCGCGACGCCAGCACCGGCACCTCGACGCAGCAGTCGTACGGCAGGTTGTCGATCAGGTTCTTGTTCAGCACGTTGCCGTTAAACTCAAAGGGCGTGTAGTCACCGAAGCAGGCATTGAAGATCGACGACGCATATTCATGGCCGCGGCTGATGTCGATCGTCTCCTGTGCCAGCCAGTCCTCGATGTCCTTCACCCAGTCATGTTCGCGGCGCAGATACTCATGCAGGATGTATGCATAGTGACCCGGATTCCAGCCCGTGCCATGGGTGCAGTAGCGCTCGATCAGGTCGGGGCGCTTCCGGAACCAGGCGTTGTACTCGCTGTTGTGGCCCGAGCTCTCGGTCACGTAGTAGTCCAGGTGCAGGAACATTTCATTGCGCACCTGCTCTTCGTTGTAAATGGCCTCATTCTCGGTAATCGCACGGCGGATCGCGGGATAGGCATCCTGCCCGTTCACCTTGTAATCCAGATAAAACGCCGTATGGTTGATGCCCGCACAGGTATAGGTGACCTCATCCATGTCGGCCCCGATCCAGCGCGCCAGCATCTCGGCCGTCCCCTGCACCGAGTGGCACAGACCCGTCACATTGACCTTTGTCTCCGCCAGCAGATAGCGGCAGAGCATGGCCATCGGATTGGTGTAGTTCAGCACCACCGCATTCGGGCAGTACTTCTCAATATCGCGGCAAATAGCGAGCATGTCCGGACCCGTGCGCAGGAAACGGAAAATTCCCGCCGGCCCTCTGGTATCGCCTACGTTGATGTCGACGCCATACTTCTTCGGAATTTCGATATCGTGGCGCCAGACCTGCACCCCGCCGGACAGAATCGTAATCGCGACGCCATCGGCGCCCTCCAGCGCCTCTGCCCGGTTATCCGTTGCCGTCACGGTAGCCGGGTAGTTCCCCGCCGCCACAATCTTCTCCACCGCCTGCTTGATGTAGCCAAGCCTGGTGGGATTGATGTCCATCAGTGCGATGTGGGCATCGGCAAACGCAGGGAAGGACAATATATCCTTCACCAGCGTCCTGGTGAACCCAAAGCTGCCTGCGCCAATAAAGGCGATCTTCCTGGCCATAAACATATCCTCCTGCTTTCTCTGTGCTGCCATTTTAAAGCGGCGGCTTCATCATGCCACGAATGTATGCAAAGCTCTAGCCGTCGCGCGAACCTCCCTTTACCTCTGCTGCTCATCTCCAATCTCCGTTTGTACATTTTCCGCACAAATACCGTTGATTGCAGATTGAACATGTCAGGAAATCCGCTCCCGGTCATTGCCGCTTTTGCCTCTTATCCTCAGAATGACAACAGGACTCTGCACGCCAACTCCGCAGATCAGGAGAAACAGGCAAACCGACCAAGAAGGCCTCCCATGCGTCTGACACTCGACACGAACTGGCGGCTCGTCCATCGGCCGCTCGACTGGACCTGTGAACAGGCGGCCGCTGTTCTGGCGGCGGATGACTGGCTCGACGCCGGCGATCTCCCCTGTGACGTCCACCTGCCCCTTATCCGCGCCGGCATCATCCAGGATCCGGTCGTCGCCGACCACTGCTACGACGCCGAGTGGATGGAGCGCCGCAGCTGGTGGCTGCGCCGCGACTTCACGCTGACGGCGGCCGACCTCAAGGCGCGGGAGGCGAGGCTCGTCCTGGAGTCGCTCGACCTGCTGGCGGACATCTTTATCAACGGCATAGCGGTCGGGAGGCATGAGAGTGCGCATTATCCCTTTGCATGCGATATACGCCGCTGGCTCAGGGTCGGCAGCAACAGCCTGCTCGTGCGCTTGACGGCCGGGGCTGAGGCCGTCTCCCCCGCCGAACTTGACTACCTGAGCGACTATGTCAGCACCGAGCGCGATGGCGGCCGCGGTGACCGCGGCGAGAAGGCGCGCGTGATGCTGCGCAAGCCTCAGTACGCCTACGGCTGGGACTGGGGTCCGCGCGTCGCCACCATCGGCATCATGAAGGGGGGCCTGGCTCGAGCTTCCCGGCGATCTCTCTATAGCGCGGCTGCAGGCGGTGACGCTCGCCATCGAACCCGATCCGGTCGTGCGCTTCACGGTCGAATTCGACAGTCTCCTGCCGATCTCCACACAGGAGGTACAGGTGGCGCTGGCCGTGCACTTCGAAGGCGAAGTGATCTGGAGCGACGAGCGCCCGGTGCTGGCAGTTTCCGGTGTCAACTACGAGGACTTCACGGCGGCGCTGCCGGGCGCGAAGCTCTGGTGGCCAAATGGGGCGGGCGAACAGCCGCTCTACGAACTGACGGTAACGGTGACAGGGCCGACAGAGACGGTGACTGCGAAGCCACTCAACTTCGGCATCCGCACCATCGCCCTCGACATGACCCCGGATACGGTCGGAGGCAGGCGTTTTGCCGTACAGGTGAATGGGGTGTCTCTTTTCGCTAAAGGCGCCAACTGGATCCCGACCGACTCCATCTACGCCCGCACGGACGATGCCAAGTACGAGACCCTGATCCGCGAGGCCGCCCGCGCGAACTTCAACATGCTGCGCATCTGGGGCGGCGGCAACTATGAGCGCGACATCTTCTACGAGCTCTGCGATCGCTACGGCATCCTGCTCTGGCACGACTTCATGTTCGCCTGCGCTCTCTACCCCGACGATCAGGCATGGTTCCGCGAGCTCGTGCGGGCCGAGATCGATTATCAGACGAAGCGCCTGCGCAGCCATCCCTCGCTGGCGCTCTGGTGCGGTAACAACGAGAACCAGTCAATCTATCAGGGGGTGCTGGGGAGCGGGGATCCCACGCTGCCGACAGGCGGTCTCCGGATCTACAACTACATGGCACCCCAGATCGTGCGCGCCAACTGCCCTGAAATCCCCTACTGGCGCAGCAGTCCCTACGGCGGTGTCCGGCCGGACGACAACGAGATCGGCGACCGCCACCACTGGGGCGACTGCACCATGAATGCGGACATGGAAAAGCGCATCACGCCGGAGGAGTACGACCTTGTGACCTCGCGCTTCGTTTCGGAGTACGGCTACATCGGGCCCTGCTCGGAGGAGACGATCCGCCGCTACTACAGCGACCGTCCGTATACGCCCGGCGACACGATCTGGGAGCTGCACAACAATACCTTCGAAAAGGCCACCGTCCCCGCCGGCATCCGCAAACACTACTGTGAGCCCGACGAACTCGACACCAGGGACTATCTGCAGTACGCGCGTCTGGTTCAGGCGCTGATGTACGGCTATTCGCTCGAGGCCATCCGCAACTACCCCTACTGCGACGGCGCCCTGTTCTGGATGTACACCGATACCTGGGGTGAGGTCGGCTGGACCATCATCGACTACTACCTGGATCTGAAGCCAGCTTACTATGCGGTGAAGCGCGCCTTCGCCCCGCTCAAGCTGATTCTGCGCAGGGCCGGCGGCACGGTACAGGTGACAGGGATCAATGACACGGCCGTGGCGTCGACCTTCGCGCTCGAATACGGTTATGTGAGCTTCGACGGGGTCTATGACAGCCGCGTACAGAAAGTGGTGCTCGAACCCTTCAGCCGCCGTGTGGTGCTGGAGTTCGAGCTTTGTGAGGAATGGGATCTCAGGCGGGGCGTGGTCTTCGCGCGCGGCGGTGAAGCGCCCCTGGCCCTGCTGCGAACCGGCTGCTTCCGCGACTACGTGGCCGCCCCGAGTGAGATCAGGATCACCGGGGTTGAAGAGGATGGTGCCTATCTCGTCGTTCACCTCGTGTCCAGCGGCTACGCCCACGCGGTGTCGCTCGACCTGCCGGCCGCCGTGCGCCTCGATGATGCCTGGTTTGACATGCTGCCCGGGGAGAGGCGCAGTATCCGGATACTGGGCGGTGCCGGGCGCTGGCGGGCGGAGGAGCTGCGGCCCGTCTGGCTGTCACCGGGCGGCGCGGGCCGCAGCGGAGGCAGACCGGATGAGTGCGACGATCCGCAGGGAGTATAGAATTCCAGCTTGTCGACGCACTTATGCGGTGAAATGGTCTAACTGCCATCACAAGTTGGCGGACTGGATGCCTGTGTAATAAAATTCGTAAAGCTTACTATCGCTCAGCTTGCGTCGAGTTTTTGTGTCCTTGTCTCCGACAGTCACAGAGTACAAATCAATATTGTCGGGACCACGGGTAAGCAAGCCAAATAGATGGCAGGCAGGAAGAGAAAGCAGTAAGCTGCTTTCTGGTGGGCAAAACAGCATGGAATGGCAAATTCGATTGCCATTTCAGCTTGCACGAAGACCGCCAGTTGCCGGGTTCCTGAAGGATGCCGGGAGAGCCGTTACCTGATGTAAGCCCTTTGACGCGGCGCCCGCATGGGTGATGGCTGTACCATTCAGGGGCAGTTTCTATATACTTCTTTAATTACATCAGCTTGAACATGCGCGTCGAAAGGAAAACTCATGTCTATCCTGGATGCTTTTATCTGTAACAACTGCGGTTCCGATGAAATCCACATCACAGAAGATGGCCTCATCTGCAACAACTGTCAGACTCCTTTTGAACCGATATGGTCTGATCATGAGGGAGATATTGAGCAGCAGCGCATATTTTTGATCTGGGCTCCGCCAGATGCAGAATTCTGTCAGGAAATCGCGGCAGCTCTCAAGGAGCGCAGCCACGAAGTCCTGACAAATGAGAGCGCGGACAAGTCCGACGAGTCATGGCGCAGGGAGTTCATCACCTGTATTCACAGCTGCGACCATGTAATCGCTGCCCTGTCACATCAGGCACTTTGGGGCACTGACTCCTGCCTTGACGAGCTGGCCGCCGCCCTGGCAGTCAAGGCAGGAAAGATAGAGCTGCTTCTCCTGGAACCTGAAGTCGAAATCGACATCCCCGCTTCTCTGGCACACAGGCCACGGCTTGACCTGGCCGCCTGGCAACAGGAAAAAGCAGACCCTGCAGGATATGCCGACTGGTTTTCCGGACGGATGAAAGAGCTCTTTGAAAAACTCGAGCGACCGCTGCCCCCCGAATATAGTGACGAGCTTCTGCATGTTTACATGGCACTGGGGCTGCCCACCATGCACAGTGGCAGACAGGACGCACTGCTTGGCAGGGATTTCGTCGGCAGGGAGTGGTTGACAAAAGACATTGAAGACTGGCTGGATAATCCAGATGGCAATCGGGTCTGTCTCTTCGTCGCCGACAGGGGCTTTGGGAAAAGCGCCTGGGTCACCCACTACAGCCACTACAGCCGGCGTGTCGCTGCCGCGTTTTTCTCTAACGTGCGCAGCTTTATCTATGAGTCTGATACCACCTGTCTGATTCAGATCATCGGCCAGCTGGCCTGCCGCCTGCCGGACTACCGTGCCCGGCTGCTGCCGCAGCTTGGACTTGTCCGTGATCTGGCGGAACTGTCGCCGGAAGAGATTTTCGAGCAGCTGATTGTGGATCCTCTGCAGGATCTGGAAGACGAAGGCCGCGAAACGCTCGTGATCCTGATTGACGGTCTGGACGAGATCCTTCCCGGCCTGCGGATCGCCCTGACACAGACGCTGCTCTCTAAGGCCTGCCGCCTGCCAGGCTGGCTGCGCTTTCTGGTCACTGCAGAATCAGAATCTGAGCTGATCGACGCCCCCGATCTCTCAGCTTTCGTATATGAGGTGGACCAGAGCCGCGAGGAACACCTGGACGATCTGAGACGCTATCTCCGACGGTATCTTGACTCTTTTGAACAGGAGCACGGAGAGCAGGCTCTTAGCACGCTGGTAGAACAAATCATCAGCTCCGGTGATGCCCTCTTTCTCTATGCCTGCATGCTCATCGACAACTACCTGGACGGGAAAGAAATACCGACGGAGCCTGACGAATTCCCGGTCGGGCTGGACGGGGTCTACGACTTCTGGTTCCGCACGAACTTTCCCGATCCGGAACACTATCGCAGCGCTTTCCACGACCTGTTCGCCGCGCTCGTCTTCTCACCTTATCCACTGCCACTATACGAACTGGAGCGTCTCTTCCACTGGACGAAAGATGAGACAAGGGATGTTCTCCGGACTGCCTCCTCACTCCTGCTGTATGAACGCGACAGAGCCGGAACCTGGCTGATCGACTTTCAGCACCCGCACACTGGCATCTGGCTCCTTTACAGGGGAACTGAAACCTACCAAATCCAGGCAGAAGAGGCCAGGCAGCGACTGACTCGTGAACTGGCGCACCTTTATGTAAATGAAGAATCCGACAAGCTGACCGTGTATGAAATCATCACCCTGCCGCACCTGCTGTCCGGAAGTGAAGAAGAGGCTGCCAGGGAGCAGGTCATCAAGGACACGAATCTCATCCTGAGCCTGTTCCTGATGCTCAATACCAGGGGAGACAGTCTGCTGGTCACCCTGGCAGGGAGATCGCTCTTTTCTATTCTGCAGATCATGGGATACGACACGAGCAGAGCCTCTGACCCCGACGAGCTCAAGTTCCTGAAGATGGTCGGACTTAGAAATCTGGCATGGGGATTCAGGGAAACCGGACAGCTTGAGCGCGCCCGTAACGTAATGAAACATGCCGTCCGACTGGGCGAAGAGCTGCTGGAAAGTCGTAACAGCTACGAGGATCAAAGCGAATTGGGCATGACGCTGCAGGTGTATGCCCGTATTCTGCAGGCTCTTGGCGAAAGCTCTGAAGCCCGGAGCTGCCATCTGAAAACCCTGGAATTCCATGAGCGACTGTACGAAAGCAGAAACAACTATAAAGACCAGTACCGTCTGGCAACAAGCTGTTATAACTATGCCAACTTCCTGAATCTGGAGGGTGAAGAAGAAGAGGCACTGGTATATTACGAGAAGGACATCGCCCTCAGCGAGGGGCTGCTGGAGACCAAAGACAGTTCCTCCAATAAGAAGAGTCTTTCGATCAGTTATGATAAATACGCCGAGCTGCTGCTGGCGCTGGGTGATACCGCTAAAGCGGTGGATATGTTCGCAAAAAGTATCGTTCTGAAGGAAGAGCTGGCGAAGAGCAGTAAGAAAAAAGAGGATTACCAGGATCTCTTTGAAAACCGTGACCGCTACATCCACCTGCTCTGGAATGTGGCCGACCCGGATCAGCTCAGCACCGAACAGGAGAAAAACATCAGCCTGGGCGAAGA
This sequence comes from Bacillota bacterium, assembly GCA_030055235.1. GTDB lineage: Bacteria > Bacillota > Clostridia > Saccharofermentanales > Fastidiosipilaceae > JAEZYR01. The sequence continues at coordinate 19,093 of JASGUW010000034.1, forward strand.
GCTGGCGGCATCTGATGACAGTGGCCAGGTCCGTATCCGACTGTTCTCAAACTATAACAACTACGCCTGCTACCTGCTCGATTGTGACCGGGTGGAGGAAGCACAGACCTTATTTGAAAAGGCGCTTGCCTCCCATGATGCTTTACTGGCAGAAGAAGTGGACGTTCCCATTCTCCTGACCAGCGCCTACAGCAACTACGCGAACCTCCTGAGGGATCAGGGAGAGTCGACAAAAGCGCGGGATCTCTACCGGAAACACATCGCGCTTTACGAGCGGGCGCAGGCCAAAGGAGATCTGGACCCAGAAGATTACAGCAGGCTGCTGGAAATATACCGCGACTATGCCCGTTTCCTGGGCGAACTGGGAGAGAGCCGGGAAGCAGGCAGCATCTACGAACGGGGCATCAGGCTCAGCAGTGAGCTTGACGAAGATGAATTCGAAGAATGGCAGCTGAGAGCACGGGCCAGAATTCATAAGGATTATGCCCAACTGCTGCTTGAAGAAGGCAAGTTGTCACGATCTGCCGAGCTGCTGGCAGAAAGCAACGCCGACTATGAGAAGCTGCTGGAGACAGAAGAGTCTTCTTACTCCGCAGATCTGGCTGAAAGCTATCAGATATACGGCCAGATTCTGAAAGAGCTGGGTCAGGATGCCGGGTCGCAGCAGGCCTTTGCCAGGAGCATGGAGCTTGCCGGGCAGGTGGCAGAGTCCTACGACGACCGCATTTTCCTGAGAACCAGGATCATCATGCGCCTGTTCAAAGCCTCTGACCGCTGGAGAGCGGGCGAAAGGAATGCCGCTCTCCAAGAGTTCGACCTCCTTATACCCTTTCTGGAACGGCTGGTGAAAAACTCAAAAGACAGAGATGACCTGGACTCACTGGCAAGCACCTACAGCATCTACGCCAATTATCTATGGGCAGCCGGCGACGCTTCAAAGTCCCGTTCCTATTGCGAGAAACATGTGGCCAGCAGGGAGAAACTGCTGCAAATGACAGAAGACGATAAGACTCAGAATGATCTGCTGGACGCCTATGAGCAATACGCTCTGGTCCTGCGTGAGCTGCGCTATCGCTCCCAGGCACAGCTGTTCGAGAAGAAGGCCCGGCGGCTCCGAGAACGGATAGGAAGCATGCCGGATTGACGCAACGGAAGCGAACCCGGCCGTAAGACAGCGGCGTTCACCTACACTTAACCGGAACTCGAAGATACAGGAGTCGAAAGGAAAATCCCATGTTGATCCAGAACTTCAGCTGCCCACACTGCGGTTCTTTTCAGATGCAGTTCACCGATAGAGGCCTCTTCTGCGACAACTGCCGGATGCCGTACAGGCTGCCCGGCTCCGGTCCCAAGGCAAATACCGCCCCACAGCGTATTTTCCTGATCGCGGCCCCGGCAGACATAAGTTTCTGCCGGACCATCGCGTCAGCACTCAAAAAACGCGGGCATCAGGTCCTGATGGATGAATCCGGGCGCAGTTCCGGGTCTGCCCGGCGCGGGGAGCTCATGGAGCAGATCCGCAGCTGCGACAATTGTCTGGCCGCCCTGTCACGCCAGGCGCTTGAGGGCCCTGACTCATGCCTGGACGAGCTGGCCACGGCCCTGGCCGCCGGGGCCGGGAAGATGCAGGTGCTTCTGCTGGAGCCGGAAACGGACATCGACATCCCCGCCTCTCTGGCGCACCGGCCACGGCTTGACCTTAGTGCCTGGCGCCGGGAGAAAAAGAACCAGGCAGGATACGCCAAATGGTTTTCCAGGCGGATGGACCAAGTCTGCCAGCTGCTCGAAGAGCCCCGCTACACCACCAGGGACGAAGACCTCCGGCGCATTTACGATACACTGGAAACGCCCCATATAACAAGCGGCCGGCAGGACAGCCTTCTTGGCCAGGACTTTGTCGGCAGAGATTGGCTGACCAGAGATATCGAAGGCTGGCTGGACAGTCCGGACGGCAGCCGGATCTGCTTCCTGACCGCGGCAGCGGGCTTTGGTAAAAGCGCCTGGGCCGCCCATTTAAGCCACTACAACCATCGTGTAGCTGCTGCTTTTTTCTGCGAAGAACGTGACTTCATGCCCGGCGCGGAAAAGGCCTGGCTCTTCCGGCTGGTCTGTCTGCTGGCAAGTCGCCTGCCGGACTACCGCGCCCGACTGCTGTCCGAACTGGATCTAGTTTCCAATATTGCCAAAGAGTCGGCGGAAGAAGTCTTCGAGCGGCTGCTCGAGGCACCGCTCGGGCACCTGGACAGCCAAAGCCATCCTGTTTTCCTGGTCCTCATCGACGGTCTGGACGAAGTTCTCCCCGAAAACAGGGCAACTCTGGTGCGCGTGCTGCTCCATCAGGCCGAGCGCCTGCCCGGCTGGCTGCGCTTCCTGGTAACTTGGGATCCGGATTCCATTCTGCCCCGTGACCCGCTTCTTTCGCCGTTCGTGTATGAGGCGGACACAGGCCGCCCGGAGCACCTGGACGATCTTCGCAACTATCTGCGCCTCAGACTGAATGAGCTCGATCCGCCGCTTGGGGCGGCGACCCTGGACAGCGTCGTCGAGCGGGCGATCGACTCCGGTAAGGCCTCCTTCCTCTACGCCCGGCTCTTCACCGACAGCGTCCTCGGCGGGAAGCTGAAACTGGCGGTGATGCGACAGTTCCCGAACGGGCTGGAAGAAATGTACCGCTTCTGGTTCCGCACGAACTTCGCGGAAATGAAACACTACCGGGAAGAGATCCGGGACGTGCTCGGCGCCATGGCCACCTCCGTGCTGCCACTGCCGCTGGACGATCTGGACCTCCTGTTTGACTGGACGGAGGATGAGATCGGGGACTTTCTCCGGACGGCCGCTGTTCTCCTTGAGCATGGACTTGGCATAAGAGGCGAAGAGACGATCGCGCTGGCGCACGGCTACAGCGCCTACTGGCTGCTCCATCCGGATGCGAAGGAGTATCAGATCGACCGGGAGCCGCTCCAGGACCGGCTGACCCGGCTGCTCGTGCAGCTATACCGCAGCGAGGAAGACATTGAGCTTAACGAATATGAGCTTATGACCCTGCTCGACGGCCTGGCCGAAAGCCGGGCAGAGGACATCAGGGCGTACGTAGATCGGGATAAGGGTCTGGCTTTGTCCCTCTTCCAGCAGTCACTTGGCGATATGGACCGTTCACAGGTCGAGCTGGGCAAAAGAGCGACCTATAAACTCCTCAAGCTTCAGGGCTATGACATGGAAAATGCATCCGATCCCGACCAGCTCAAGCACATGCAGGTATCCTTTCACAGGGATCTGGGCCAGCAATGGCAGGATAGGGATGAGCCGGAAAAAGCGTACGTTCTCCTGCAGTTGAGTGTCACACAGGCGGAAGAACTGGTCGAAGGGCGAAACAGCCAGGATGACCAGAGCGAACTCGGTATCAGCCGGCAGATATTTGCCCGGTTTCTGAATGATCACGGCATGAGCGACAAGGCAGAAGCGAACTACCTGGGAGCCATTGAAGTCCAGGAACAGCTGCTGGAGACACGCAACAGCGATGACGATCGGGCCAATATCGCAACCACCTATCACAACTATGCGATGCTCCTGGACGAGCAGGGTAAGAATTATGAGGCGCTGGAGTACCTGGAAAATGACATCGCCATCAGCGAAAAGCTGCTGGAGAACAAAAAGACCTTCGAGAATCTGGTAAACCTGGCCATCAGTTACGAACACTGTGCCAATTTTTTACACAGACTGGATCATTCCCGGGAAGCGGTCGGCTTCTACAAAAAAGCGATCGCCCTGAGAGAGCAGCTGGCAGCCGACAGCAGCAGCAGCGACGATCAGGAGGCTCTCTTTAAAAGCCGCGATCTCTACGCCAATTTCCTCTGGGACTGGATTGATGAGGATGAGGCCGCCCGGGAGTTCGAAAAGAACATCACCTTCGCCGCAGCACTGGCAGCGTCAGAGGATCGTTTGGAATACCACATAATGCTGGCCAGGAGCTATCAAAACCTGGCGGACTTTCTATACGTACAGGATCAGAATGAGGAGGCTAAAGCCCTCTTTGAAAAGGCCATTGCTGCACTTGAAGATTACCTGACAGCTCACATCAGAGTCGCGGTGCCACCTCATCTGAACTTTATCTACCAGGACTATCTAAAAACTCTGAACGGTCTGGGCGAAACGGAGGCGGCGCGGGCACTTGGCCAGAGACATATCCATTTCTACGAACAAAGACAGGCGGAAGGCGACAGCAGTGCCGATACGCTTGAACAACTGGCCGACGCGTACCGCCTGCATGCCGAATTCCTTGCAGAGCAGGAGGAGCATGAAGAGGCCGATCTAAACTATAAACACTGTGTCACCCTCCGCCAGGAACTGGTGGCAATGAGAAATGAATATTTGGATTACCGCAAGCTCTGCGACCTCTACAACTATTACAGCGAGTTCCTGCTGAAACTGGGCAGGACGGCCGACGCGATTGAGCTTTATGAGCAGGGCTTGCCCTTATTTGAGGAAGTGGATGACGAAAGCGACACCATGTGGCGGCAAAGAATGCTGGCACGGGTCATGGATCATTACGCAGCCATGCTGCTGGAACTGGAGGACCTGCCCAAAGCCTCCAGGTTCATTAAAAAGAACATCATCCTCTACGATAAACTGCTCGAGACCCACGAATCGTCCGTGGATGCCGCCCATCAGGTGGATTGTTATCTAGCCTACAGCAGTGTTCTGAAGCAGCGCGGCAGAGAGCAGGAGGCTCTGCAGGTTCTTGGCCAAGGCCTGGAACGGCTCCGCTGGCTCATGCAGTTCTCCGACACCACCGAGTTCGTGAAAAATCACATTTTCAACGGTCTGAGTGAGGCCGCCGATGAGTGGGCTGAAGGAGAAAGGGAGATCAGCCGCGGGAAGCTCGAGCTTTTTCTGCCCTTACTGGAAGAGTTCGTAAAAAACAATCCGGACGACGAGTTTAAGAATTTGCTCGTAAGCGGCTATGGTATCTATGCCCATGCGCTGTGGACCGCCGGGGAAGCTTCGCTGGCCCGCTCCTATTTTGAAAAGCAGGTGATTGCGGGAGAAAAGCTGCTGAAAAGCCTGGACAGCCCTGAATTCAGGGAGAATCTGCTCACCGCCTATGAGAATTACGCCATCGTCCTGCGCGAGCTGCGCTATCGCTCACAGGCGCAGCTGATGGAGAAGAAGGCCAGGCGGCTGCGTGAACAGATGGAAAAAGAAGCCGATTGACGGCCGGGCGGCGGATGAGCATGCCCAGATGGCAGATGGCACGGTGCGTAGCGGCGTGCGGGGTCAAAGCGGTGTGTAATCCAAAAAACCATTTGGATTCAATTGCTGTTTTATGTTAGCAGGTGAATTTTGCGTATCATACTGTTTGATTTAGGTGTAATCTCACTTAGATTTTGATAGAGTTACAAAAAAAGTTGGCGAGGGCAAGTTTTTGTGCAAAAGATATAATGTAGTATTACGATAAAACCATCACAAAACCGATAAAAATATAATCACGATTGCCTTTTCATTAAATATCTCATTGCTCTATAATTAGAATCTATTTTCCACATGAGACTAACTTCACTTCATAAGGTTCTCAAGACTAGTTTTACGTGGGATAAAAAGAAAAAGGAGATTATAAAGTGAACAGATTAAATAATGCCCTCAACTCCATATTTAAATTTTTTCCGACAATACTGATTAGAGACTTTCGTGTTTCTAATAGAAGCAGTAGATATTACAGGCTTTTTAATCGTTGTTGGATTACAGCAGCTCTATTTACTCCTGTTCTTAGCACTTTGTTACTCACTTTTCTAAACGAAAAAACATACATTGTCACAGTTTTCGCGCTTTTATCAAACATTTTAACGTGGCCACTTTTCTTCAGCTATATTTTTAAAAAACTCATTGTTTTTATGAAGCAATTAAAAATAGAAGTTG
>JASGUW010000035.1 GCA_030055235.1 Bacillota bacterium
CGTTCCAAGCAAATCCACTCAACAAGAGGTATCATCCTTCTTCTTCACTCTATTCACGTTTGCTCTATTCACGCTCTCTTGAGTGGATCTGCCTATACCTACAATACAGGATGCTGTCCACTCCCTGGTCAAAAACTTCGCTATTGCCCGCTTCCCGGGGCAATACCGTGATTTTTGTCCACCCCCTGGTCAAAAACTTCGCTATTGCCCGCTACGTGGGCAATAGCGTCATATTTATCACTGCCAGATGCATTTGACAAAATCGAGGACGGATTTGCCAACTTTTGGAGTTGTGTCACTGTTTGCTGACACAACTCGCTTTTTTGTCCATTTCACCGCCAGATATTCGTACATGCTGCGAAGTCTTTGTAAATCGTATGCTTGCTCCATGTTGTCAAGCTGTCTGCACAGTTCCAGATCCTGATACCACTCCAACGTAAGCGCCTCTTCAGGGTAGTAGGGTAGCAGGAGCAAATCGTCATCTATTCTTCTGGAGTCTGCCATCTCTGATCCCCAGACCATTCGATTTTTACATTCGAAAAGCATTCTTACAGCTGCGCCCATCATATGAGCGGCGCTTCTTCGAATTTAAACGGATAACCAGAATAAAGCGGAAATGAAAAACACAACTCAAGCACAACTGAAAGGGACAGACAGGAACAGTGAAGCCTGACAGCGAACGGGCAGGTCACCTGAACGGAAGAACGGGCGGCTTAGAGGCTGTCACAGCGGGGTCATACGAAAACGCTCAAAGCGGTACTCGGATTGCCCGCCCGATCGTGCTAGTATAAATGCACTTCTTTAAGGAGGTTTCGTATTGTGGAACACAGAGGAAACACGACAACTGCTTTCCGGCTGCTGCCGGAACGGGGCTACTTCCAAAATCGTGGCGTTGATGTCATGGCCTTTGACGACATCTATCCAGAGGGACATCAGTCCGGAGTGAGTATCATCATGCACGGGCATCGTGTGGCGACCAACGGCGACATCCGCCTGGAGCAGACACCGGGTCAGTGGCAGCCTGTGCCAAAACAGCTCGAGCGCACCGTGGATCCTGAGGCAAACCGGATCACAACGCGGCTGGCCTGGCCGGATCGCGACCGCCATCTGCGCGGCTTCAACCCGATGATCTATCCCGACTTCGAATGCGAATACACCGTGCGGGTGGAGGCGGACGGCGACAGGATCCAGATAAAAGTGGACCTGGACCGTGAGGTGCCGGACTTCCTGCTGGGGAAGCTCTCGTTCAACCTGGAGCTCTTCCCGGGCGACCTGGTCGGCACGCCTTGGCTGATGGACGATCAGGCGGGTTTCTTCCCGGAGCAGCCGAACGGGCCGGTGCTAAAACTGCCGTCGAACCATGCGCATACCGGGGACTTTGCCAGGCCGGATGCCCGCGCCGACCGCGACATCCTGGCGGACGGCGGCCGCGGCTACAGCCCGATCATTGCGGACGACCAGATTGCTGTGCCCTATGCGGTGGGACGGCGCTTCGTCTGCCGCCCGGACGAGGCGTTGCGGCGTTTCGCAATAGAAAGTCATGGCACAGAACTCAAACTCTATGACGGCCGCATGAACCACAACAATGGCTGGTTTGTGCTGAGCAGTGAGGTGCCGGCCGGAGCTACGGAAGGGGCGGTGCACTGGACCATCATTCCGACCGTGATTCCCGACTGGCTCTACGCGCCGGTCGTGCAGGTCTCCCAGCTGGGCTATCACCCGGGGCAGACCAAGCGGGCGGTGATCGAGCTCGATGCGCGCGACGAGGCGCGGCGGGAGCCGGAGCTCGTGCGCCTGGATGCGGGCGGAGAGACGGTGGTGTTGCGGGCGGCGGCCGAGGAGTGGGGCGAATTCCTGCGCTATCGCTATCTGCACTTTGACTTCACAGAGGTAACGGAGCCGGGGATATACCAGCTGCGCTATGGGGCGTCGCGCTCGGCATGGTTCCGGATCGCGGCCGATGTTTACGAGCGCGGTGTCTGGCAGCCGGTGCTCGAGTATTTCCTGCCGGTGCAGATGTGCCACATGCGCGTGAACGAAAAGTATCGCGTCTGGCACGGGGCCTGCCATCTTGACGATGCCAGGATGGCGCCGGTGGACTTCAACCACATTGACGGCTATGTGCAGGGGCCGTCGACGCTCTGTCGCTATCAGCCGGGCGATCCGGTGCCGGGGCTCAACGTCGGCGGCTGGCATGATGCGGGCGACTTCGATCTGCGGGTTGAGTCGCAGGCGGGTGAAGTCTACATCCTGACGCTGGCCTATGAGGCCTTTGGCGTTGACTACGACGCGACGACGATCGATCAGGAGCGGCGGCTGGTCGAGATCCATCAGCCGGACGGGAAGAACGACATTCTGCAGCAGATCGAGCACGGCGTGCTCACGGTTGTGGGCGGCTGGAAGGCGCTCGGCCGGCTCTACCGCGGCATTATCACGGGTCGGCTGCGCGACTATGTGCTGCTGGGCGACAGCGCCGCGATGACGGCGGGGATCGCGGGTGACGAGGACGATCGCTGGGTCTTCACAGAGGACAATCCGCCGCGGGAGCTGGTGACGGCCGGACAGCTGGCGGCGTCGGCCCGGGCGCTGGCGGGCTTCAACGATGAACTGGCGGCGGATGCGCTGGCTGCGGCCCGGGAGCTTTTCCGGGTGACGGTATGTGAGACGGAGGCGGCGCGGCATGCGAAGCTCTTCGCGGCGTCCGAGCTCTTCCTGACGACGGGGGAGGCCGTTTACCGGGAGCATCTGCTGGCGGAGACGGACTATGTTGCCGGCGCGCTCGAGAAGGTCGGCTGGTTTGTCGCGCGGGTGGAGGCGAAGCTGGCGGATGCCAGATTCACGGCGGCAGTGCGGTCGGGCTTGCCGGCTTTGCAGAAATCATTTGCCCAAAAGAGTGCCGCTACGCCCTATGGGATTCCTTATGAGCCTTACATCTGGGGCGCCGGCTGGGGCATTCAGCGCCTGGGCTTCGAGTACTACTTCCTGCACCGGGCCTATCCGGATGTCTTCGACGCCGAGCTGCTGCTTAATGCGCTGAATTTTGTGCTTGGCTGCCATCCTGGTTCGAACACGATGTCCTTCGCGTCCGGTGTCGGGAGTCGTTCGGCTACGGTTGGTTACGGTCTGAACCGCGCTGACTGGTCCTATATTCCGGGTGGTGTCATCTCCGGCACTGCCCTGATCCGCCCCGACTTCCCGGAGCTGCTGGTCTTCCCCTATCTCTGGCAGCAGGTCGAGTATGTCCTGGGCGGGGGGTCGTCGCACTTCATGTTCCTGGCACTGGCGGCCGGGCAGCTGCTGGCTGAAGGCTGAAGGCCGGAGCCGGTCCGCTAGAAAGAACAGCCCTGCGTCAGTTGGCGCAGGGCTGTTTTTAGGGGGTGGCTGGAGCCGGCTCAGCTGTAGCTGCCGTATTCTTTTGCCGTCTGGATGATGGCTGCCATCTCCTCCAGGCTCACGGTGTTGGGCACCGAGTGGTCGGAGCTGAAGATGTAGCCGCCGTTTTCTTTCATGACGGGCAGCAGACGCTGGATTTCGGCGATGGTAGCGTCCGTGTCCTCGAAGAGAACGGCGTTGAGGCCGCCGTGGAGGACGAGGCGGTCGCCATACTGGGCTTTGAGGGCGAAGGGATCCATGCCGGCCTTTACCTCCAGGGGGTTGAGGGCGTCGAGTCCGGCGTCGACGAGGAGGGGGACGAAGGGGCGGATGTCGCCGCAGGAGTGCAGGCGTGCCCGGATGCCGTGGCTGTGCGCCCAGTCTATGGCGCGCTGCTGGACCGGCAGCAGGAGGTCGCTGTACATGCGCCGGGAGAAGAACTGGTTCTGCTTGTAGCCCATGTCGTCGGGCCAGTTGATCTCGTCGAGGCGATAGCCGGCCGCCAGGATCTGCTCGAAGAGGGCGATGTTCATGTCTAGGAAGTGGTCGAACATGTCGCGGCACCAGTCGGGTTCTTCGGCGAGGGCGATGAGCAGGGTTTCCGTGCCGACGAACCAGGAGTGGGTGATGTCGAAGCCAAACCAGAAGTCGCCGGTGATCCAGTGGCCTTCTCGTTCCCAGACGGGGTAGAGGCGCTCAAGGCGGGCCCAGTCGATGCGGTCGGGGGTCGGGGTCATGCGGGCTTTGGCGGCGCGCCAGCTGTCGGGATCGGTGACGGTGAAGGCGACGTATTCGGGCGTGGAGTCGGGGACGCGCAGCTGCTTGAGGGTGACGCCGTAGGGGGTGGTGTAGGTGTGGAAGCGCTCGTCGATGGAGACGGTGGCTGCCGGGTAGCGGGGGGAGGGGTCGACGCCGATGTGGGCGACGCGGTCGATGTCGAAGTACTCGACCCAGTCCTGTTCGCCGAGGCCCTCCGAGCGCCAGCGCAGTAGCGTGCCCTCCCAGGGGGAGTCTATGATCGGGACGCGGTCGGCGTCTCGGTGCTCGTACATGCGTTGGAAGCGTTCGCGGCTCGTGAGTTTGTCTGTCATGGGGGTCCTCTCCTGTGGGTGCTGAGCGGCGGGGCGGGGTTGCGGCGGGGTTGCGGCGGGGGTGCGGCGGGGTTGCGGTAGGGTTGCGGCAGGGTTGCGGTAGGGTTGAGCAACTGCCGGGTGTGGTGATTAGAGGCTTCTGCGACTATTATGCCGGGTTTTACGATGATTATGCCGAGCTTTGCACTCCGATGCCAAGAACCTGAGTACACTGTAATTTAAGCTGGTGGCTGGGGTGGTGCTGGGCGATGGATATGAGAACTGGGATGTGGCTCCGTTCATAAAGTCGAGGTGCGAATCGTGGCTTAACTGCTGTTTGTGAGCAGGAGGTGGTCAAAAAATGCGCTGGTGCCCCGAAAACGGGGCAGGAGCAGAAAAACTTGACCACGGCTGGCCAAAAACAGCCGTTTGTGCCCCGAAACCTGGGCACAAACCCCGATTTCTGGCCACAGGTGGACAAAAAAAGCGCTGGTGCCCCGCACACGGGGCAGGAGCGGAAAAAATAGACCACAACTGCGCAAAAACA
>JASGUW010000036.1 GCA_030055235.1 Bacillota bacterium
CGCACATCGCGTTCACACGATCGCTGGACAACGGATCGTTCAACCACCAACCAAACGCCTGAAGGCCATCTACAAGGCATTTAACGTCAAGAAGCTCACGTAGCTATATTCTCGGCGGGAATTCAGGATCCAGAGCGAAGGATTGCACGTTTTTCACGCTTGTGACTTCGTAACGCTTGCCAAATGTACAGTCTGAACTGTCGCCGTCTGTCCAGAACAAAAAAAGCTGCACGTTCTCCCACGCTATGAATTAAGACTCCATATCCACAATTGAAAATCCGGATCCCTGCAGCCCGAAGTCAGCACAAAATCCGCTCCCCGCCTGCCAGAATCTGCCAACCCGCTCCCCGTCAGCCAGAATCCCGTCAGTCCGAATCCGCCCCGCCGCGCCCCGACTGTTCAAACTCGTGTTCAAACGACTGCAGCGTGTCGTACATCAGCATTTCCATGGGCGGCAGCTCCTCCGGCCCCGACAGTCCTGTCTCCAGCAGGAAGCGCTCGGTCGTCGCAAAAAGCGAGGGACGACCCGGAGTCTCCAGCTGCCCGACCACCTCGATATAGCCGCGCTCCTCCAGGCGGCTGACGATGCTGTCGGAGTTGACCCCGCGCACAAACTCGATCTGCGCCCTGGTAACCGGCTGATTGTAGGCAACGATGGCCAGTGTCTCATAGGCGGCGGGCGTCAGGCGCGGACGGTGGCGCGGCTCAAAGAGCCGGGAGACCCAGGCGGTGGTGCCGGGCTTGGTGGCCAGGCTGTAGCGCGACCCCACCCGCCGCAGCTCGATACCACGGCCAGGATCCTCCGCAGCTTCACGGCGCTGCCGCTCAAGCACGGACTCCACAACATCCGGCGCGTGCCCGGTCAGATCGGCAAGCTCAACCAGATCCAGCGGATCGCCCGAAGCGAAAAGCAGGGCCTCCAGCACCGCAGCCAGCTCATGGCCGGCTACAGGTTCCGACGACTGAGCCTCGCCGACTTCGAATTCCTGCTCCAGCCCCTGCCCCTGCTCCTGCTCCAGTCCCTGTCTCTCGGGTCCCAGGCCGCGCGCCATATCATCCGACATCGCCGGCATCCTCCTTCACTCCCGCACTCACTCCGTCACTCACTCCCGCACTCTGCTTCCCTGCCGCGCCGGGAGCCGCGCCGGGCACCGCGCCGGAAGCATCAAACACGCTGTCATAGGCGCCCTCCAGACCGTCCAGGTCATCAAGCTCCAGCGAAGCACCAGGATCCGCGCTCAGGCAGATCGGCCCCAGCGCCACGTTCTGCTCCGCCTGAATGCGGTTGAGACGCAGCAGCTCCAGCACGGCCAGAAAGCCGGTAATGCGCTCGGTCCGATTGGTGCGACGCGGCCAGATCTCGTCAAAAAGCAAACGCACCTGCTGCCTAAGCCGCAGCCAGAGCGAACGGATAGCCCCGACCAGCGACACCCGGTCACGCCGCAGAACCTGCTCCAGGCGCTCACGCAGCGAAGCATAGCGGATCTGGTTGCGTGCGGCGAGCGTCCGGGCTGCACGCTCGAAGCGCTCCACACTGAGCCTGGGCTGCGAAGGCTCGGCATCCACCAACTGAATCCCGAGCGCCTTCGCCGTCGACGGCAGGCGCAGACGGCAGCCGCGGTAGCGCTCGTGACGCTCTTTCAGCACGGCGGCCAGCAGCCGGGCGCGGCGATAGGCCAAAAGGCGCAGCACCAGATCCTCGCGCGGGTCCCGCTCCCCCTCTTCCCCCTCCTCGCGGCGGCCGGGCAAAAGCAGCCGTGACTTGATCTCAAGCAGCGTCGCCGCCATGACCAGAAACTCGCTCGCCAGCTCCATATCGAGCTCCGTGTCGCGGTCCAGAATCTCCAGGTACTGATCGGTAATGCGGGCAATCGGGATGTCATGGATATCGATGCGATCGCGCTCAATGAGATGCAAAAGCAGATCCAGAGGACCGCTGAAAGAGCCGGCGCGGATTTCCGGTCGGCTCTGTCCTTCCCGCCGGCCCTCCCGGTCTTCCCTGCCCTCCATTTCGCTCACAGACGTCAGCGGACCAGCCTCGCGAGCAGCTGCAGCAGCCAGGTGGCCGGCGTATCCAGGATCCAGATCAGCGGCGTTGCCAGCGTGTGCAGCACCGTCGAAAGCAGACCACGGGCCAGGATGACTATGCCGATGAAGACCATGCCAATAATCCGCTCACGCTGCATCAGCCAGTAATAGATACGGCTCGGCAGCAGGGTGCCAAAGAACTTGAAGCCATCGAGCGGCGGAACGGGCAGCAGGTTAAAGACACATAGATATAGATTGATATAGAAGAGCGATACCAGAAACTTATAGGCAATATCCAGTATGTTATTAAGCAAAGCCACATCCGTCTTCAGCACAAACAGTAAAAGCTGCACGCCAACCAGGAGCAGGCGGCTCACCATGGCCAGCAGGACGTTCGCCGTCACGCCGGCGATCGACACCAGAGCGATGCCCTGCTTGATCGTATAGCGGCGCGAAAAGCGGTTGGGGTTGAAGGGCACGGGCTTGGCCCAGCCCACCGGGGCACCGAGCAGGATGAAGAGGGTACCTGCCGGATCCAGGTGGGCCAGGGGATTCAGCGTCAGCCGTCCGGCCTCCCGCGCGGAACTGTCGCCCAGATGGTTCGCCATCCAGGCATGGGCGGCCTCGTGCACAGAAAGAGCCAGCAGGACCGCCAGCATCTGGATGAGCCAGCTCTGGAGCGAAATGCCGCGCAGCAGGGCCAGCGCCGCTGTCGGCAGGGCGGTCATGACGAGGTTCATGGCTCAAGCACCAGACGGCAGGGATGCCCGTTGATCTGCCAGTCACTGCCGCCCTCCAGGCCCTCCACCTGCTCGAGCTCACGGGTCAGTGTCGCTGCCTGGATGGCTGCGGCCTGACGGGAGATGACGGAGGCCAGTTCGGGCTTCGCATCATAAAGGACACGAATACGATCCGTGACCTCAAAGTCGCTGTCACGGCGCATGGTCTGGATCTTGGAGACCAGCTCACGCACCAGGCCTTCCTCGATCAGGTCCTGATTCAGGCGAAGGTCGAGCGCGACCGTGCGCTCGCCGGAGCTTGTCGTGGCGTAATCCGCCAGCGGGGCTGTCTCAATAAGCAGGTCCTCCGCCGCCAGCCGGATGGCAGTGCCGTCAATGTCGAGCTCCAGGGCACCCTCCGCATCGAGCCGGCGTTTGGCTTCCTGGCCGTCCAGGGCGGCCAGAGCAGCCTGGACCTTTGGCACCAGGGCGCCCAGGCGGCGGCCCACTGTCCGCAGCTGCGGCTTGAAGCTGTAGTCCACCAGCTCGGCGGCGGAATCCACATAGCGCAGCTGCTTGATATTGAGCTCGGCCAGCAGCAGGTCGCGGTCCTCGTCCTCCAGACGGACGGGAGAGACGACCAGCATCTGGGCCAGCGGCTGGCGGGTCTTCACCTGACGCTCCTGGCGGGCGGCGCGGGCCAGGCTCACCAGCTCCAGCACTTCGTCGATGCCGGCTTCGAGTTTCTCATCAATCCAGTTGGGGTCGCTCGTCGGGAAATCGGTCATGTGGACGGAGGGCACGGCCTCAGGATTCACCTGGCAGACCAGATTCTGATAGATCTGCTCGGTGATATAGGGAACATAGGGGGCGGCCAGGCGACAGACCGTCTCCAGCACCGTGTACAGGGTCAGGAAGGCTGCCTGCTTGTCAGCAGTCATGTCGGGACCCCAGAAGCGCTCGCGGCCGCTGCGCACATACCAGTTGGAGAGCTCCTCCACGAAGGCCTGGATTTTACGCCCGGAGTTCGTGATGTCGTAGTTTTCGAGCCCCTTATCTACCGCGGCCACCAGTCGGTTGAGGCGCGAAAGGATCCAGCGGTCCATGCGCGTCAGCTCCTGATCCTCCAGGCGCAGGCCGGTGGGATTAAACTGATCGATCTCGGCATACATGATGTAGAAGGCATAGGTGTTCCAGAGCGTGCCCATAAACTTCCGCTGCCCCTCCTCCACCGCCTCCATGGTGAAGCGTGCGGACTGCCAGAGCTGGGTTCCGCTCAGGAAGTACCAGCGCGTGGCATCAGCACCATAGCGATCGAGCACCTCCCAGGGGTCGACGACATTGCCCTTGTGCTTGGACATTTTCTGACCGTCGCGGTCCTGCACCAGCCCCATGACGATGACATTTTCATAGGGCGAGCGGCCGAAGATCGCCGTCGAAATCGCCTGCAGTGAATAGAACCAGCCACGCGTCTGATCCAGAGCCTCTGAGATGAACTGGGCCGGGAAGTTCTGCTCGAAGAGCTCCTTATTCTCAAAGGGATAGTGATATTGGGCGAAGGGCATGGCGCCCGAGTCAAACCAGCAGTCGATCACCTCCGGCACGCGCTTCATCTCCCCGGAGCATTCGGGGCAGCGGATGGTGACGGTGTCGATCCAGGGCCGGTGCAGCTCGATGTCAGGCGGGCAGTTATCCGACATTTCACGCAGCTCCTGAATCGAGCCGACGACGTGCAGGTGTCCTTCGGCGCAGCGCCAGACAGGCAGCGTCGAGCCCCAGAAGCGCTCGCGGGAAAGCGCCCAGTCGATGACGCCCTCCAGGAAATTGCCCATGCGGCCGTCGCGGATCGTCGGCGGCAGCCAGTTGACGCTGCGGTTGTTGGCGACCAGCTGGTCGCGCAGGGCGGTCATGCGGATGAACCAGCCGTGGCGGGCGTAGTAGATCAGGGCGGTGTCACAGCGCCAGCAGAAGGGATAGCTGTGCTCGACCGTCTCCATGCCGAGCAGCAGGCCGTCGGCGTCGAGCTTCGCAATAATATCAGGGTCAGCATCTTTTACGAAGCGTCCTGCGAAGTCCGTCACCTCGTCCGTCAGCGTGCCATCCTCCGCCACGAACTGGATGTGTGGCAGCTCGTACTCACGGCCCAGGCGCGCGTCGTCTTCACCGAAAGCCGGGGCGATGTGGACGATTCCCGTGCCGTCCCCGGTGGTGACGTAGTCGTCGGCGATGACGTACCAGGCGCGGCGTCCGCTCCTGGTGACCAGATCGCGGGCATAGGGGAAGAGCGGCTCGTAGTCAATACCGACGAGCTCACTGCCGACGAAGGTGTCAAGCACCTCATAGTCCTGGCCCAGCACGGCTTCCGCCCGGTCAGCGGCGACGTAGTAGCGGTCCTGGCCGCGGCGGGCGAGCACATAGCGGGCTTCCGGATTGACGCAGAGGGCGGCGTTGGACGGCAGCGTCCAGGGCGTCGTCGTCCAGGCGGTCAGCCAGGTGCCGGGTTCGCCGCGGACGGCGAAGCGCAGGTAGACCGTGTCTTCGCTGACATCACGATAGCCCTGGGCTACCTCATGGCTCGACAGAGAGGTGCCGCAGCGGGGGCAGTAGGGAATGATCTTATGGCCCTCATAGAGCAGGCCAAGTTCATGGATCTTCTTCAGCGCCCACCACTCCGACTCAATGTAGTCGTTGTCATAGGTGACATAGGCGTTTTCCATGTCGGCCCAGAAAGCGATGCGCTCGGAGATGCGCTCCCACTCATCCTTATAGGTCCAGACACTGTGCTTGCAGCATTCGATAAAGGGCTCGACGCCATAGGCCTCAATCTCAGGCTTGCCGTTGATGCCGAGGTCCTTTTCAACCTCAAGTTCGACAGGCAGGCCGTGAGTGTCCCAGCCGGCCTTGAACTCAACGTCACGCCCCTTCATGGTGTGGTAGCGCGGGATAATGTCCTTGACCACGCGTGTCAGCACATGGCCGATATGGGGGCGGCCATTCGCCGTCGGCGGGCCATCGTAGACAGTAAAACGGCGGCCTCCCACCCGCGCCGCGCGCGAGCGCTCCTGAATGCCTTCCAGCTTCCAGAACTCCGCCACCTGGGCCTCCCGGCCGCCAAAATCCATGCTTGTCGGAACTTTCTGATACATTAGCGCTTGTCTCCCCATTTATTAAAGTCATGCAAAAGAGACGACCCGCTCCCGGGACGTCTCTTAATGAACGTTCTACCACCCAGTCCGTGCGTTAGCTACGGTTCGCGTGTCAGGTACCTGGACCTGCCATGTTTTAAGCGACGGTGATCCGCCAGAACCGGGCCGGATGCACTTACAGCAAACGTGCACTCTCTGTACCGACCAGGATGGTTCTGACCGTCCGTCACCATGAATCCTGCACGATTATAGGAGGCAGGGCCGCGGCCTGTCAAACCGTTCCTGTGAGACGGGTTTACGCCAGGAATGCCAGGACCTGGTAAAAGCTCTCTTCCGCGCCTTCCTCTAGCACCTGAAGCGCCGCAGATTTCGTTCAGTTTGCATGTAAGAGTTTTTAAAGTCATTTCTGCAACTGCTTGCGTTCAATTGCTTGCGTAATTTTTTACATGGCGATCGGCCTTCGTAACGATCGGCCGTCGTAACGATCGGCCATCGAAGTGATCAGCCTCACAGACTGCCGGAATACGAATAGAAAGCGATAGCATAGCGGGCAACGAGCATGATGATCACATCTCCTAAAAGAATGGAGCAATCCAGACTAACTTGCCCTGAACAAATGAGATCAAAGGTGAGCCGGCGCTGTGCGCTGTGCAGCGCTCCTTTTGTGGTCAGTATGGGCCGAAATGGCAATCGAATTAGCCATTTCACGCTAAGTTGACCCTGCGCGCCGTGCAGCGGCGCGCGCGGCCTTTCGTGGTCAAAGTAGCCTGATATCCAAATCGTTTTTTGGATTACACGCTGTTTTGACCAGAAACAAGCCTCCCGTGGTCAAAGTAGCCTGATATCCAAACCATTTTTTGGATTACACGCTGTTTTGACCAGAAACAAGCCTCCCGTGGTCAAAGTAGCCTGGTATCCAAATCATTTTTTGGATTACACGCTGTTTTGACCAGAATCAGGTCTTTCGTGGTCAAAGTAGCCTGATATCCAAATCGTTTTTTGGATTACACGTTGTTTTGACCAGAATCAGGGCTTTCGTGGTCAAAACAGCCTGGTATCCAAATCATTTTTTGGATTACACGTTGTTTTGACCCTACGCGCCGTGCAGCGGCGCGCGCTGCCTATCTCTCCTTGCCAGCCATCTCCCTGGCAGGTTCACCCGCTTCCTGACATTCTTGGCGTGCACCTCTGTGGACGGGTGGCCGGTCGAGCCTTTCGGGCCACTGAGAAAGATCAAGCCTGGAAGGCGGTATGGCTGGCTGCAGTGCGAGGATATATAAAGGATATATTATGTATATATAATGAGAAAGTTACGTGGTGGTGATCGGCAAGGAATCCAGGCTTGATTGGACAGTTTTTCTGATGTTCCCGGAGTAATTCTGATACGGTCGTACTGTCATGGCGCTCCTTGCATAGTCAGGATCGAGAGAAATACGAAATCGGTATATGAAGTGATCTCGATTCGCCACCTGACAGCTGGCCACAGGTTCTCCCTTTCACATTCGCCAGGCAAACTCTCCCGGCACCCTCAATCCTGACAAGCCCCCGCCCTGCAGCGGCCGCCGCACTAGTTACCTTCAAAGTCTACCAGCGCAAACCTCCAGATTTCGCTCCATGACCGTGAAAGAGTCCTCACCCTTTGTCGCCTGTTCGGTGGTGCGCCCTCATAGCGATCAGGAACAAGCGTACGGCCGCCAATTTCGGTGGCCATGTCTCTGTTGTGTACACAAGCAAAAGGAAAACAAACGAACACGCTTCAGCCTGTACAAAAAGATGGTCATCTTGCTTCGCAGCAGAATGACAAGCCGTATATGAGGGATCTGAAGTGTTCACGTCACACGATTCGCCTCCACAAAAGATGCAAATACATATGACAGGAATTTCTAGCAGCTTATAAGCGACTTCCACCACCGTCAACCTGAGTCAGATGCAAGTGACTGGTGATTTTTCTGGCTGTTCCCGATGAAAGGGACGGCGCAGCTCAGCAGCAGCCAGACGTATCAGCAGGTATCCGAAGAGCTGTCTTCTTATTGACTTCATAATACTAAGAGGGGCCGTGAAACTACGGCCCCTCTTCGCAACAAATGACTGGTCAGCTTTACAGATCTTGATTAACCTCTCTGTCGCGATATCTTCCTCATAAGAACGATGAGAAGCCCGCTCGCAGCTAAAAGTATGATCGCCAGCCACTGGTAGGTTCTGCTGCTCTCACCCGTTTTGGGTATCGTATTGCCGGTTTCCGCTGTAGTTCCGCTTGCTGTCGTTTCCTCTGTTGGTTTCTGAGAAGCCGGTGCCTTGATCTCAATCATGCCGCGGGCAGTACCGGTTTTAGAGACGATCGCCACCGGATGTTTGCCCACAGACAATGTCTTCAGGTAGGTGGGTTTAAAGCTGATCACCGTCGAACCTTCACTTAGCTCATAGTTCGATTCATCTACAACATCTCCATCAACCGTAACATAGAGGAAATCAGCAATATCCGCATTGGAAGTAAAGAGTGCCGGCTCAATGGAATCCAAATACCAGAATGGTGTCTGCTGAATCATTCTAATATCGTCATTTTGAGTTGGTTCCGTTTCGCTGCTTGCTGGCGTAGTTTCCGCAGCGGTGGGCTCAGTCGTTGTAGGCTCTGCCGGTATCTCTGTATAAACAGGCTTGATGACTGTATCCTCTATGATATTTGTACCATCGTGGTTCCATTCAGCTGTAAAACCTGGTTTCTCTGGAACTGTTTCAGGCTCAGCGTCAAATCCGTGGTCAACAATTTGCGGCTGCCCCACAATGTTTTCGTCTTCATCCAGATAGGTAACGGTATAACTCTTGATGACATAACGCGGTCTGATGACAGTGTCTGCTGTGATATTTTTGCCGTTATGATCCCACTCACCCGTATGCCCCGGTTTCTCCGGAACTGTTTCCGGCGCAGCGTCAGACCCGTAGTCGACGGTTTGTGGCTGCCCAATGACATTGTTGTCTTCATCCTGATAGGTGACAAAATACCTGTTGATGGTATATTTCGGCCTAATAACTATATCGTCAGTGATGTTTCTGCCGTCATGATCCCACTCACCCGTATGACCTGTCTTCTCAGGAACGGGCTCAGGTACAGCGTCTGATCCGAAGTTGACTATTTGTGGCTGCCCAATTACGTTATCACGTTCATCCTGATAGGTGACGATCAATCTGTAAATTAAGTCAACTGTTACGCTCATATCTCTGCGTCCAGTATCATATTTATATCTAATGGAATGTACTTTCCGATCCGGGTCAAAATGCAATATCCCCGTTAACGGGTTATAATTTGCATCACCAAGAGAATTCCATCCAGCTATAACTTCCTTGACTTTCGCGACGTTTTCACCGACAAGTTCCTTTAAATCAAATTGATGCCTTGGGTCTATTAACCCAGAATATAAGGGGGTTAAAGATTTTTGATTGAGCACAGACACACGATCAAGGTTTTTGTTAGCGCTTAAATCAAGAGTGGTCAAGTTGTTGTTATGGCAATCAAAGTCTCTCAAAGCAGCATTATTGCTGACGTCAAGTGTGCTTAGGCTGTTGTTTGAGCAATCAAATTGAAATAAACTGGTGCATTTGCTAACGTCGAGTGTAGTTAGCTTGTTGTATGAGCAATTAAAATTCCACATCCTGGAGCATTTGCTGACATCAAGTGCACTTAGGTTGTTGCCCTGGCAGAAAAATTCATTAAGACCATTACCCTCTTTTGTGCTTAAATTTAGCGTGACCAATTTGTTTCCCTGGCACCTCAGAAAACTTAACACATGGCAGTGACTGACATCAAGTACGGTCAAATCGTTACCTTGACATTCCAGATATTGCAACAAATTGCAGTTGTCAACATTGAGCACAGACAGCTGATTCCCTTGGCAGGAAAGAGAAGTTAACGCAGTATTCTTGCTGACATCAAGTGTTGTCAGTTCATTGTTAGCGCATTTAAACGTCTGCAACGCAGTAAAATGCTCTATACCTTTGAAGCTGGTGATTCCCCTTCCTTCAAGCAATATTTGGGTTACAACATTCAATTCAGCCTGCTGTAATATGTTATCACCCGATGTATCATAATATTGTTTTACATGAGCTCTAAATACCGCATCCGGGAAATTCACTTCATTTATTTCAACACCGGCAGCAGGGGGCAGAGCCTGCATCATAAAGGGCTTAGGCTCCTGGGCGCCCGCTTCGTCTTCCTCTTCTGCCTGAGAATCCTCTGAAACAGTTCCTGCTGTACTCTCGGACGTATCAGAACCAGGATCTGCAGATTCTACGGATACTGCCGGGAGCGTCTCCGCCTGAGCCTCTGAAGTTTCTGTCGCTGTTTCCGTGCTTTCTTCCGTTTCATCTACCGCGGCAGATACTTCAGCCACTTCGGAGCTTTCCGGCTGAACGGTATCCTGATCCTCAGTGAGCTGAGACTCTGTATTCGGCAATTCCTCTGCCCACACCGGCTGAAAGCTCTGCAGGAGCAAGGCCATCAGCAGTGCCTGCACAAGCATGACAGTCTTTTTCTTTCTTCTCTGATATCTCATCCTGCAATCCCCTCTCTGAATGTCTTTTGAAATCCTTCACGTGTTTTCTCTACAAAAGAAGACGTCAGACTTCTCACCTGACGTCTTTAAACCGAATTACAAATAGGATCCAAACGAATGTGCTCGCCAATTCCTCCTGAGTCAGTGGGCGTACATTTTGGGAGATAAGTGGAACGGACGACACTATGCTGTCGTTTTCTCTTGACCGGAGGGTAATGTCTCATTCGCTTCTCTCGTATAGGGTTCATAAAATGGGTCTAGCTGCTTCTTGTTCGAATAATTGAATCCGTTATGCACGACAACAATAGCAGTGCAAGCAAGAATATGCAACTATCTTTCTAAATATTCACATGTCAGCATGCTATTGGAGGCTCAAACACACTTTCAGAACCTTTGGACAACGTGATTTGCAGGAACTACTGGCCTGCACTTTGCCTTGGCTGAAGATAGACATCTTCAGCCAGACTCAGTTCCCCATGCAGCGTTTTCGTCGCTCATCTGGCCCTATTCCACCACAACTTCGACCTCTGCTTCATGGTACGAACTCTTAAGAGATGTCACATACTTGACAGAATGTAAGGCATCCACCCCGCTGGCGTAAGGCAGCGGGATGGATCGCAGCTCTTCCTTCTGCGCTTTCTCAGAGGCTTTCAGCTCACGTTCCAGTTTTTACAGCCCTGACAAGCCCCCACGCTGCAACGGCCGCCGCACTACTCACCTGAGAAGCCCGCCAGCAGAGCCTCCAGATTTCGCTCCATCACTGTGAAATAATCCTCACCATTCGTCTCCTGATCGGTCGTGATACCACCGTAGGGATCAAGAACAAGCGTGCGACCGCCGATCTCCGTGGCCAGCGCCTCCGCCGAACGTGGCGACTCCAGCGGCTCCATATAGATGGCCGTAATATCTTCCTCCGCGGCAAGACGAACCAATTCTGCCATGCGGGCCGGTGAGGGTTCGTTTTCAGAGAAGACTCCTTCGAGCCCTATCTGACGCAATCCATAGGCCTGGCAAAGATAGCCGAAAGCAGCATGAGAGGGCATGATCGCCCTGCCCGCGTAGGGCTCCAGCGCACGGCGATAGTCGGCGTCGAGTTTCTCAAGGCGCTCGACCAGCTCCGCGGCGCGGGACTCATAGCCGTTGCGCCCGGAAGGGTCGGCCTGGCTCAGCAGCTCGGCAATACCACGTGCCATTTCAGCCGCCCGCAGAGGATCCAGCCAGATATGAGGATCGTAAGCACCGTGGCTGTGGCCGGCATGCTCGTCATGCTCATGCCCCTCGTGCTCGTCACCCTCCTCATGCTCATGCTCGTGCTCGTGCTCGTCGCTCTCGTCATGTTCGTGCTCATGCTCATGTTCATGTTCATGTTCATGCTCATGTTCGTGACCCCCATCCGACGGCAGCAGCGTCACCAGCCGGGCCAGCTCCAGCTGAATCAGCTCCTCGCCGCGGGTGGCAGCGAGCGTCTCCGACCAGGAATCCATGCCGGCCCCGATGGATATCAGGATGTCGGCATCATTCAAAGCCACCATGTCCCGGGGACCAGGCTCCCAGCCATGGACAGCCGCTCCCGGCGGGATAATAACCGACACGTCGGCCGCGTCACCGGCAATCTTACTGGTGAAATCATAGGCAGGGCGAATGGTGGTCAGGATCCTGAGCCTTCCCGTACGAACAGCATCCGAAGCAGGCGTCTCCGTCGTGGTGGCATAGGGCTCCGTCACCCCCTCCGGCACAGGCACACGGGTATCAGGTGTCTCCGCCGCTTTCCTGCCGCAGGCTGCCAGCAGCACAGACAGCGAAAAGACCAGCAGTAAAAGAAAGGCGCTCCTGGAACGCAGTTTGTTTGAAAGCATCATGATAAACCTCCGTCTCTAAACGGAGATCACAGTACCACGTTTGCGAATGATTCGCAATCTCATCGCAAAGGTTTCGCCGGCCCGCCCCTACTTTCCGTTCGCCTTGCCGTTCATGGAATTCGGTTTCCGCCGTCGACTGGCAAGGAAAATCCCCAGCCAGGCAGCGACCAGCAGCAGCAGAGTCAAAATCCCGCGCAGATAGAGTCCATCCGCGAAATAAAGGGCAAAGCGATAGCTGAAGAAGGCAATAACCCAGGCATAGACTGTCTGGAAGAGGACGATCAGGGGCAGGGAGAAACGGATGCGGATTTCGCGGGCCATGGCTGCGACAGCGGCTGAACAGGGCGTGTAAAGAAGCACGAAAACCAGCAGAGAGAAGGCGGCCGGGGCCGTGAGCAGGGATTTCAGCGCCTCCTCAAAGCCCCCTGCCATGCCGCTGGTGGCGACGCGGAGGGCTGAAATGACGGCCTCCTTGGCAGAAAAGCCACTGATTACCGCGCTGACAACGCGCCAGTCACCAAAGCCCAGAGGCGCAAAAAGCGGTGCAGCCAGGCGGCCCAGAGCGGCCAGGATAGAGTCCCCTTCCCCGGCTACATTGAGGCGGGGGTCGAAGGTCTCAAGAAACCAGATCAGCAGGGTGACGACGAAGATCACAGTGAAGGCCCGGGTCATGAAGTCCTTCGCCCGCTGCGCCACATCACGCCAGACAGACTGCAGCGAAGGGAAGCGATAGGGCGGCAGTTCCAGAACAAAAGGAATGGAGTCCCCCAGAAAGACCGTGTTGCGCAGGATGAGGCCGCTCGCCACCGCCAGCAGCATGCCAAGGGCATAGAGTCCGACAATGACCAGCGTCTGGCAGCGCGGGAAAAAGACGGAGGCCAGCAGGGCGTAGACGGGCACTTTGGCGGAGCAGGACATGAAGGGCACCAGCAGAACCGTCAGCAGACGGTCCCGCCGCGAAGGCAGGGTGCGCGTCGCCATCACCGCCGGCACGGTGCAGCCAAAGCCCAGCAGCATCGGCACAAAGGAGGAACCCGACAGCCCAATATGCTGCAGCAGGCGATCCATGAAGAACGCAATACGGGCCATGTAGCCCGAATCCTCCAGCAGGCCGAGCAGGGTGAAAAGCAGGAGAATCATGGGCAGAAAGCTCAGAACCGAGCCGACACCGCCGAAGACACCATCTTCGACCAGGGAGACAACGACCGGATTGACCTCAGCCGTTGTCAGGGCGGCGGCGGTCTTCTGGCCCAGTCCCGCGATCCAGTCGGCAAAGCCATCGCTCAAGCTGAGGCCTATGGGCCCAAAACTGATCCAGAAAATCAGGCTCATGATGAGGATAAAGAGCGGCAGGGCCAGGATACGGTGGGTGAGCACCCGGTCGATGCGGGCGGTGCGACTGCTCATCTCAGAACGGTCAGCATGCTGCTGTGTCACCTGGGCGACCATCGGCTGAATGAAGCTGTAGCGCATGTCGGCCAGGGCCGCCAGGCGGTCGGTGCCAAGCTCGCGCTCCATTTCTGTAATGATGTGCTCGCAGGCATCGAGCTCGTTTTCATTGAGACCCAGCCGCGGCAGCAGGAGTTCGTCGCCCTCTATGATCTTTGTCGCAGCATAGCGGGGTGTCACCTGGCAGCGCTCGGCGTGATCCTCAATCATGGCGGCGATCGCATGCAAAGCTCGGTGCACGGGTCCGGAGCACAGGTCAGGACGCAGCGGCCGGCGTTTCTCCTGGGTGGTCTCATGCGCCCTGCGCATCAGCTCGGTGACACCGCGGCCGTTGCTGGCCACGATCGGTATCACCGGAATCCCCAGAGCCTCTTCAAGCGCGGCGACGTCAATGCTGCGCCCCAGCTGCTCCACCTCGTCCATCATATTGAGAGCCAGCGTCATCGGCAGGCCGAGATCAATGAGCTGCAGGGTCAGATAGAGATTGCGTTCCAGATTGGTGGCATCGACAATATTCAGAATGCCATCCACGCGGCCGCTCATCAGGGCGTCACGGCTGATGCGTTCCTCACTGGAATAGGGGGAGAGAGAATAAATGCCGGGCAGATCGAGGATCTCGACATCCGGGAATTGGCGGCTGCGCGCCAGTGCCTGATCCACCGTAACGCCGGGGAAGTTGCCCACCTGACGGCGGGCGCCGGTGAGACGGTTAAAAAGAGTGGTTTTGCCTGAATTCTGATTCCCGATAAGAGCGAGAATCATGGCAGAACCTCAATCTCAATACCCTCCGCCGCACCCAGGCGCAGCGAAAGATGATAGCCACGCAGGCAAAGTTCCAGCGGATCTCCGAGCGGGGCGAAACGATCTATCTCGACCACCGTTCCCGGTGTCAGACCCATATCAAGCAGGCGCCTTCTAAGCGCGGTGTCGCCTCCGACGCTGACAATGTGCGCTGGTTTTCCCTGCTGCAGCTGATCCAGTGTCATGCCTACTCCCCGAAGTCTTAGCGTTCACGCAAAAACTAAAGTCCCGGGGATAATACGTTATCGGAATCTAACCGTCAATGGCAGTCACATAGAAATTCAGCCATTTGACGGACGATCGCCGAAGTAGGCCATGGCCGCTGGCTCGGGTTCCGCCTGCCGCTTCTCGGCCGACAGCTCCAGCTCACGCTGGCGCAGGCTGCTGCGATAGGCAGCCAGCACTGCGTCCGACATGATCTGCCGGAACTCCGAGTTGATCGGGTGGACGATGTCGATGAAGTTGTTGTTCGGTGTCCGCCTGCTCGGCATGGCGATGAAGAGGCCATTCATTGACTCAATGACCTTGACATCGTGCACAACAAAACAGTTGTCGAAAGTGACGGAAACTACCGCTTTCAACTTCCCTGTCTCCTGCAGCTGGCGAACGATGATATCTGTGATCTCCATAAGACTCACACCACTTTCCCAAAAAACGTCAATACTGGTGGATGAGCTAGGCTGCAATAGCTGTCGACGGTTATTTGCTTGAGACGGGTTAATAGTAACGAAAAACAACAGTTGCTGTCAAACAAAGAGGTCAAATTTGACTAAAAAAAGACTGCAGTCCTGTTTTGTGCAGGAAGCACAGAAAAACCCGGGTCATGTTCAATTGATGCAAGTTGTAGACAAGCTGCCGGTCATAATGCGGCGGGCGGCAGCTCGAGGCTGCCAGTGAGTGTCCAGAGCCAAAGTCCTGCAATCATGACGCGGGTCTTCGAGTCGAGCGGGATCTTAGCGTTGTGACCTGTGTTTTAGCCCCTTGAGTGAGTGGCCCGGCTTACCTGGTATCCCTTCCTGGCAGCGTCCCGAAGTACATGACCCTACAGCGCTCGTAAAACAACGTCTTGAAAAAGCGGCGCAGCAGTCGAAGTGCTTCAGCACTGCATTTCTTCCCCCGTCTCATAAGCGCCGCTCATTAAAGGCCATGCTGGCCTTATAGGAGCCTGCTGTCTTCATGGTGAGCTTCAGCAGTCAGTTGACATATCTATTAGATATGTTTTCATCCTCTCCAGGAATCTGTCGCCCAGCCAAAGGAGTTAATTAATCATGCCAACGGCAAAAATTGAAGATCTGCTGAACAAGAGTGCGAAGAAGGCGAAAACCCTGCAATTCGCCATGAATCTGCTGACAAAGGGGATACAGTATTCCTTCTCCAGCACCGCAGCCGGGCAGCGCTTTCACAGCGCCAGTGCCGGCAAGCTGATGACCGCCACACTGATATTCATGGCCATCGAGCAGAGCAGGCTGACCCTTGAGACAAAGGCCGGCAGTATTCTGGATAAGGAAACGCTGGACGGACTCTTTGTGTTCGGCGACAGCGACTATCAGGACGAGGTAACGATCCGGCAGCTGCTCGGCCATACATCCGGGATAAACGATTATTACGAAAGTGAGAACTTTGACGCTTCTTCCTTCACCGACACATGATCAAAGACCGGGATCGTTTCTGGACGCCTCTGGAACTTCTCAGCTATACGCGGGAGAGACAGAAAGCCGTTGCCAGGCCGGGAGAGAACTTTCTCTATTCAGACACCGGATACATTCTGCTGGGACTTATCGTCGAAAAAGTCTTTGAGATGCCCTTTCACCAGGCACTCAAGAACCTTCTTTTCAAGCCTGCCGGGATGACGGAGACTGACCTCTGCTTTTACGGCGAAGGCTTCAACCAGGAGGCCCTGGCACCGCTTTTTATCAACGGTATTGATGTCCGTCTCTTTCGCAGCCTGAGCGCCGACTTTTCCGGGGGAGGACTGTCGACTACGGCAGAAGACCTCCTGCGCTTCCTCGACGCTCTGCAGCAGGAGCACTTTGTCAGCCGGACCTCACTCGAACAGATGAGCTCCTTTGAACACAAATACCGGCAGGGTCTCCACTATGGTCTCGGAATGATGCAGACCCGCTTCGAAGAGTTCTTCTTCCTGCTGAAGGGGCTGCCCAGACTGCAGGGCCATCTGGGGGTGACCGCTGTGCACGCCTGGTACGACCCTGAAACCCGGGCCAGCTTCGCCCTGAACCTTGGCAACACAAAAGATCTAGCCAGCAGTTTCAGACTTCTGATTAAAATACTGCAGATTGTTTACAGGTAAAGGAGAACAGTTCATGTCAACAAAATGTGCCCTGTTGGGTCTGCTGAACATAAGGAAAATGTCCGCCTACGATCTGGCGAAATTCGCCAAGGAATCCATTGGCTATTTCTGGAATGAATCCTACAGCAACGTTCATCGAACGCTGAACCTTCTGGCTGACGACAAGCTGATCGTGAAACTGCCGGAAAAAGGAAGCAGAAACAAGAGCATTTACGAAATCACCGATCTGGGACGCCAGGCCCTGTCGGAATGGCTGTCCAATCATGAGCATACGATCATCTATCGCGATGAACTCCTGCTCAAGCTCTTTGTCAGCAGAAAAAAAGACCACCCGGCTCTTCTGGAAGATCTGAAAGCACATCTGGAAGGCCTGCTGGAACAAAGACAGATCTATTCCGACCTGGAGGACTACGTCTCAGGCAGAGAGGACAATCTCTCCTACAGCCTTGTTTTGGAATATGGAATCGTAGAAAACGAGGCAACCATCAAGTGGCTGGAAAAAGCCATCAGAAGAATTGAGGAAACATTATGAAAAAGCTTTACGTAAATTTCGCCATTACGCTGACAGTTGTCGGACTGATGATAGCGGGCATACTCTATCTGATGAAGAACTCTCTCTTCACAGTTGACTGGTTTGGCACAAACTATCTCAACAGAGTTTTCTCCTATCAGGCGACCACCCTTCTTTTAAGCCTGGTGATCATACTCATCACCGCCCTGCAGACCGAATTTCAGTCTCTGCAACTGCTGTCCGTTACACGTATTGACGGCGTAGTGGGTCCTGTGCCCTGGATGTTGATTGGCACAAAAAAGAAAGATACCTGGAAGACAGTCGGTCTGACCTTCTCAGTCATCGTTTCCGTCGTTACCGCTATCACAATCTATTTTCAGGTGTACCGGAACGGGGTCATCCATTCTCTTTCTGTAGGCAGTTTTCTGCTGATCGTACTGTACGCCCTGACAACAGTTTTGTGGAAGAGGTGACCTTCCGCCACACGTTTGCCAGTATTGTCGAGTACCATAAACTCAACCCAAGTATTTCCAAATTCTTATCCATGCTTGTCTTCGGGGGAGTCCATTATCTGGGAGTCCCCGGGAAAATACCGGGTGTCATACTGGCTGGCTTCCTGGGCTGGTTCCTGTCGAAGAGCATTCACGAAACCAAGGGATTCTTCTGGGCCTGGCTGATTCATTTCCTGCAGGATGTCATCATCATGACCGCTCTTTTCCTGACTCTGGACTAGCGTTACCTGCAAAAGCACAAAAAAAGCAGCTGCCGGCAGAAAAAGCTTTCTGTCAGCAGCTGTCTTTTTATGGTCGGAGTGAGAAGACTTGAACTTCCGGCCTCCTGGTCCCGAACCAGGCGCTCTACCACCTGAGCCACACCCCGAGCGCAACAGGTATTTTAGCACAGAGTACGAAACTGTCAACGCGGCAGTGGCAGCGCTTTCTGCTGACAGCGAATCTCATAGTGATAGGCCAGGTGACTTGAACGATCGAGGTAGCCGGGTCCGCGCCAGACCGTCGTCCAGCCCTGCTCGGGCATCTCAAGGAAATGTGTGGCAGCGGGGAGAACGGCATCAATATGGGTCAGCCAGGCCTGCTGACAGTAGGGCAGCAGCTGACGGTAGACCGCCGCACCGCCCAGAATCCAGATGCGCCCGCTGCGGCGGGCACAGGCGTCCAGGAGAGAGGGAAGGTCCGGGCAGAGCTCGCTATCTTCCCAGGCGGCGATGGCGGCCGCGTCCAGGCTGGCGCTGAGCACCAGATGGGGACGGCCGGCAAGCGGCCGGGAACCCGGAAACGATTCCAGCGTCCGGCGCCCTACAACCACCGTGTCGCCCATGGTCAGGCGGCGCAGGCGGCGCAGGTCCTGACGCAGCGGCAGCAGCAGCTCGTCGCCGCGACCGATGCCACCGGCGCGGTCGACAGAGGCCAGGAGCATGAGGCGGCGCTCGCCCGGAGCCAGCTGGCGGAGGTGGTCCTCGGCGCGGGGGCCGGTCGGGAGGCTCAGGCTTCGCAGAGATAAAGATGACACTAGATGGCTACCTCAAAACGTGGGATGGCCGGGCCGTGTTTATAGTCGCGCAGGGCGAAGTGCTCGAGCCGGTAGGCGAAGAAGTCCGTGATCGTGGGGTCGATCTCCAGCGTGGGGGCGGCAAAGCCGGGGCGCTCGATGAGTTCGCGGACGATGTCTTCGTGGCGATCGTAGATGTGGGCGTCGGCGATCACGTGGACGAGCTCACCAGGCTTGAGGCCCGAGACGCGGGCAAACATGTGGACCAGGACGGCATACTGGGCAACGTTGAAGGCGTTTGCCGCCAGCATGTCCTGGGAGCGCTGGTTCAGAATCGCGTTGAGGCGGTCGCCGCAGACGTTCAGGGTCAGCGACCAGGCACAGGGATAGAGGCGCATCTGATGGAGGTCGTGGTGGTTGTAGAGGCTCGTCAGAATGCGGCGGCTGTAGCGGTTGTGTTTGAGATCGTAGAGGACGCGTTCGACCTGGTCGAAGTCGCCTTCGGGATAGTGGTGACGGACGCCCAGCTGGTAGCCGTATGCGCGGCCGATGGTGCCTTCTTCGTCGGCCCAGGCATCCCAGATTTTGGCGCCCAGGTCTTCGACGCGGTTGGAGCGCTGCACCCAGATCCAGAGAATCTCTTTGACCAGGGTGGAGAAGGGAACGCGCCGCAGCGTCAGCATGGGGAAGCCCTCGTCAAGCTGATAGCGATTGACAATGCCAAAGGCCTTCCTGGTATGAGCCGGGCTGCCGTCGGGCCAGCGTGTGCGCACCGCGACATCTTGGTCGCTCCAGCCATGGTCGAGAATCTGCCGGCAGGTATCAATAAAGCAGCGGTCTGCCTGTGTCATGGAATGCTTCCTCCTTGTTTTTCTCATTATATGTGAGGCCTGACATCTTAATGCGTGACTGAAAGTCGGTCGTTGTTTTGTTGCTCGATCGTCGCCTTCCATTTACTTTCATTGTCAAAAGTGACTTCCATTGCCAAACAAGAGTGACACTTCCTGCTGCTTAGCTTTGTCCAGTTATACAGGATCTGTCAACACGGGAAGATGAAGGGCCACACGTGATTCACTTTTGACTGTCACTGCTGACTGTCGCCACCTGCCAGCATCAGTGGGTGTTCGAGTGAGTGTTTTGGGACTAATGCCAGCTTGAATGCACGTCTCGCTTTACTGTTTAAGGGACAGTTTGAGACATGCCGGCATCTTAAAGAAAACAACGTCTTCTGTCGTATGAGTGTCAAATCCGAATTGTTAGTGGTCCGGATGGGATCCTTCTGAACGAAAAGAAGAAATACGTACTTTTGGCAGTTCTTTGTTTGCAGGAGCTCATGAGTAGAAAATGTTCAGATACTACAAAGGCGGGCGACCTGAACTCGTGCGCCTCTATTACCATCTAGACTTTGGCAGGCGAATCCATGAGCAAGCTATTTTAAGGCCGCTGTATGGCAAAGACTTATCCTATTAACTCTAGCAATAGCGAGTAGGGTTTTTCTTGCCACCGCACGTTTCGAGGCTTCGTCATTTCGCGTAATCACCTGCTTCCAATGCATACCTGCGTAAGAATGGAAAGAAGCGGCGGGCGGCTCAAAGCCGCAGATGAGCTTCCTGACTGAAGATCCGCAACTCTAAAGAGAGTCTTCTTATGCAGCATTCTGCAAGGCAGGTGTCAGCTTAAGGCAGGTGTCAGAAGCTGACTAGAGAGTGAGCAAGGAGCTTCGAAAAAGAGAGGCTCGACTCACAAATCCAAAAGTTGACAAATCTACCCTCGTTTTTGACAAAAAAGCGAGTTGTGTCAGCAGAAGGTGACACAACTCCAAAACTTGGCAAATCCATCCTCGTTTTTGACAAAAAAGCGAGTTGTGTCAGCAGAAGGTGACACAACTCCAAAAGTTGACAAATCCATCCTCGTTTTTGACAAAAAAGCGAGTTGTGTCAGCAGAAGGTGACACAACTCCAAAAGTTGACAAATCCTCCCTCGCTTTTGACAAAAAACCGAGTTGTGTCAGCAGAAAGTGACACAACTCCAAAACTTGGCCATTTCACACTCGAAGTAGTGCCCCACTGAACGAATCCCTCTGGACAATACAGCGAAAACGTGACAAAGGTACTGCAGCTGTGCTATAAGATAGATCGTTAGCGTCATCTAACTTGTATCGGACAGGAGATGACGCTTCTCTTTTGGCTTCTGGTTAGTTTTATCTAACCATTTTGGCCACATTAACACGGTAAGAAAAAGGACCAAAAATGATTCACAAGCGCCTGATCGCCTCAGTCAAGGAAAGCCGCCGCTACATCGCCGCTCATGTCGCCTGCCAGTGGTTTTCGCTGCTGGCCAATATTGTCATGATGGGAGCGATCGCCCGCCTCCTCGCGGGGCTTTACCGGTCCGGAGTCAGCGGTGAAGAGGCAGGCCGGAGCGCCCTGATGGTTATTCTGGCGTTGGCTGTACGCTTCTTCTCTTCCCTCTTGAGCAGTCACTTCAGCTACCTCAGCTCAAAAGCGGTAAAAGAGAAACTGCGGACCGCGATCTACCAAAAGCTTCTGCGGCTCGGCAGCTCCTACCGTGAACGTGTTGCCACCTCCGAAGTAGTGCAGGTTGCTGTCGAAGGGGTAGAGCAGCTGGAGACCTATTTCGGTGCCTATCTGCCGCAGTTTTTCTACGCCCTGCTTGCGCCATTGACGCTCTTTTTTGTCCTGAGCTTTGTCAGTCTGGAGGCGGCTTTGACCCTTCTCCTTCTGGTTCCCCTGATTCCCGTCAGTATCGTGGCCGTACAGCGCTGGGCCAAACGACTGCTGGCCAGATACTGGGGGCAGTACAGCCGTCTTGGCGACAGCTTCCTTGAGAATCTGCAGGGACTTGTGACGACAAAGATATACCAGTCGGACGCCTACAAGCACGAACAGATGAATGAAGAGAGCGAGCGCTTCCGCCGCATCACCATGAAGGTTCTCATGATGCAGCTGAACTCCATCAGCATCATGGACCTTATCGCTTACGGGGGTGCTGCCCTTGGCGTCATCCTGTCCGCCCGTGGCCTGCAGGCGGGCCGGATTGAGCTCTCAGGCGCTCTCCTGATCATCCTGCTGGCGGCGGAATTTTTCCTGCCGCTGCGTCAGCTGGGCTCCTTCTTCCATGTCAGCATGAACGGGATGGCCGCAGCGGACAAGATCTTCCACCTGCTCGACCTCCCGGAGGGCCAAAGAAAAACAGCTCCGCTCCCCGCCGATCTCAGTCTGCGGCTGCATAATCTCAGCTTCGCCTATGAGGCCGGCCGCAATGTCCTCTGCGGCGTCAGCATGGACTTTAGCGCCGGGCATTTCAGCGCCATCGCCGGCGAAAGCGGCTGCGGGAAATCTACCGTTGCCGCCCTGCTCACAGGCCGCCTGTCGGGTTACAGCGGTTCTCTGACAGTTGGTGGCATGCCCCTCTCTGAAATCGACGAAGAGAGCCTCAACAGGGCGGTCACCTATGTCAGTCACCAGAGCTATCTCTTCAAGGGCACGGTACGCGAAAACCTTCTGGTCGCCCGCCCTTATGCCCAGGACGAGCAGCTCTGGCAGGTTCTGGAGGAGGTTCGTCTGGCCGATTTTCTGCGCGCCGGTGAGGGGCTTGACAGCCCGCTGGAGGAGCGGGCCGCAAACCTCTCCGGCGGCCAGTGTCAGCGGCTGGCCATGGCGAGAGCCCTGCTCCATGACAGCCCAGTCTATATCTTCGACGAGGCGACTTCCAATATCGACGTTGAGAGCGAGCGTGACATCATGGCTCAGATCCGGCGGTTAGCCAGGACTAAAACCGTCATCCTGATTTCCCATCGACTGGCGAACATGGTGGATGCCGATCGTATCCATGTGCTCCAGGATGGCGTTGTTGTGGAGGCGGGCCGGCATGCCGAGCTGCTGGCGCAGCGCGGTGTCTACGCCAGGCTCTGGCAGACGCAGCAGGAGCTGGAGAGTTTTGTCGTGGAAGAGGTGGCCGTATGAAACGCAGCGGATTCGAGGTCATGAGGAGGCTTGTGGGCCTGGTTCGGCCGCTTCGCGGCTGGATGCTCATCGCGATCACGATGGGACTGCTGGGGCACCTCGCAGCCAGCGGGATCACTGTCGTTGGCGGTCACATCCTGATCACTATTCTCCGGCCCGAAACTTCGTCAGGCGTGGGCGTCTTCTTTGCCGTTATCCTGGTCTTTGCGCTGCTGCGCGGCGTCCTGCGCTACGCTGAACAGGCCGCAAACCACTACATCGCCTTCAAGTTGCTGGCTCTGCTGCGCGACCGGGTCTTCGGAGCGCTGCGGCGCCTCAGCCCCGCCAAACTCCAGGGAAAGGACCGCGGTAACCTCATCAGCCTTATCACCTCCGACATAGAACTCCTGGAGGTCTTCTACGCGCACACCATCTCCCCTGTCGCCATCGCTGTCCTGTTTGGACTGCTGCTTGTGCTGCTGATCGGCTCCTGTCATGTCCTGCTCGGGCTGCTGGCGGCCTTCGCATACATTATTGTCGGTGCCCTGATTCCCCTTGTCACCTCCCGTCTCTCTGGAGATGACGGCCTTAGTCTGCGTAACAAGGCAGGGAAACTGGCGGCCTTCGTCCTGGACTCACTACGCGGGCTGTCGGAGACACTGCAGTACGGGCAGGGTCAGGCGCGGCTCGAGGGAATCCGGCAGCGGACCTCTTCCCTGCTGCAGGACGAGAGGCGCATGAAACTGCGCGGCGGATTGAACCGGGCCGTGACCAATACCATCATCCTTATCTTTGATTTCGCCATGTTCCTGCTTGCCTCCAGGCTCTGCGACTTCTCCGGCTCCCTGATCGCGACGCTCGCCCTGATGAGCTCCTTTGGTCCGGTGGTGGCTCTGGCGGATCTGGGTTCCACACTGCAGCAGACCTTCGCTGCCGGCAACCGCGTCCTTGACATCCTGGACGAGGAGCCTGTGGTCCGGGACATCCATGGCAGAGAGCCCATTGATTTTCACGGTGCTGCGGCAGAAGAGGTGAGCTTCGCATACAGCGAAGAGGAGATTCTCAGACGTATCTCCCTCGACATCCCCAAAAGTAAGATCATCGGCATCACCGGCCGCTCAGGCTCGGGCAAATCCACCCTGCTCAAGCTCTTCATGCGTTTCTGGCAGACAGATGAAGGAGCGATCCGGATATCGGGCCGCAGCGTTGAGGAAATCAACACGGCAAATCTGCGTGAACTTGAAAGCTACGTGACGCAGGAAACCCACCTTTTCCATGACTCCATCCGCAACAATCTTTTAATCGCCAAACTCGACGCCAGCCAGGAGGAGCTGGAAGCTGCCTGTCGTCAGGCGGCGATCCACGACTTTATCCAGAGCCTGCCCCAGGGTTATGACACCGAGGTCGGCGAGCTCGGCGACACGCTCTCCGGCGGTGAGCGCCAGCGCCTTGGTCTGGCCCGCGCCTTCCTGCACAACGCCCCCTTCCTGCTGCTTGACGAACCAAGCTCGAATCTCGACAGCCTGAACGAGGCTCTCATCCTGAAGTCTCTGCATGAGGGGCGGCGGGGGAAAACGGTGCTGCTCGTCTCTCATCGCCGTTCGACCATGGGCATCTGCGACCGGAGCTTTTCGGTCGAGCACGGGAGGGTGAGCTGATGGGTCAGGGGGACAGGCTGGAGCGTGAGAAGTGGGTGGAACGCGAGAAGCGGCTGCTCTCCCGGATGATCGCCCTCTACTGCCGCGCTCACCACGGCAGGCTAGATCTCTGCGACGACTGTGCGGCGCTTGAGGCCTACGCTCATCAACGCAGCGAACACTGTCCGCGCATGGACAGCAAAGACTTCTGTTCTAACTGTCCCCACCCCTGCTACCGGCCGCAAGAGCGTGAAGCCATCCGACGGGTCATGCGCTATGCCGGACCCAGAATGCTGTTCTATCACCCGGTTCTGCTCATTCGACATGTTTTCCATACAAAGAGGAAAGGAAAGCAAACGGAGGTAAATGCATGAAGCTGCGGAAAGTTTTCTTAATCGTTCTGGGTCTTATTGGTGTTGTCCTGGGGGCGATCGGAGCCGTTCTCCCCATGATGCCGGCCTTCCCCTTCCTGATGCTGGCCGCCTTCTGTTTCGCGCGCAGTTCGGAAAGGCTCGACCGCTGGTTTAAGGGCACAAAGCTCTATAAGAACCATCTTGAGGACTACGTCGCCGGCCGCGGCATGACCTGGAAGACCAAGATCCGCGTCATGATCACAATCACCCTGTTGATGAGTATCGGCTTCTTTATGATGGGGCGGCGGGGTATCCTGATCGGCTGTGTCGTCCTCGCCTGTGTCTGGGTCTTCCACATCCTCTACTTCTGCTTCGGCGTGAAAACGATCCGGACGGAAGCGCGGACGGACTGAAACACGGATGGATTGAAGCACGGGCGGGCGGAAGTGCGGGCGGACGGAAGTGCGGGCGGCTCCTGCTGTGGTCAAAGTAGCCTGATATCCAAATGGTTTTTTGGATTGCACGCTATTTTGACCAGAAACAGGGCTTCCGTGGTCAAAGTAGCCTGCTATCCAAATCGTTTTTTGGATTACACGCTGTTTTGACCCTGTACGCCGTGCAGCTGCCTGCACGCCGCTATGCAGCGTGCGCGATCCTTCCCTATATGATTTCTGTATTTCCGGCAAGTGGCCCACTTGCTCTTTTCAGCAGATTGCTATCACTTTTGTGCTTATTGCCACATCACCCCTGACATACCGCCTTAACATCCCGGTAGCTTTATTAGTACTTTGGGGTACAATGGATACGTCATCAAAGGTTTTCATAGTAGATGAATATTAAAAAGTCACGTCCGCGTACATCGGAAGTCTGATCCCGGAAATCACCATAGTCTGACAGAAACTTTTGAATCGGGTGCCTGGAAACAGCAGCGGCCGTGAACAGTCTCGTTCTATCGAACCTTCAGTTTTTTATGGGGAGGAGGAAACAGAGCATGAAGCCCTGTCGTATGAAGTATTTGCTTCTCATCGTGTTCGCACTGTCGCTGCTGGGCATTTTCCTGCTGGCAGGCTGTGTCCGGCAACCAAGCGTTGGAGACAACATCAACGGGAACGTGAAGACCTACGCCCAAATGGACGATGGCATCTGGGTCGGCGACGGAAACTCCTATCAACAACGCTTGGAATTCATGGGAAGGCTCGAAAATACCGAATACAATTTTGATTTTATCTACGTGAGCAATCTGGGTGAAATCTCCTTTGATGAAGCGTGGAGAGCATCCGGGCTCAGCAGTGATTTGCTCGACTACTTCCCACTCAACGACACAATTCTGGTGGATTGGAGCTCGGAATAGGTAGATGCCGGTTCCGCAAAAATTTCATTTACCCCTCTGAAATCGGCGCAGAACGGGGAAAAGAATCGAAACAGACGGGCGGCACTGGAGCCACCCGTCTGTTTTCAATTTGAATTAAATCATGGGCAGCATTTGATCTGGCCCAGCAGGTAAACGGGAGCTTAGCGCTTATCTAATTCTCTGGATCGGGCATCTGACAGCGGCAGGGTCGTGGCAGTCTCGTTTTATCGCAGTTCTGTTCCATACGGTATGAAGCAAAACATAAAACCCTCAAAAATATGAAAGCCAGAACATGCACATGCACATGCACATGCGTCAGAGGATTCTGCTACCTCCCCCGCCAATAGCGAAAATTCCGGCTGGAGACCCCGGCTGCAGAGCTCGGCTGGACTAGCGGCCATGGTCCCAGATTAAAGCCGTGGCCATAACCCCACCAGAAAGTCCCGGCCACCTTGTTCGCAGTCAGGGGCCGACGGTCACCATAGGACGCAGTGCTTCCAGGCGGCGCTCCCCGATCCCTGGCACCAGCAGCAGGTCCTCGACCGACTGAAAGCCGCCGAGCTGCTCGCGCTGGCGCAGTATAGCCCGGGCAATCTGCGGTCCCACCCCCGGCAGCGTCTCAAGCAGCCCCTGATCCGCCGTGTTGATGTTGACCACTGCACCCTCCGCCCCATCCGTCGGATCAGCAGCTGCCGCCGCAGTGGCCGATGTCGTCCCGATCGGTTCCGCCGCGATGGCATAAAACGGCGGCGTGATCCGGGCCATCTCCTTCCGGCTGGGAATGCGTATCAGTGAGTGATCCAGAACCAGCGCGGCCAGATTCACATGCTCCGCGGCGGCCTCCTCCATCAGGCCGCCCGCCGCCGTCACCGCGTCCAGCAGCAGCGCGCCGGGCGGCAGGCGGTAGACGCCGGGGACACAGACAGAGCCGGTCAGGTGCACGGTGATGAATGAACTGGTCTCAGTGCCAGGCTCCGGCTCAGACGCCGGCCGCACCGAACGGCTCACGGAAGCAGCTGCCTCCGAAGGCTCGCTCCCTTCGCCTGCAGTGGCTGTGAGCAAATCTGAGGTGGTCTCCTCCAGTGCCGCAGGACTCCAGAGCCAGCTGCCGCCTGCTGGTGAGCCCAGAGTCATCAGGCTCACCAGGCCCACCAGCAGCAAAACACTGGATCCAACAAGCAGCAGGAGCAGGCGCCGTGACAGGCGCATTCTGGCCATACTGACTCTTCCCTCCTTTCCGCCCCAGTCCTCTCTCAGGGTCCGGGGTTCCGGAGGTTTATTCTAAGTATCGAAATCGCAGGATGGGGCAGCCCAAATCCGCCCCAAAGCGCCTCAGGCGGATTGCTCAGCCGCGGCTCCAGCCATGCAGCCAGAGTTTTTCCAGATCGTAGTACTCGCGCTCTTCAGGATGCAGGATATGGACAACCACATCGCCGTAATCGAGCAGAACCCAGCGCCTGGCATCAGCACCCTCGACAGAGCGGGGATGGACGCCGGCTTCGCCGAGCTCTTCTTCCACATAGTCGACAAGCGCTTTCACATGTATCTGCGAAGTACCGCTGGCGATAACGAAATAGTCGGCCAGGCTGGTGCGCTCACTGACATCTATCGTCTCAATGTCGATCCCCTTGTGTGCGGCCAAAATCGCCGCTGCCGTCTCTGCGAGTCTCTGGCTGGTCAATCTAATCGTCCTTCTTTCTCTTCTTTTTTACCTTTATCTTGATTTTGCGGCTTCCTTTCCCGGACGCGTCGGGCCTCTCCCGCATCAGTTCACCCATGGCGGCCAGGCTGGCCGGATGCACTTTCAGTTTCTCACGAATCAGGTGCTGGCGCACGCCCTCAAGTGTCGCCAGTACCGCCTCGTCCAGATCGCGCTCCGCCTTTTCCCGGATCGGCCCCAGATCGCCGAAGGTGCGCGAAGGCTCAATCTTATCGGCCAGGAAAATGATCTTGTCCAGCATGGTGGCTCCCTCGCGCAGCGTGGTATGCCAGGTGATCGCGTCGGCAATCTCCGGATCATTGATGCCGAAGACCGACTCCAGCAGCTGACCCGCGGCCGGGCCGTGGAGGGTCGCATTGCTGTCTCTGGGATCGGATTCCAGAGCGGGGGCCAGCGCGCGCATTTCGGAAACGGTGAGTTCTTTTGCGAAGTCATGCAGGAGCGCCGCAATCGCCGCGCGGTTGACGTCGCCACCAAAGCGTTTGGCCAGACGGATCGCCTCAAACATGGTGCTCACGGAGTGGGCCAGTCGTTTCAGGCTGATGAGATCAAAGAGTTTGGACTCCAGCTCGACGACCTGCCTCCTGGTCTCCGGCTGCAGCCAGACCATGGGATTGGGCTCGCGGTAGAGGCCATAGCGGCGGATGATGCGCATGACTCCCGGCGGCAGGTCAGCCGGAGAACGGCCGCGGGACTCTTCGATCTGCTGACGGATGGCGGTCGAAGAGACAGGCAGCATCGGCGTATCGTAGAGGATAACTTCAGCCCCATAGCGGCGCTGGAGTTCCTGCGCCCGCTGCTCAAGTCTGCTGCGATTTTCGCCGGGGCGGATGGCCACGGCGAGCACGAGCTCGGTCAGCAGTTCTTCAAAGTGATACCAGTGCTGAATCGTGTCCAGGATATCCGAACCGCAGATGAGATAGAAACGGTCACCCGGCAGAAAATCGCGTTTGAGATCGTGCACAGTGTCGATCGTATAGGAGGGGCCGCGGCGGCGGATTTCCGCCGCCGAGAGCACGACCTCCGGACGCCGGCTGAGGGCGCGGCGGCACATCATGTAGCGAAAGCAGGCCGGGCTGACCGCCAGCAGATCCTTATGGTAGGGCATGCCGGCCGGCATGACGATGACCAGATCGAGGGCAAAGACTTTCGTGGCCGCATCCAGCATGTGGAGGTGGCCGTTGTGGATGGGATCGAAGGTCCCGCCGAAGTAGCCGACGTTCACGGAGCGCCCCTTTAAGCCTAGTGGCGGAAGTGGCGCCGACCGCTGAAGAGCATGACCAGGCCCAGCTCATCGGCCGTCCGGATGGAGTCCTCGTCCCGCACGGAGCCGCCGGGCTGGACGATGGCGCGGATGCCGGCCTGGGCCGCCAGACGCACGCTGTCGTCAAAGGGGAAGAAGGCGTCAGAGGCGAGCACTGCTCCTCTGGCCTTCTCACCGGCCTGGCGGAGGGCGATCTCGACCGCGCCGACGCGGTTCGTCTGTCCCGGGCCGATGCCGAGCGTCGCCCGGTTGTGGACGACCACGATGCCGTTGGACTTCACGAAGCGAACTACCTGCATGCCGAAGCGCGCGTCGGCCAGAATCTCCTCATCGGCCGGGAGTTTTGTCACCGTCTTCCAGCCGTCCGTCTCGTCCTGTCCTTCATCCTCTTCCTGCAGCAGCAGTCCCGAACGTACCGAGCGCATCAGGAGGCCGCGCTGCGGCGGGTTCTCAATGCCGGGAACGGCAAGCAGGCGCAGATTCTTCTTACGCTCCAGAATCGCAAGCGCCTCCGGCTCATAGGCCGGCGCAATAATCACTTCCAGGAAGATGGCATGCATCTGCCTGGCCACCTCCGCCGTGACGGGGCGGTTCAGGGCGACAATGCCGCCGAAGATGGAGACGGGGTCGGATTCATAGCAGGCCTCCCAGGCGGCCTGGATATTGTCGCGCTCGGCGATGCCGCAGGGATTCTGGTGCTTGACCGCCACGACGGCGGGCTGCCGGAAGGCCAGCACCATGTCCAGGGCGGCGTCGGCGTCGGCAATATTGTTATAGGAGAGTTCCTTGCCATGGATCTGGGTGGCGGCGGCCAGGGAAGCCGCCTCAGGCTCAGAATCGACATACCAGGCCGCCAGCTGCTGGGGGTTTTCGCCGTAGCGCAGCAGCTGACGCCGCTGCCAGCTGCGCTGGATACGTTCGGGGAAGAGCTCCGCCGCCGGGGCCTGGGCCGCAGCGACAGCGGCACGCGGATCCGTGACGAAGAAGTCCGCGATCTGGCGATCATAGTCGGCCGTATGGCGATAGACCCGGGCTGCCAGTTCACGCCGCAGCTCCGGGGTCACGGAATTCGTTTCAATGGCCGAGGCAACACGCTCGTAGTCATCCGGGTCACTGAGCACCAGGACGGATTCGTGATTCTTCGCAGCCGCCCGCAGCAGCGACGGACCGCCGATGTCGATCTGCTCGACGCAGTCGGCGAAGCCGGCCTCAGGCCTGGCCACCGTGGCCGCGAAAGGAT
The DNA here is from genome assembly GCA_030055235.1 of Bacillota bacterium. Lineage (GTDB taxonomy): Bacteria > Bacillota > Clostridia > Saccharofermentanales > Fastidiosipilaceae > JAEZYR01. The sequence goes on from JASGUW010000036.1 coordinate 30,405, forward strand.
AGAGGTTCACCGCCACCAGGTTGATCTGGTCAATTCCCTGGGTTTCGAGAAAGTCCAGATCCTCCGCCAACTGACGGCGCGCCAGAATCCCCGCGTGGATGACGGGGTGCAGCGTCTTCACCCGGCCGCCGAGGCACTCGGGAAAACCCGTCAGCTCACTGACATCCCGCACCTCAAGCCCTGCTTCGCGCAGCACGCCTGCCGTGCCGCCGGAGGAGACCAGGCCAAAACCTGCTCCCACCAGGCGGCGGGCAAAATCCACCAGCCCGCGCTTGTCCGATACCGACAGCAGGGCCAGTCCCGCCGGATAACGTCCGACCCCCGTTTCCTGTTTTCCCGTCATGTGGCCGCCTCCTCACTTTGCCTGGCACCGGCCTTCATGGCCAGCCAGCTCTGGATAAAAGGATCAATCTCACCGTCCATGACGGCGTCGACATCCCCCTCCTTATGCCCGGTACGGTGGTCGGAGACCATCGTGTAGGGACAAAAGACATAGGAACGAATCTGGCTGCCCCAGGCGATGTCCATCTGATTCCCCTTGAGGTCTTCGATGCGATCCATCTGGGCTGCCTCGGCAATGGCGAAGAGCTTCGCCTTCAGCATCTCCATGGCCTTGTCGCGGTTCTGGAACTGGCTGCGCTCGGCCTGACAGGCAACGACGACGCCTGTCGGCAGGTGCGTCAGGCGCACGGCGGAAGAGGTCTTGTTGACATGCTGGCCGCCGGCTCCGGAGGCCCGGTAGACATCCATCTTGATATCTTCCGGGCGTATTTCAATCTGAATGCTGTCGTCAAGTTCGGGCATGACTTCTACGGATGCGAAGCTCGTATGCCGCCTGCCGGCTGAGTCAAAGGGTGAGATGCGCACCAGGCGGTGGACGCCGCCTTCCGAGCGCAGATAGCCGTAGGCGTGCTCGCCTGCAACACTGAAGGAGACGGATTTCAGACCCGCCTCATCGCCGTCCAGATAGTCAAGCTCGCTCAGGGTGAAGCCATGTTTTTCCGCCCAGCGCGTATACATGCGGTAGAGCATTTCGGCCCAGTCCTGGGCTTCCGTACCGCCGGCACCGGCATGCAGGCTGACAATGGCATTGTTTTCGTCATGTTCGCCGATAAAGAGGGTTTCCAGCCGCAGCGCCTCATAGTCCGCCTCTAGCGTCTTGAGCTCATGTTCCGCCTCCGCGAGCAGATCAGAATCCTCCGCCTCATCACCGAGCTCAATCAAAACCTCGAGGTTTTCCAGACGCTCCCTGAGAGAGTTGTAGTCCGTGACACGGCGGCGCAGATGGGCAATGCGCGCCTGCACCTTCCCCGCCTCTTGGGGGTCATCCCAGAAACCGGGTTCCTGTGAACGGGCTTCGAGCTCATCCGCCTCATTTTCGGTCTGCTGTATGTGGAGGGCTTCCGCCAGCTGGGCTAGCGGCTCCTCCATCGCTTCGGCTGCATGGCGCAGGTCATCAAATTCGATCATTCTTGTTTCGCCTCTCTGGCCGGGGCTCTGGAGTCTTCACTCTCAGGCGTCGGCCGCGGGTCTGGTCAGGTCGGGGGCGGGCTTCCCGATAAATCGGGCGATACGCCTGAGGGCTTCTTCGATATTCTCCAGGGCCGCCGCGTAGCTGATGCGGATAAAGCCTTCGCCGCAGCTGCCAAAGGCTCCGCCCGGGATGACGGCCACGTATTCTTCCTGCAGCAGGCGTTCACAGAATTCACCCGAACCCAGACCCGTCGAACGGATGTCGGGGAAGGCGTAAAAGGCGCCCAAAGGCTCAAAGCAGGGCAGTTCAAGCTGTCTGAGGCCGTGCAGCAGGAGGCGGCGGCGGCGGTTGTACTCACTGCGCATCGGGGCGATAAAGGTCTCAGCATCCTCCAGGGCGGCGATGGCAGCGTACTGTGCGGTAGTCGGTGCACACATGATAACGTACTGATGGATCTTGTTCATGGCGGCTATGATGGGGGCCGGTCCCAGTGCGTAACCGATACGCCAGCCGGTCATGGCAAAGGCCTTCGAAAAACCGCCGATGACGACCGTGCGCTCCCACATGCCGGGGTAGCTGGCAATCGAGCGGAAGACGGCCGGCGGGTAGGTCAATTCCGCGTAGAGCTCGTCAGAGAGCACCGCCACTTCCGGGTAGCGTTCGAGCACCGCGGCCAGGGCTTTGAGATCACTGTCTTCGAGCACCGCCCCGGTGGGATTGTTGGGATAGGCCATAACCAGGAGGCGCGTCTTCTTCGTGATCGCGGCTTCGAGCTGTTCTGCCGTCAGGCGGAAGTCCGTCTCCGGGCTGAGAGGGATCGGCACCGGCACGGCGCCGGCCAGCCGCACGCAGGCCTGATAGGCGACGAAGCTCGGTTCGGGGATCAGGACCTCATCACCGGGATTGACAAGAGCGCGGACGGCGGCGTCGATGGCCTCCGACCCGCCGACGGTCACCACGATTTCTTCGCGCGCATTATAGCTGAGGTCAAAGCGATTCTTCATGTAGGCCGAAATCGCCTGACGCAGCTCAATCATGCCGGTGTTGGCGGAGTAGTGGGTGCGTCCCTGCTCCAGAGAGTAGATCCCCTGCTCGCTGATCGGCCAGGGCGTGACGAAGTCGGGCTCACCGATCGACAGGGAGATGACCTGACCGCGCATTTCGTTGGCCAGGTCGAAGAAGCGCCGGATGGCACTGGGCTTGATTCCGGATACGGCCCTGGAAAGGCGGTCTTCGGGTCTGATGGGTACGTTCCGGCCGCTCATAGAACCATGACCTCTCGCCGGTCTTCGTCCCCGTCAGCCAGAATGCGGCCCGATTCCTTATAGCTCTTCAGGATGAAGTGGGTCCTGGTCGACAGCACGCTTTCACTGGAGGCAATGCGTTCAGAGACAAACTCCGCGACTTCGCGCAGCGTCTGCCCCTTGACGGTGATCAGGAGGTCGTAGTCGCCGGACATCAGGTAACACGACTGCACCTGGGGAAAGCGGTAGATGCGCTGGGCGATGCGGTCGAAACCGCGATCGCGCTGCGGCTGGACGCGCAGCTCGATGAGGCCGATGACGGTCTCCGCATTGAGGCGCGTGGCGTCGATGGCGGCGCCGTAGCCGACGACAATGCCCTCTTCTTCCAGGCGGGCCAGTTCGGCCTTTACATCATCCTCCGGGACGCCAAGGAGCAGGGCCAGACGGCCCGTGTCGGGGCGCAGCTCGTTCTGGAGCAGATCGAGCAGTTCGGCGCGCAGTGTGCCCGCTTCCGAGCTGGTATTCTGGTTTGCGGTCATCTTTGTGACTCCTTTATGTTTGTTTCTCTTCTATTCATCATCGGAATCAGCATCCCGCTCGCCGGGACGGTAGCCGGTAATGTTGCGAATGATAGTCATGGCATCCTCCGGACTCTGACTGCGGGCCGGCATGCCGGCCGGATAGGCGATCGTGAAGCGGTGGAGGAGGCCCAGCAGACGGCCGTTCATCAGGGTCTGCAGGGTGGTGACGAAAGCCATGCTGACCGGCAGCGCGGCGCCCAGGCGCCCGACCAGGCTGCCCAGGAGCGAGCGCGAGCCTGAGACCAGGACGGCCAGCAGGGCGAAGCTGAAGAAAATGAGGCTGCGCTTGCCGCGGGTGCGTTCGCGGGAGGTCTCCAGGGCGGCCGTGAGCTTGAGGCCGTCGTCGATCATCAGGAGAGGAGCCAGGCAGATCGCGAGCAGGAGAAACAACAGCGGCAGCATAAGCAGGAAGGAACTCAGGATGGTGGGCACGATGAGCAGGGCGAAGAGGACCAGGACGCGCGGCAGGCGCCGGAAGAAGCGGCCCAGGCCCTGTTCTGCCGGCAAACCCTCACGTTCGGCGGAGTAGCAGCTGGCATAGGCGATGCTCGCGATCCAGTTCAGGCCGCCCAGGAGCAGGCTGGCGCCCAGATAGATGAGGTTGTCGCCGGAGATGGCCGGTGGACCTGCAGCACCAATATCGAGTGAGAGAGGCTGAGAGATGAGGCGCTCACTCCAGGCCAGGAGGGCCGAAAAGTCCGGACTGCCCGGTGGAAAGAGGGCGAAAAGCACATTCAACAGCAGAACAGCAGCAAAAAGAAAGCGCAATAAGCGCTCCGCCCGAACCCGATAAAACTTCAGGGCTTCGATCGCAAATACCAAGCTCAAAGTCGTCTCCTAGTGTAAGTAAACACAACGAAATTGATTATACCACCCTCCCCCGGGCTGTGTTACAATCCGGCGCAACGGATATGTCTGTCATTCAGAACTTGTCTAAGCCTGCCCTCCTTTGCGCGGAACTCGGACATTCGAACCAGAACCGATCCGATTCCAACAGGAGGTATTGCTTCATGCCGGATAAAAACCTGCAGTGCAGAGATTGCGGCGCCGAATTCGTGTTCACCGAAGGTGAACAGAACTTCTACCGCGAAAAGGGCTTTGAGAACGATCCCGTTCGCTGCCCAGACTGCCGTCGTGCGCGTAAGAACGCCCGCCGTCAGCAGACCAACCAAAACAGCCGCTACTGATCTCTGAACGCAGATTTGGAATCACGCATCACGCCTGTCACCCTGTAGCAGCCCTGACAGCAAAATGGAGCTCCCGGCCACTAACGCCGGGGGCTCCACTTTTTTGTCGGTTGACAGGCCGCCTGCATGACGGCCGACTGCGGGCTGGAAGGAAGGGATCATTTACCTGCTTGACGGCGAAGCCCGTTCGGAAGACAAGACGGACATCCACTACCTCTCCAGCACAAACTTCACTATCCGCTACTTTCATCTCCAGTCGTCGTCGTCATCGTCGTCATCGTCGTCGAAGAAGAAGCCTTCGATGATATTACCGCCAAATAAGTCATCATCATCGTCGTCATCATCATCATCATCATCATCATCGTCATCATCATCGTCATCATCATCTTCATCGTCATCGTCGAAGAAGCCCTCGAGGATATTGCCGCCTAAGAAGTCATCGTCGTCGTCACAGTCATCGTCATCATCGTCATCTTCTTCTTCTTCATCGTCGAAGTAGAAGCCTTCGAGTAAATGACCGCCAAACAAGTCATCATAATCATCATCGTCGAGTTCTTCACCAAAAATGGCTTGCAGCTGCTCTTCCAGCCAGGGATCTTCTTCAAATTCACCAGGTGCGTCGCCTTCGATAATTCTTTCCATCAGTACGGCGAGCGAATAATTCTTCTCATTCCATCTTATGGTATCCAGATATTCATAAAGCTCAGGTGAGATAACGATCAGCGGTTTCCCGCTTTCATTCATCCAGGCCAGAAGAAGCTCGATCGTCCGGTGTCGCAGGCTCTCCCGCCAGGAAACAAGACCCGCACGGATAAAGTAATCTCCCTTACCAATATGATATTCAAGGCCCTGCAGGCAGAAGGTAAAGAGATCCTGATAGAAAACGTCGTCTTCCTCACCGGCGGGCTTTTCGGGACCGTAGGCATCCATGTCGATATAGTCCTCAAGATAGCCAAGAAGCTCATTCACTCGATATCCCTTTTCGAGCAGTTCAAGCACCATATGACTGTTTTTCTCCGGATCATTCAGCACGGCCTGGTAAGCCAGGGAAAGATAGGACAAGCCAAGGCGCTCAGCAATGTCAAATGATTCGCCCGCCTCGATTTCCTTCTGAATCACGCGCCTCGCATCTTCGTTCAGAAGGAGTCTGGCCTGGGCTTCAAGCTTTGGCATGTGGACATCATCGCGTTCGAAATAATCCACCAAATCAAGGATTACACGATAATCAGCTCCGGTGAGGTCATCGCGCTCCGAGGAGGCTTTAAGAAAGCGTTCCAGCAGTTTGCCCCGCTCCTTTATCTTTGCAATGCCTTCCCCGTCCTCTTCAAAAACAAGAGTCCCAACAATCTCCGCTACACCGCGATAGACTTCATAATCCATGGGCTTAAGAAGGCGGGCGAGAAGATTGGTCTTCTCATAGCAGATCGGAGCCAGATACATCGTCCACGTAGCATTCAGGAAGCCGTCGGTCAGCAGCCAGAGAGCCATTTCTTCATTTGTGACTTTCAGAGCGCGAATCAGATGGACGCGTCCCCAGCCACTTACACGTTTTGCAGCTGCAAAGATCTCTTCACTGGCATCGGCCCAGGACTCCATGATGCTTGCGCAATACAGCGAAAACTCTTCATACGCGGCGAGCAACCGGATATCATTCTTAAGCTCGGCAAAGTTGTTTGTGTCAAAAAGACAAAGCAGCGCCAGGCCAATCTTCACGGTTTCAACTTGACGTCCCGTCCTTGTCGCACTGATGCCAAAGATAAAGAGATTGCCCGTGTAGTGTGTTCGTTCATCGACGATATCGTAGAGCAGCTTGTCACGGTAAAAGATAAAGCTCTCTTTTTCAGCAAATTCTTCGGCCAGCTCCAGCGCTCTTTCAAATTTGCCGTCCGATGCCATCCTTACCATTTTGCGCAGCGTGCGATAACCTTCATCGTCATCCTCAATCGCTTCAAAGCTGTCAAGACCAGGTCCAAAGAGGATGTCTGCTTCCATGCTAACCGGGGTGGAGGTCAAATCGATATCGGGTTGTTTGTGCCACCCTTGAGTGCCCCTCAGCTGACGGGTTTGCCTGTCCGCGAATAGACGGGTATCGTGTCCGTATTCTTGTTGAACAGGAAAATCCAGAGAAAGAAAGAGCCCCGAGTAAAGTTGTAGCTAGCAACCTCGGAGCTCCCCAAAGAACATGGTTATTCTATCATGCTCCATTGTTGAATCAAGTCCCGGCTGTTTTTAGTGACGGGGGAAGCGGAGTCGCGTTGTCCGATCTGTGGCGGAAAGCTGAAGTATCGGGATCGCCGCAAGCGCTTCGTCCGGGATCCTGAAGGTCACCGCGTCGTCTACCTCCTGCGCCGCCTGCGTTGTCAGGAGACAAGCTGCAGGAAACTGCATACGGAGCTTCCGGATGTTCTCATCCCGTACAAGCGCTACAAGCGTGAGACCTTCGAGGCTGTGACAGACTACCAGAAACCGGATGTCCCGACCGACGACCGAACCCACCGCAAGATGCGCGCCTGGTTCCGGTATTTCCGAGACTGCTTCGACGAGATTCACACGTCGATCCTGGCACGACTCCGGCTTCCCCCTCGTTTGTTCTACACGCTGTGCGACATGGTCACACTCCTCGTCACAGGGGGCCACTGGCCCCCTGCACCCGTTCGGGCCTTCTGTCCAGATCGTCCGACGGGTACGGTGGCACAAAACCCATAGAAAGCAGGTTTTGTGCCATGACTCAAAGCAAATCACGAGAGGCGACAGCCTATGCCCGCGCCCAGATCCTCGCTCCGCTCCTGAACAGGGGCTTGGATCGTGCTTCGCGCGCTCGGATCCTCAAACGCGTCAGTGAGGAACATGGCGTGTCCGAGCGTACCCTGCGGCGCTGGCTGGCAGCCTATGAGCAGGACGGATTCGACGGGCTTCTCCCGGCACAGCGGGATCTGTCCGCTCTTCGTGTCATCCCGGAGTCCATCGTTGATATGGCCGTCACCCTTCGCCGGGAAGTCCCGGAACGGAGTGTCGCCGATATCATCCGTCTGCTCGAATACGAGGGGTATATCGAGGAAGGTTCCGTGAAGCGTTCTACCCTTCAGGACCAGCTCTATCGCCGCGGCTACGGCACGAGACAGCTTGCGATGTACCGCAGTGCCGGTGTCGGCGCCGCCCGCCGCTTTGAGCGCAGTGGTCGTAACGAGCTCTGGCAAGCGGACATAAAGTACCTTCTGGTTTTGCCGGCAACTTCGAAAGCGCCTGCACGCCAGCTGTATGTCTCGGCTTTCATCGATGACGCAACGCGCATGGTCACAGGCATCCGTGTTTATGACCGTCAGGATGTGCACTGTGTTTTGGATTGTTTCCGGCATGCGATGGAGAACTACGGTGTCCCCGACCGTCTGTTTACGGATAACGGTCGTGTATATATCGGCCGTCAGCTCAAGCAGACCTGTGCCAAACTCGCGATTTCCCTTCTCCATGCGCGTCCATATGCTGCTCAAGCCAAAGGGAAAATCGAGGCCTTTAACAAAACCCTGGAAAAGTTTGTCGTCGAAGAGAAACTCGAACGACCATCCTCCGTCGAACAAGTCCAGCATGACCTGGACTGCTGGATGGAGAGCTTCTACTACGACGTGCCTCATAGCGCGCTGAACGGGAAGACGCCCCGTCAGGCCTTTCGGGAGAACAGGAAGATCCAGCGCTTTGTCTCGGCGGATGAGCTGAACCGGGCTTTCCGCGCGACCGAATCCCGACTGGTCGACAAAACCGGATGCCTGTCCTTTGCCGGCAGAAAGTGGGAGGCGGGTCCGGAGTACATCGGCTTCAAGGTGGATGTGTCCTATGCCAGTGACAACCCGACGGAGCTGCTTATTGAGTATCCGCACATGGAGGCGAAAGTGATCCATGAACTGCGCATGGGAGAGCACACGACGGAACGGCGAAGGCCAAGACCCTTTGTAGAAGCCAGCGGGTCCAGGATTCTGGAAGCCGCCAGACAGAG
>JASGUW010000037.1 GCA_030055235.1 Bacillota bacterium
CGTTCCAAGCAAATCCACTCAACAAGAGGTATCATCCTTCTTCTTCACTCTATTCACGTTTGCTCTATTCACGCTCTCTTGAGTGGATCTGCCTATACCTACAATACAGGATGCTGTCCACCCCTGGTCAATTTTTTCGCTCCTGCCCCGATTTCGGGGCACAAACGCCCTTTTTTGGCCAGCTGTGGGCCAAGTTTTTCAGTTCTTAGTGCAGTTCTTGGATTTCGCGTTGTTTGACCTCCCGGCTTCCCGCCGCAGCCCTTATTCCATGTTTTCATGCGCCTGCGGCTTCCCGCCAACCCGCCATCCAGACGATGCCGCCCGCCGCCCGCTTGCCGTGTTTTCATTCTTCCCACTCAGGTCCCGTTGCCCTTCGGTCCCGTTGCCCGTCGCCCGCCCGGCAGGGCGGAAGCCGCCGTCGCCCCGAAGTAATCCGCGCTGGCGACAAATCGCGGCAGAACAGGGCATTATTCTCTCTTTGTCACGTTGTTTTATCCGTGGTAGAATAAAAGGTGAGTTGATCTGTACGGACTGACCAAAATGGAGGTCAAAATAGAAATGAATATTGTTGGATATCACGTAAGACACGCGGCCTTTGGCGAAGGTGAGATTGTCGGACAGGACGATTGCTATGTCGAGGTGCGCTTCGGGGATGAAATATATCCCTTTCAGTACCCTTATGCATTCGAGCAGTATCTGGAACTGGTCGATCCTGAGGCTGGTGAAATGGTGGCAAAGGTCCTCCAGGATCGTCTGGATGCGGACGCCCGCGCCGAGCAGGAACGCCAGGCCGATATAGAGAGACGCCGTCAGAACCGCGAGCGCAACATCCTGCTGAGCATTCGCGCCGGCCGCCGCAGTCGCCGCCCGGGCGATGCCGCCCGCCGCGCAGCCTCCCGCCGTGCCGGTCCCGCCTTCGGCGCCGCATTCAAGCTGGATCGCGACGACGAGCTGCCGGCGGACAGCTCCGAAGAACTCGCCGCCGCCCTGTCGCCTTGGAACGCCCCGGCCGGCGTCATCGCGAGCGGCCAGAATGCCGGGAAGGCCATTCGCATGAAGCAGCTCAAACCCGGCCACCTTATTGCCCTGACACGCCGCCCTGAAAATGCGACCCATGAGAACGAACGCATTATCTACGGACTCGCGATGATCTCGGACTGCCGCCAGGCGGATGAGGATGAGATGCCCAATCTCAGCGCCGAGCCTGAGAACGTCTTCCTCCTCGATGAGGAGACCTCGAGTGCTTTGCTTTTCTGGAACTACTATGCGAATCTCTCGAATCCTCAGAACATCCAGTGGGGTACGGGGCGCTTCCGCTATCTCAGTGCCGATCAGACGGCCCAGATTCTGACCGACCTTGTCACGCTGCGGGAAGAGCAGGATGACGGTGAAGAGATCATGGCCTTCTTCGATCGCTTTATGACCATCAATGCTCTGGATCGCGAACGCATTCCGGACAATGCCGGTGCTCTCCTCCTTGAACCTGAAGATGAGGAGGATGAAGTTGAAGCCGCACAGCCGGAGGCGGACGCCGCTGCCCAGACCCAGAACTGAAGCTGCGGGAATCCCTTGTTTCCCGTAACGGCAAATCCCGCATAAACCTGCCCTGCAGCAGGTTTCTTGTGGGATTTTGCCTTCCTGCCCGTCCACCTGCCTGTCCGCCTGCCCGTCCACCTGCCTGCCTTCCCGTCTGCCCGCCAAAGCCGCAGTCATCGCCGGGCGGCGCCATTGCCGTCCGCCAGACAACAGCGGGCTGCGGCGCCGTTGCCGTCCGCCAGACAACAGCGGGCCGCGGCACCGAATCCGCAGGCTTCGCCGGGCAGCGCCCGGCGCAGGAAGTGTAAAGCCGAATTAACGCCGCCTTAACCGAACCGCGCTAAAATTAGCCTCGGTTTTTAAGATTACAAGAGGACCTTTTGTGAAGGAGGAAACACTACTTTGAAGGAAAGATCGCGACACAACAGCAGCCCGGGATTTGCCTGCCGCTGCCTTGTGATTCTGCTCGCACTTGTGATCGCCGGCCTCACACTCGTCTCCTGTACGGCTATCAGGAAAAAGGAAGAAAGCGGCGACTACGATGCCCAGTTCGGGCGCGGCAATGACCTGCTGCGCATCGTCGCCGGCTCGGAAAACCGGGTGCTGGAGCCGATTCTCGACGCCTATGCCCAGAAGAAAAAGATGCGCATCGCCGTCGACTATCGCGGTTCGCTTGATATCATGCGGCTTTTACAGGGCGGAACGATACCCTACGATGCCGTCTGGCCCGCCTCCAGTCTCTGGATCTCCATGGGAGATGAGAAACACCGTGTGCGCGATGGCAGTTCGACATCCATCACCCCGGTGGTGCTGGGTGTCCGCCAGACACTGGCCCGCGAGCTCGGCTGGACCGAAGGTCCGGTTTATGTCCGTGACCTGCTCACAGCCATCCGTGAGGGGCGCCTGCGCTTCACCATGACCTCCGCGACACAGTCCAACTCCGGTGCCTCTGCCTACATGGGCTTCCTCTATGCCCTGCTGGGCCAGCCGGCAGAGATCACGCTGCAGGATCTGCGCGATCCCGGACTGCAGGAGGATCTGCGCGAACTGCTCGGCGGCATCGAACGCTCGTCGGGTTCCTCCGACTGGCTGAAGGACCTCTATCTCAAGGGCGATTATGACGCCATGGTGAACTATGAGGCGCTCATCATCGACGCCAACCGCACCCTGGAAGCCGAAGGGCGTGAAACACTTTACGTGATCTACCTTGAGGACGGCACCCTGCTGGCCGACAGCCCGCTGGCCTTTGTGACCCAGAACGGTGAGGCAGATCGTGACGAAGCCCATCAGGAAAAGCTCTTTGAAGAGCTGCTCGAGCATCTGCTGTCGGAGCCGGTGCAGCTTGAGATTCAGAAGACCGGGCGGCGCACTGATCTGAACGGTGTCGCACCGGGACTGGACGATATCTTCCGCGCCGATCAGGGGATTGATACGAAGCGCATCCTTTCAACCATCAACATGCCGCGGGCCGAAGTGCTGCTGGCGGCGCTCGAACTCTATCAGGACGAGCTGCGTCGGCCGGGCTACAACATCTATCTGCTCGACCACTCGGGTTCGATGTCCGGCAGCGGCATCAGGCAGCTGCGTGCGGCTCTGGAGCTGATCATGGACCAGAAGCGTTCGGGTGAGCTCCTGCTGCAGGCATCGGAGGAAGAGATCAACGTCTTCATCCCCTTTTCCGACTACAGCCATGAGCCCCTGACAGCCAGGGGTCCGGTTGAGCTGGAGGCTCTGCGCAGCAGCGTCTCCGACACCAGAACCGGCGGCGGAACAGCGCTCTTCGGGGCGGTGGAGGAGGCTCTTAAGGAGCTTGCGAAGACCGATCTTGGCGGCCGCAGACCGGCCATCATTGTGCTGACCGACGGCATGAACACCGCGTCGGGCTCCCAGCGAGAGGTGGAGAGCGTCTACCGGCAACTCGGGCTGGATGTGCCGATCTTCGCCATTCTCTTTGGTGACGCTCACGCCGATGAGCTCGAAGGGCTGGCCGCCATGAGCCACGGGCGCGTTTTTGACGGCAGGGAGGATCTGGTACAAGCATTTGCGACAGTTCGCGGCTACAATTAAGAGGCCGACCATGGCAGCATGTGCGGTAATCTGGACAGGAAGGCGAGGTGATCGCATGAAACGATCTCAGGCCGGCCGTACCGCTCTGGCCGCCGCGCTTGCACTGGGTGTATTTGGTCTCGTCGGCTTTGCTTTCAGCTGGCCGCTCCCGCTGGCCGGCATTATGGCGGTCGGCACCTACGGCGGCACGTATCTGCTGTCAAAGCGCCCTCAGCGCATCGGAAAGGTGCGCGTCGACCGGCTGCCGGGCGGCAGTCAGCTGAAGGTGCTTCTGCTGGAAGCGGAGGCGGACATGGAGGCCATCCGTCGTGCCTCCCGCGAAATCGCACATATCGAACTGCGTCAGGAGGTCAAGCGCCTGATCGGGACCGGTGAGCGCATCCTCCTCTATCTGGGTGAGAATCCCGAGCGTATCGGGAACGCACGCCGTTTCTTTATTTATTACCTGGATACGGCCAGGACCATTCTGGAAAAATATATCAGTGTGCAAAAGTCGGGACTCGATACCGCCCAGGTGCGGCAGGTGCGACAGGAAACGATCCGGATCGTGCCCCAGCTCACCGCGGCTTTCGAGCGCCAGTTCACCAATTTGATGTCGAACGAGCTGGTCGCGATCGAATCGGAGATCAAGCTGCTGGAGTCGACACTGAAAGCGGAGGGCGGGACATGAGCCCGTTACCTCCTGACAGGGAGAGAAGATGAAAGAACGGGCTGCCAAGTGGATCGGTCTTGCCCTCGTGCTGCTGGTGGTCGGCATCGCCATTGCCTACCGCTTTTTCCAGCGCACGCAGGATCCGGGTGAGATGGTGTCGGGTTTTGTGGGGGGCGAAAAAATCAGCTTCCTGGAGAATCCGGAAGTGGTTGAGATTCTGCGTCGTGACTATCACATGCAGCTGGACATTCATAAGGCCGGTTCGCTCGACATGGTCAGAGCCAGTCACGAAGGCCGCAGCTTCCTCTTTCCCAGCAGCCAGACCGCACTTGAATACTACCGTGCCTATGTCGGGTCGCCGCGGCGGGAGAAGCAGATCTTCAATACCCCGATTGTCCTCTATTCGCACCGGCCGGTGGCCGAGGCACTGCTTAAGACCGGGCTGCTGCGCCAGGACGGCGAAACCTACTGGATGGACATGGCGGCTCTGGTCACCGCCATGGAAGAGGACAAGACCTGGGCCGATCTGGGTCTGCCGCAGCTTTACGGACAGCTGCAGGTCGACACCACCGACCCCGCCCGCTCGAACTCCGGGAACATGTTCTCCGGCCTGGTCGCCAATCTGCTGAACGGCGGGCAGGTGGTCCAGGAGAAGGATGTTGCCAGCGTGTCTCCGCGCCTGCTGCGCATCTTCGGAAAACTGGGCTACATGGAGACCAGTTCTTCGGATCTGTTCACGCAGTTTCTGCGGACGGGTGTCGGCGCCAAGCCGTTGGTGGCCGGTTATGAGAACCAGCTGCTGGAGTTCACCCGTCTCCAGCCCGAGCGCTGGGCAGAGGTCAAGGACGATATCGTCATCCTCTATCCCGAACCGACGGTCTGGTCGACGCACATTCTGATTTCTCTTGATGAGCAGGGCGACCGCCTGATCGAAGCCCTGAGCGACGAGCGCCTGCTGCGCATTGCCTGGGAGCAGCACGGTTTTCGCTCCGGTGTCTACGGCAGCGGCGGCACGGAGACAGTCCAGACCGTCACCGGTGTAGCAGACGAAATTACCCGGATCATCCCCATGCCCGGCCAGGCCGCCATGGAAAAGATCATCGAAGCTTTTGGCAAAGAACGTTAACGCAGAAAGGAATTTACGATATGGCACAGCAAATTTCACTGAGCGATCTGATGCGCGGCCGTGAGCGCGAGCTGCAGACGAGCGAGCTGGCGACGACGGACGAGAAGCTGCTCGCCGTCCCCGACGCCCGCGAGCTCTCCGTGCAGGACCGGGCGCAGGTTGATGAAATCAAGAAGAATATCGACCTGCTCGACTCCGCCGCCCTGATCAGCTACGGCGTCGGCGCCCAGCAGGAACTGACGAACTTCGCCGATACCATCCTCCAGAAGGTGCGGACGAAGGACGCCGGCCAGGTTGGTGAGACGCTATCCAACCTGATGGTCAACGTCCAGAGCCTGGAGGTGGACAAGATTGGCGGCGGCACGAGCTTCTGGAACCGCCTGCCCTTTACCAATAACGTCAAGCGCTTCATGGCCCGCTATGACACGATTGAGGGGCAGATAGAAAAGATCGAGACGGAGCTGGAGACCTCCCGCGTGGCCCTGCTGCGTGACATCAGCATCTTTGACACGCTCTACCAGCGCAATCTCGACTACTTCCGCCAGCTCGACCTCCTGATTGTTGCCGGCGACGAGAAAATCCGTGAAGCCAGGGAGGAGACGCTGCCGGCGCTGCGTGCCGAAGCCGCCGCCACCGGGGAGAGCATGCACGCCCAGCTGGTGCGCGACTTTGAAGACACCATTTCGCGTTTTGAGAAGAAGGTGCATGACCTCAAGCTTTCAAAGACCATCGCGATCCAGACGGCCCCGCAGATCCGCCTGATCCAGAACAACGACAAGCAGCTGGTGGATAAGATTCAGACCGCCATCTTAAATACCCTGCCGCTCTGGAAGAATCAGATTGTCATCGCCCTGGGACTGCAGAACCAGCAGAAGGTGCTCCAGATGCAGCAGCAGATCAGTCAGACGACGAACGACCTGCTGCGCCAGAACGCCGAGCTGCTGAAAACCAATACCATTGAGACGGCGAGAGAGTCGGAAAAGGGTATAGTGGAGATAGATACACTGAAGAAGGTCAACCGCGACCTGATCGACACCATCAATGAGACCATCAAGATCCAGCAGGAAGGCCGCCTGGCCCGGCAGAAGGCGGAACTTGAACTGGTCGCGGTCGAAAATGAGCTCAAGCAGACCCTGCTGAGCCAGGCCCAGCCGCCCACGGCGCCGGCGGGGCAATACTAGAAAAGAGTGAAGCAAAATGACAGATCCGAACTATACGCCCAATTCTGAACAGAGCACCGGCTACAGCTACACGCCCGAAGGGATTGCCGTTCCGGCGGCGACCGTTCCCCTGACGGCCGAGCGGCAGGCGCGCTTCCGCGGCATCATGTCGCGTATTTTCCTCTGGATGTTCGCCGGCCTGCTGGTATCCGGTATCAGCGGCGTCCTGCTCGCCGTCACCCCGCTCGGCAGGGCCGTCTGGTCCCATCCGATGTCCATCATCATTCTCGTCGTCGCCCAGCTTGCCACCGCCCTCATCTTTACGCGCATGGTGGCGAAGGTCCGGCCGGAGATCGCCATCGGCCTCTTCTTCCTCTACTCCATGCTGACCGGCGTGACGATTTCCGCCCTGCTTTTGACCTATGAGCTCTCCAGTGTCATTTCCGCCCTCTTTGCCACGGCCGTCGTCTTCGGCGTCATGGCCTTCTGGGGTGCCAGGACGCGTCGTGACCTCTCCGCCATCGGCGCCGCCGGCCGCATGCTCCTGATCGGGGCGCTGGTGATGTCGCTCGTCAACCTGGCTTTATTCTTCATCGCCCCGGGCGTCTTCACCGTTCTGGATGCCGCCCTCAATTACGTCATCCTGGCCATCTTTGTCGGCCTGACCGCCTACGACATGCAGAAGATCCGCCAGCTGGCCATGAATCCCGAGCTGGTTGAAGCTCTGGACCCCGCCGCCCGGGCCAGCTATGGCGCCGCCGCTGAAGGTCAGGCCGCGCTCGCCCTGCGCGCCGACCGCACCATCGCCATTCACGGCGCCCTGATGCTCTACCTTGATTTCATCAATATCTTTATCCGTATTCTGGCGATCTTTGGCCGCAG
The DNA here is from genome assembly GCA_030055235.1 of Bacillota bacterium. Taxonomy (GTDB): domain Bacteria; phylum Bacillota; class Clostridia; order Saccharofermentanales; family Fastidiosipilaceae; genus JAEZYR01. Next base: position 7,424 of record JASGUW010000037.1, read on the forward strand.
ACGCTGAGCGCTTTGACCTGTCTGATAAAAAAGGGGGAGTTCGGTCGCCGGGCTCCCCTTTTGCATGAGTTAAAATAGATGACAGGCAAAGCCGGGAACGCGTGAGCAGCAAGCATAAACAGGGGGTGGAGTGGTGGTGCAACGGGATGGGATCGATCGACTGCAGGATGTCCTGGTGGCACATCCGGCCTTTGAGGCCTGGCTGGCGAATCCTGATGTCCCGGACCATCTGCGTCTGGAGGCCATTCTGGAGGTCGCCGCCATTGATCCCAACGTCCTGCTCGACCCTGCGACCGGCTATACAGAGCTCGCCCTGACCCCGCTGCTGGCGCCCTATGAGGAACTCGCCACAGCCATCAGTGACGCCTATGACAGCCGGCTCGTCTTCGGCACGGCCGGCCTGCGCGAGCGCCGGGGACCGGGTTTCCGGCGCATGAACGCCTATACCGTGGCCGTGGCCGCCGAGTCGATCGCCCTCTGGCTGAAGCAGACGGCGGCGGAAGGGATCGCCGCGGAGCGTCCGGTGGTCATCGGCTACGACACCCGCCATCAGTCGCGGGAGTTTGCGGAGCTCAGCGCCTGGCGCCTGGCGCTGCACGGCATACGTGTGGAGATTACGCAGGACTGGTGCGCCACGCCGCTTGTCGCCTATGCGGTGCGGCCCCGGCGCGCGCTTGCGGGAATCATGTTGACGGCTTCGCATAACGATGCCAGCTACAGCGGACTGAAGCTCTACACTGCTGACGGCATCCAGGCCGCTGACAGTGTGACCGCGGCGATCGCCCGGGAAATGGCGGTGCCGCCGCGCCTGATCGACGGGCCGGATTATGAGGCCTGTTGTGCCGCACATCAGATCCGTTTCCTGCCCGCCGGCGTGGAGCAGGCCTATCTGGCCGGCCTGCGCGCCGAGCTGCCGCGGCGGGGCGGTGAGGAAGCCGTCCGCATTCTCTGGTCGGCCATGCTCGGCACCGGTTCGCGCTATCTGCCGCCGCTGATGGAGAAACTTGGCTACAGCGCTTTTGAGGTCTACGAGCCGGAGCGGGGGCCGGATCCGGATTTTGGCGGCATACCGCGCCCCAATCCCGAATATGCCCAGACCATGGCCCCGGTCATGGCGGCCGCGGCCGAGCGCGGCATGGATCTGGTGCTGGCGACCGATCCCGACGCCGACCGCCTGGCGGTGGCGATTCCGGACCGGGAGGGACGGCTGCATCATCTTGACGGCAATCAGACGGGGGCGCTGCTGGTGGACTTCCTGCTGCGTGAGCTCGAGCGCCGCGGTACGCTGCCGGAGCGGCCCGTGCTGGTAAAGACCATAGTGACCGACGACTTTGGCCGCCGTATCGCCGCGGCTGCCGGGGTCCGGACGCTGGAGTCACTGACCGGTTTCAAGAATATCTGCGGCCGCATCCGTGACATCCGGGCCCTGGAGCCGCCCGGCGAGTTCATCTGTGGCTATGAGGAGAGCATCGGCTATGCGCTCGGCACCGCAGTGCTGGACAAGGACGGCATCCAGGCCGCCTGCTGGATGGCCGCCGCCTGCCGTGACCGGCTGGCCGCCGGCTCGAGTCTCTGGGAGCGGCTCATGGAGCTGGAGGCCCGGCACGGCGTCCACCTGGCCAATCCGCGCGAGCTGGTGCGTGAGGGGCCGCAGGGTGCGGCGGCGATTGATGCGATCATGCAGCGCTTCCGCAATCCCGCCTGCTATATCCGGCAGATTGCCGGGCATGCCCTGACGCTGGTGGAGGACTACGCCAGCGGGGAGCGGCGCCGGGTGCTGGCGCCGGGAGAGGCGGACGGCGTGCCGAGCTTCGCAATAGAAAAAATGAATTTTGAGCGCTCGAACGTCCTGCGCTTCTTCTACGGAGAGGATATCAGCTTCGCCATCCGGCCTTCCGGCACGGAGCCCAAGATCAAGATCTACGAGTATGTCCGCCATCCGGACCGGACTGAGGCCGGCCGGCTGGCGCGGGCGCTGGCTGCCTGTGTGTCGGTCCTGCTGGAGGGGCCGGGTGAGATCCTTCTGGATGATGATGAAGGCGAAGGCGAAGCGGAGACCGGCGGCCGCAGAGGCGGGCCGTGAGTGGGCGTCGGGACCTGTCTGCCGAGGCTCGTCTGATCCGGGTTGCGCTCGGTCAGGAGCCGGCCGATCTGCTGCTTTTGAATGCCCGGGTGGTCAATGTCTTCACTTTATCGGTCGATTTCTGTGATGTCGGCATTGTCGGGGATCGGATCGCGTATCTGCTGCCGGCCGGCCGGGAGAGCGGGGAGGGGGTGGCGGAGGTCCTGGACCTGGACGGCGCGTACCTGGCCCCCGCCCTGATCGACGGCCATCTGCACATTGAGTCCAGCATGCTGACGCCGCCCGAGCTGGCGGCCGCGATCGTTCCCCACGGCACCGGTACCATCATTGCCGACCCGCACGAGATCGCCAATGTCGTCGGCAGCGACGGAATTGACTACATGCTGGAACTCAGCCGGGGCCTGCCGCTTGATGTCCGGATCGCCCTGCCGTCGAGCGTGCCGGCCACGCCGCTGGACGCCGCCGGGGCGGTGCTCGACGCCGAGCGCCTGCGGCCCTACTACGGACGGGAGCGGGTCATCGGCCTGGCCGAGGTGATGGACCACGCGGCTTTGTTTGCCGGCAGCGCTGACCTGCTGGCCAAGCTTGCCGACGCTCCCCTGATCGACGGTCACGGGCCGGGCCTGACGGGGCGCGATCTGCAGGCCTACGTGGCGGCCGGCTGCGGCAGCGATCACGAGTCGACGGAGGCGGCTGAAGCCAGGGAGAAGCTCGCGCTCGGCCAGTGGGTCATGATCCGCCAGGGTACGGCGGCGCCCAACCTGGCCGCCCTCATCGAGCTTTTTGAACCGCCCTGGGACAGCCGCTGCCTGCTGGTCAGCGACGACCGCCACCCCGGCGATCTGCTGGAGGACGGCCACATGGATGCCGCGCTGCGCCTGGCGATCGCGCTCGGCGCCGAGCCGCTGCGGGCTCTGCGCATGGCCACGCTGCATGCGGCCCAGTGCTTTGGCCTTGGAGATCGTGGCGCCGTCGCTCCCGGGCGGCTGGCCGACCTGATCAGCTTTGCTTCGTTTGAGGACTTTCGCGTGGATCGGGTCTGGCACCGCGGCCGCCTGGTCGCCAGGGGCGGTGAGCTGCTCGCTCGGCCGGCGCCGATGCCGTCGTCAGCGGGGTGGCCGGTGGGATGGCCGGCGGGATGGCCGGTGGGATGGTCTCAGGGGGATTGCGCCATTCGCTACGCCCGGATCTTCCGCTCCATGAATGTCGGGCGGCTGACGGAGCGGGATTTTGGCGTGCGCTTTGAAGAAACTGAGAAGGCAGCGCTTGCTGACGGACGTCTCTGCCTGCGGGCGATCGAACTGGTACCGCAGTCGCTTTTGACACAGGAGCGCCTCCTGCCTGTGCGCATCCGTGAAGACCTTATTCCCGGTGTTGATCCGGAGCAGGATGTCGTTCGCCTGGCCGTGCTCGAGCGCCACCATGGTACCGGCCAGTTTGGCTTTGGCTATCTGCACGGCTATGGACTCAGGAGCGGTGCGATCGCCTCCTCCATCGCCCATGATTCCCACAACCTGATTGTGGCCGGCTGCAACGAGCGCGACATGTTTCTGGCGGCCGAGGCCGTCATCCAGATGCAGGGTGGTCTGGCCGTCGCTGAGGGAGGCTGTGTGCTGGGCCGCCTGGCCCTGCCGGTCGCCGGCCTGATGAGCACGGAACCGGCCGCCACCGTGGCCGCCGCACTTGAGGAGCTTAAGGCTCTGGCCCGTGCTCTTGGCGTGGCGGCGGACATTGACCCCTTTATGACGCTGTCCTTTGTCAGTTTGCCGGTCATCCCCGATCTGCGTCTGCTGCCGCGTGGTCTGGTTCTGGTCCGTGAGGGCCGCCTGCTGCCGCCGTTTGAGATCGCGGCGCCATGATGTCAGGCGTGTCGGCGGCTGTTGGCGGGTGTCGGCTGGTGTCGGCTGGACAGCGCTGGAGGTTTTGCGGACCGCATTGCTCCGGGTTTCTGGGGCGGGTGCGGGCTTGAGCATTGAATGTTTGGCCGCCGCTTTGGCGGGGCCGATTGGAGTGAGAGATGAGAGACATGAATGAGCAAAGAGACGACTCTATGGACACCACTCGGGGGAAGGACGAACTCGAACTGCTGCGTATCGCGGAAACGGCGGGCTCGGCCAACGGCTGGCTGATCCGCATCGGTGACAATCTGACCCTGATTGATGCGGGGCTCGGGCCCGATGCGCTGGGCAGCAATGTGCCGCCGGTGCGGCGTGTGTTTTTGACCCATGTTCATTACGATCATATCGCTGCGATCGATGCCTATCGCGAGCAGGGTGCCAAGATCTATGCAAGCCAGATCACATCGGACTGGCTGCGCGACCCGGAGGCGAACCTTTCTGGCTGGTTCGGCCAGGCGATCCGCTTCCGGCCGGCCGACTACATTCTGGAGGAGGGCTCGGTTGTGCGCCTCGATGCAAACTGGTCCATCGGTGTCTGGGCACTGCCGGGTCACTCGCCCGGTGACCTGGTCTACCGTCTGCTTCCGGAGAACCGCGACAAGGCCGTGGCCATTTTCAGCGGGGACTTTCTCTTTTCCGACTCCGTCGGGCGCACGGATCTGCCCGGCGGCGACGTGCGGCAGCAGCAGCAGAGTCTGCGCCGTTTCCGACGCCTGCTAGAACTCGAAGACGACCAGACGCCGGTCTGTCCTGGCCACGGCCGCGAAATTCGTGTCGAGCGGCTCCTGCGTGGGCACCGCTGGCTGATCGGTCTCTGAAAGTCGGAAAGTCTGAATGCCTGTGATGGCAGCCTGCGGCGAGTGCCGCAGGAAGCCTGAGTCGTACACGATTCGGTATATTCGCTGTTCAGGGGACAAGCTCCGTTCTCAAAGCTGCCTGCTGAGACAAGCAGAATCTACAATTCGCCTACTGCCTCTTTGCCTTCAACTGACAGTCTCGATCGCCGCTTTCTCTTTTTCTTTATCACGAAGCGGCGACAAAAGAATGGATAGAAAACAGAGCGTGTGGGCGGCATATGCTTTGATGCCTGGGACGGAGTTACAAACTTGTGTGATTGCACGGAACCCGGACTGGAGCAGGAAAATGATATGGGGCAAACAGCGTCGCTGCCCCAAAAGTACCGCTTGTGCCTGCAGAATCATGCACAAACCCTGAGTTATGCTTGTTCAGAGTGGTTTGCTGTGAGATTTCAGCACTTCTAATCTGCTCAGGGTGTCAACTTTTGGAGTTGTGTCAGCTTTTCGTGACACAACTCACTTTTTTGACAAAATCGAGAGCGAATTTGCCAACTTTTGGAGTTGTGTCAGTTTTTCGTGACACAACTCACTTTTTTGACAAAATCCCCGTCCGATTTGCCAACTTTTGGAGTTGTGTCACTTTTCGCTGACACAACTCGCTTTTTTGACAAAATCCCCGTCCGATTTGCCAACTTTTGGAGTTGTGTCAGCTTTTCGTGACACAACTCACTTTTTTGACAAAATCCCCGTCCGATTTGCCAACTTTTGGAGTTGTGTCAGCTTTTCGTGACACAACTCGCTTTTTTGACAAAATCCCCGTCCGATTTGCCAACT
>JASGUW010000038.1 GCA_030055235.1 Bacillota bacterium
TGGATACTTCCGCCTCCATCATCCTGGAGCACAGCCACTCCAGCATGCTGAGCATCGGATCAGGGCTGTCCATGAACTGGAATAGTAAACCTTCAAAATTCGTGGTATTCTTGCTTTGAGCCATTGGTTCTCCTCCTAATGAATGTTGTAGTATCATCCATTGTAGCGGAGTCCCGGTGGCTTGCCCATTCCTCCTCACCCTGGGCAAAGTTGCGAACTTCAGTGTACTCTATCCTCCGTTTTCGTTTCCACCTTAGTGCAACAGCCCCCTTTGACATGGGAATCGGCAATCGGGCCGCGGCCGGAGCGCCGGCGCCGCGCTCGTTAACATATAACCATAATCCCGTTGACATAAAGTCTTAATATAGAGTAGAATATCAATGATTTTAAGTACTTAAGGAAGGATTGCCGGAGGACAGGTGTGGACAATGCGTTGCTGGTCAGCGGACAGGGAACACTGCTCGAAGAAGTTCGCCATAAGCTGCTTCGAGAGGGCCTCCGTGTCTCCATCCTTACCGACGGCAGGCAGCAGGGCTCCGCGCTGAGGACCAGGTCTTACCACTGCAGTTACGCGAGCGACAGCATAAAGGATGTCATGGATTCCTGCAGGCCGGACGTGGTGGTGTTTTTCGGCGCATACGATCCCTCGTTCTCCTGGCACCGGCATAAGGAGGATGCCTCCTACACGGCATACATGGCCGGGTTGGCGAACATTCTGATCCACTCGTCGCTTGCGGGCGTAAACCGTTTTATCTATCTTTCCTCCGAAAGCGTGTTTGAGGATGCCTTCCTCACACCCATCGGCGAGGATACGCCGACCCTTGCCCACAGCAAAAAGGGCACCGCCGTTTCCCTGGGCGAAACCATGGTGAGCCACTTTGGCCGCCAGCACCATCTGGATACGGTCATTGCCCGCATCGGGGGGCTTTTCTTTATACCATCCGACGCGAGGGAATGCCGCGAGACGATATCCGCCCTGTGTATGCAGGCCGTCGTGAACGGGCAGATACGGATCAACACAAAAATAAAGCGCAGCGCGGTGTACGTGAAAGACGCCGCGGAAGCCGTGTTCCTGCTCGTGCACGCCACCGATCATAAAAGGAATCTTTACCATATTGCCGGGAAAGAGGCCGTGACGGAGGACCTGATCGCCAGCGAGATACAAAAGTCAAGCAACAGAAAGATCACGATCATCGACGGCACTGTTGGCGTGGAGCGCGTGACCGCTCTGCGGGATCAGGCGTTTTCCGAAGAATTTGGCTTCACTTTGCATTACGGCCTGGATGGCTGCGTCAGCCAGATCGTCCGCTACATGCAGGGCCATATCAAGCAGTTCTCCGATACGGCCGCCGCCGAAGACGGTGAACCGTCCAGGGAAAGGAGGAGGCGCATTTTCGCGTGGCTGCTCCCCTACCTTGAAGCGTGCGCAGTGTTTGCGGCGGTGGTCTTTCTCACGGATCTGTTCAGCGGCGTCAGCTATCTGGCCCAATTGGACCTGTTTTTGCTGTACGTCCTGCTGTTCTCCATGATGCACGGGCTGTACCTGTCGATCTTTACGGGATTTTTGAGCGTGATCGGCTACTTTTTCGTCTCTTCAGACAAAAGCCTCCTGCTCGATCTGCTGATGAACATGGAGACCTATGTATGGATCGCTCAGCTGTTTATCGTGGGTATGAGCGTTGGAACGCTCCGTGACCGGCTGCAGGAGATGCAGACTGAGAAGAACGCCCAGATAGACTATCTCGACAGCCGGCTGGACGATCTGAAGAGGATAACGGACGATACCAACAGGATCAAGGACTATTTTGTACAGCAGGTCATTAACAACACCGAAAACCTGGGGTTTTTTACCGATATCAGCAGCAGGCTCGACGCCGCCAACGAAAACGAGGTGCTCTTTATCGCCTTTCAGATCCTGTCGGAGGTCATGAACACGGATCACTCCGCGATCTATTCAGTGACGCGGGCCGGGTATCTGCGGCTGGTCGCGTGTTCCTCGTCCATGGCCTATGACAGGGGGAGCTCTATCCTCGCCAGGGATTACCACGAGGTCTTTGAGGCGCTGCAGAAGGACCGCATTTATGTCAACCGCACCATGAACAGGCTTTATCCGGCGATGGCCAGCGCCAGCATGGACGCGAACGGCGAAATCCGCACGGTCTTTTTCCTGTGGGAGCTGCCGCTTGAGCGGATGACGCTGTATTACTGCAACATGCTTCGCAGCCTGACCATGCTGATCCACAGCGCCGCGCGGCGCACGCTCCGCTATCTGGACGCGATCCGGGGCCAGCGATACTATAAGAAGACGAGCATCCTGGAATATGACGCCTTCTGTGAGATCTTCGAGGTATACCACAATGCCGCCCGGAAAGGCCTGACGCGGTTCTCCCTGCTGCGGCTGGAAGCCGGAGATAAGGTGAAGAAGCTTGACCCCAGGCTCCGCCCGCTGCTCAGAAGCACGGATTATATAGGCTTTTTTAACAAGAATACTCTGTTTGTGCTTTTGCCCAACGCAGACGAGAAGGATGCCTCCGTGGTGGTCGGCAGACTGCACAAGAGCGGCTTCAGGGCAGAGTATTACGGACAGGCGCTGCCTCAGAAGCCGCAAAAGGAGGGTCTGCATGGATTGGGATGACCATCTTGACATAGTGCTGACCATCCTTGTGCTGAACGTCCTCCTTGCGCTGATCTTCTTTGCGGCGGGCCTTTTCCAGGGGAAGGGACGCCGCGGGACCACGCTATGGTTTTCCGTGCTGACGTTTTTTTGCCCGGTGGCCGTGCCTGTCTATCTTGGCAGCCGGTGGCTCATCGAAGAATTTCTGAAAAATCAAACGATCGACATGGCCACTATTTCCTTTGACAAGAAAAGGGAGGATATCCTTCTCCCGCCCGACGCGGCCACGGAGATGAACTATGTGTCCATCCAGGACGCGGTCGTGCTCAGCGACAAGCCAAGCGTGAGGCGCCTGCTGATCGATGTGCTGAAACACAATTCCTCTCAGACGCTGAAGGCCATTGCCTTCGCGATGAATTCGCCCGATACCGAAACCAGCCACTACGCGGCTGCGGCGATTCAGGACGCGCTGAGCGAATTCCGAACGACCGCTCAAAAAATGATCGAACAGATGAATCGGTACCCGGAGGATGTGGAGATCAACCTGGCGGCCCTTCAGTATCTCCACAGTGGCCTGGAGCTGAGGATCATGACGGAGATCGAGCAGAGATCCTATGTGGACCTGGAAACGGATGTCGCGGAAAATCTGTTCAGGAACAACGTCTGGTTCATGACCGCCGCGCATTACAGGATGCTGATCGACGACCTGATCTCCGTTCAGGAGACTGACAGAGCGGCGGAATGGGGGCGGCGGGCCTGCAGTTACCGACGGGACGAGCTGGACACCTACAAGGCCCGCCTCAAGCTGTACTATGCGCAGAACAGGAAGGAAGAATTTTTTGATTGCCTGAACGAGTTCCGGGCAAGCCGCATCAACGCCGATCAGGAAATGCTGGAGATCATTCGGGTGTACAACGGCAGGGAAGAGGCTGTTTCTCATGAAAACAGCAAAAAATAGGAAAGCGGAATCTGATGGAAAAGAAAAAGGCAGCGCGGCGGCCCGCTTCAGGCCTGGAAACAAGGGCGAAGGCGGGGCCAAGGCCGGCATGATCACAAAACGCATGTATTGGGTCATCGCTTTGCTGTTCCTCACGGTCTTCATCATGTTCATGCTGGCGGATGCCATGACCGGCCTGCTGACGGAGGACGGCCGTAACCCGCGGGCGGACCGCGCCGCCGCCGAACTGGGTGGGAGCGCTGTGAGCGGCGATGAGCTCATGGTCAAAAAGGATTCCGAAAGCGGGGAATGGATACGCACGCCCGGCTTCGAGAAGAACGCTTCCGCCGCGATCGTTTCCGTGAACCCCGAAGGAACGGAATACGCGCTGCTGCGCGAGTGGTGCGTCTACCGCAAGCTTGCCTTCAGGATATATGACAGCTATCCCGAGGCCTCGGAAATAAGCGACTGTGAGCTGGTTTTGCTGGCCGCCGACAGCCCGCCGGGAGAGGGCGAGCTGGCGTATCTGAAGGCTTACGCGCAGGCGGGGAAGGAGATCTATGTGACGGCGCTCCCGGAGGTATCCCTCCTTCGGGGCAATGCCGGCCTGCGTGATTTCTTCGGCATCGATCAGGTCGTTCAGGATGATTACCCGCTGGCCGGCCTTCGTTTGCTTGAATATTTTATGCTTGGCGGCCCGCGGGAATACCGAAAAGGGGACGATTACGGCAAGGGCGATGAGGATATACTGATCAGCGCACCGTGGTTCTCCCTGCGCAGCGGCTATCTGATCTTCTGCCAGGGGATCAGCGGGGATGAAGGGGTATCCTACATGGATCTTCCGCCGCTGATGTGGCGCACCCGGACAGGGAACGGCAACGTCTACGTGATCAACACCGGGCTCTTTCGGGAGAGCAAAGCCCTGCTCGGCGTGCTGACGGCCTTTCGCAGCCAGAGGGACAGCTGGGATCTGTATCCGGTCATCAACGCAAGGACGGTGAGCCTGAAGGACTTTCCGCTGCTTGCGGAGGAAAACACGGATGTGCTGATGGATGCCTACAGCCGGACCTCTCTCTCCCTGGCCAGGGACCAGCTCTGGCCAAACATCGCCATGATCCTGCAGAACTACGGAAAAAGCTGGAATTTTTTCCTGAGCGTCAGGTTAAACTACTCGGAAAACGGATATATCGACCGCGACATGCTCAGGTTTTACCGGCAGGAGACGGAAAAGGCGCGGGGCGCCATGGGGCTGTCGACGGCCAGCGTTTCGAATACGCCCCTGTCCGACATCCTGGCCGACGACAGATCCTTTCTGGAGAGCGGTATGCCGGGCTACGTTTTCACCGCCGCTTACACGCCGGAGGAACAGCTGCAGGATCTTTCCCGGGAGATCGGAAAGGGCCTGCTGGAGAAGATCAGCCTTGTCATGACGGAGGAGAAACCGGACCGTCCCCTGCTTTCCCGGCTGACAGACCGTGCCATACTTGTCAGCTTCACCGATCGGGGGGAGCGGCATGAGAGCCTGGATGACCTGAAGCTCGTTTCTCTGATGACCGCCCTGGGCATGACGAACCAGCAGATCGATATGCGGGATGTGTTCTGGCCGGAAGGGGAACAAAAGGAAGTCTGGAACGAGATCAACCGCTCCTGGTCGAGCGGGGTCACTTATCAAAACGATTTCAGGCAGTTTGAAAGCTGTTCGGTTTATGAAATGGAAGACAGGGTCCGCACCTTCTTGGGGAT
>JASGUW010000039.1 GCA_030055235.1 Bacillota bacterium
TGGTCAAAGTAGCCTGGTATCCAAATCGTTTTTTGGATTAGACGCTGTTTTGACCAGAATCGGGCCTTCTGTGGTCAAAGCAGCCTGATATCCAAATCAAATTTTGGATAGCACGCTATTTTGACCAGAAACAGGGCTTCCGTGGTCAAAGTAGCCTGAAATCCAAATCAAATTTTGGATTAGACGCTATTTTGACCAGAAACATGCCCTCCGTGGTCAAAGTAGCCTGGTATCCAAATCGTTTTTTGGATAGCACGCTGTTTTGACCAGAAACAGGCCTTCCGTGGTCAAAGTAGCCTGAAATCCAAATCAAATTTTGGATTAGACGCTGTTTTGACCAGAAACATGCCCTCCGTGGCCAAAGTAGCCTGAAATCCAAATCGTTTTTTGGATTAGACGCTGTTCTGACCAGAAACCGCTCCTCCGTGGTCAAAGTAAGCTGATATCCAAATACTTTTTGGGATAGCACGCTGTTTTGACCCTGCGCGCCGTTCAGCGGCGTACGCGACCCTTGACAGCCATCCTCCTGGCATGCCTACCCGCTTCCCGACATTCCTGACTTGCACCACTCACACCATGCAGAATGCTTTCGACGGCGCCATCCTGATGGTTTCGCATGACCGCTGCTTCCTGGCTGAGGTCTGCGCGCGGCTGCTCAAGCCACGGCCAGACGAGCTGCACGAGCTCGATGTCAGTGAATGGCGGGAGTGGCAGACGGCGGATGCAGATCAGGGGGCGGCAGTTCGGGCGGCGTAAGCATACCAAACGCCGTGCGCCTTGTTCGCACAGCAGAGAAGGCTCAAACCAGCTTTCATCTCCACCGCTTGCCGCCCACCGCCCTGTCGCGCATACTGACCGCACCAAACAAACCGCTCCCTCACCAGGGCGGTCCCTCACCAAACCAGCCCCCCACCAGGGCGCCCCAACACAGCGGAGGTCAACGATGCGCACACTAACAAGTCTCTCCGGTCTCTGGGATCTCTACTTCGGCCCCGACGAAGGCAACCTCCCGACGAGCGCCGCGGCCGCAGCCGCTGCCGGCTACCGTCAGATCCAGGCCACCGTCCCCGGCAATGTCGAGCTCGACCTCGTCGCCGCCGGCCTCCTCCCCGATCCCCTGATCCACGACAACACCGCCCTCTGCCAGCCCCTGGAATACTACAACTGGGTCTTCACCCGCAGCTTCGTGCTCGATCCCTCCCAGCGTCCCACCCAGCACACCACCCAGCGCCCCACCACCAGCCGCACCAGCCGCCTTGAGCTCGACGGCGTCAACACCTACGCCACCATCCTGATCAACGGCGAAGAAGCCGGCACCACCGACAACATGCTGATCCCCCACAGCTTCGACATCACCGACCTCCTCCACTGGGACAGCCCCAACACCATCACCGTCGCCATCCGCTCCTGCATGAATGTCGCCCGCCACCTCCCCTACACCGCCGCCGCGATCGGCCCCGAACACTCCGACGAAGCCACCCAGCTGCGCATGCCGCCCCACAGCTTCGGCTGGGACATCATGCCCCGCCTGCTCTCGGCCGGCATCTGGCGCGACATCCGCATCGTCCACCAGGGCCCGACCCGCCTCCATCCCCCCTACCTCGCAACGAGCCAGCTCTCGCCCGACCATCGCCACGCCACGCTGACCGCCGCCGTCCACTTCGACAGCCCGCTCTGGCAGCTGCCGGTCCACACGATCCGCATCCACGGCCGCTGCGGCGACTCTGTCATTGACACCAGCTTCGACACCCACTTCACCAGCGCCCACTTCGACATCAACGTGGACAACCCAGAACTCTGGTGGCCAAGGGGTTATGGCGATGCGAAGCTCTACCAGCTCACCGTCGACCTCCTGTTAGACGGCGAACTCCTGGACAGCACGAGCTTCGCATTCGGCATCCGCACCCTCACCCTCGACAGCGACTACAGCCTCGACCGCAACCGCCAGCGCTTCCGCTTCATCGCCAACGGCGTCCCCATCTATGTGCTCGGCTCCAACTGGGTACCACTCTCAGCCCTGCACAGCCAGGACGAAGGGCGCGTCGACAGAGCGATCGGGCTCGCCATCGACTGCGGCTGCAATCTCCTGCGCTGCTGGGGCGGCAACGTCTATGAATCTGACCGTTTCTATGAACTCTGCGACCGTGCCGGCCTCCTGATCTGGCAGGACTTCGCACTGGCCTGCTACACCCAGGCCACCGACCACGTTTTCCGGGAGCGCATGCGCGTCGAAGCCACCGCCATCGTCCAGCGCCTCCGCAACCATGCGGCACTCGCCCTCTGGTCCGGCGACAACGAGGTCGACCAGTTCTACCAGCGCTTCCCCCGCGGCCATGCCCGCCATAACCCGATCACGCGCGAAGTGCTGCCCACCGTCCTCGCCGCCCACGACCCCTATCGCTCCTACATCCCCTCCTCGCCCTACATGCCGGCGACCTACGACAACGATCTCCAGGGTCCCGAGCAGCATCTCTGGGGACCGCGCGACGACTTCAAAGGCGACTTCTACCGCCTCAACAACGCCATCCTGGCGAGCGAGATCGGCTACCACGGCTGCCCCGCCATCCGCTCCCTCAACCGCTTCATCCGCCCCGAACAGCTCTGGCCCTTCGCCGGCCAGCGCGACTGGCTGGTACACAACACCGAGCGCCCGCTGTATCGCCGCAGCTATGACCGCAACGAGCTGATGGCCAAGCAGGTCGCCATCCTCTTTAGCCAGGTACCTGAGACACTCGAGGACTTCGCACTGGCATCCCAGATTTCCCAGGCCGAGGCCAAGAAGTTCTTCATCGAAAGCTTCCGCCTCCGCCGCCACGAAACCAGCGGCATCATCTGGTGGAACCTCCTCGACGGCTGGCCGCAGATCTCCGACGCCGTGGTCGACTACTACTTCGTCAAAAAGCTCGCCTGGTACTGGATCCGCCGCAGCCAGCGCCGCATCCAGCTGATGATGTCGGAGTACCAGGCCTGGGGGCACGAGCTCGTCTTAGTCAACGACACACCCCAGGAACAGGAAGTCCGCTGGTCACTGCGCCGCGGCAGCGAGCCGAACGAACTGGCCTCCGGCATCGCTCAGGTGCCGGCCGGAGCGCACCTGATACTCGAACGCATCAGCGCCAACCCGTCACAGCAGGAGCTCTACCTGATGGACTGGGAGAGCATCGACGGCAGCTGCCAAAACCACTACATAGCCGGGCCGCGGCCCTTTTCACTCGCCCAGTTCCGCGACTGGCTCGACCTGATCCGCAGGGATGACCCCGCCCTCGCCGACTGGTCCTGCGACTGAGCCCTGCTTTCCATGAGCCCGCGGCGTCCACACGAGACAGCAGGATGAACAGCAACGCGCCGCGGGAGTCAGACAGATGGCATTACGGGCATCTCCATATCACAGGGATCCACAGATATGTGCTATGCGAAGTCCCAAACTCACGACCGCACGCTCACTGACAGTGCCTGCTGATTTGCGGTTAGCCCATCCTTGCTCGAAACACTCGATAGCTACTCGAAACCTGTCAGACAGGCTGGTGTGACATCCGAAACGCCTGAAACAAGGGCTTTGCAGAAATTGCATATTTCCCCTCAACACCAACATGTTCCCTGATTACCTATAACAAGGTATTGCAGGAATTCTTATCCATGGATACTTCCCGCTTTGAGCTGAACTTGTCAAAGCTCTCCGCCATACAGCTACGGGTGCACGTCAAGAATGTCGGGACGCGGGTGGACACTTCAAGCGGACGGCTGACAGGGGAAAGAAAAAGCAGCTTACGGACTTCCAGAGGTCGAAACAGCGCGAAACAGCAAAAACGATTGCCATTACAATCTATCTTGACCACGAATGGTCGCGCACGCCTCTTCGCGGCGTGCACGGTCAAAACAGTGCGCAACCCAAAAAACCATTTGGATTTCAGGCTACTTTGACCACGAGAGAGTCGCGCAGGGTTAGAATACCTATCATCTTAACTTGTTCAGGGCAGCCGAGCCTGGGTCACCATCCATATCATTATGAAGCGCGCTCATCATCCTCGTCGCTCGCAGTCTCTATCGCATACCATTCACATTCCGGCAATTAGTGAGAAGCTGATTGCACGCAAGCAATTGGCGTTCAAATCTTCATAATACTCGAGCGCCAGTTACGCTAATACAGCGGTGTTTCAGGTGTTTCAAGGAAGACTTGAAAAAGCTTACCAAGTCCCGACAAATATGACGTACACCCTACAGCTGTGGACAAATTGACATGCTTTTACCCTGTTGCTAAAATTAGAGAACTTTGCTGCGGGCGTAGTTCAATGGCAGAACATCAGCTTCCCAAGCTGAATACGCGGGTTCGATTCCCGTCGCCCGCTCCAGCGCCAGAACCGCTGATACGACTACGTTTCAGCGGTTCTTCTTTTTCCTAAAGTCTCTTATGTCGACCAATTTTGTCCCCGATTCGTCCCCAACTCGCTAAAATAGCGCTGCAAATGACGCGGATCACGGCAGATTACGGCGCCCCACGCCCTGCGCCGCCCATGCCACGATGGCGGCGGAGGTGACCGCCATGCACGTACTCACAGATGACCAACTCGCCGACTTGCACCGCGCCGCCGTGCTGCTTGATCTCGTCGAGCTCGCCGACACCGAGCTGCAGCGAAGTGTCCTGCTGCAGATGGTCAGGGAGCTGATCGCGGGGCTGTTGTCAGATTGCATAAACGGATTGTGCAATATGTAGAACATAACATTTCTGCTATACTGTGCTTGATAATATAGCGCTAGTGTTATATTATATAGACAGATCAAGAGATGCACAGCACAGCATCTAAGGAGGACAGAGAAATGACAAACGTAAGGATCACAGTCAAGGACAACCGCATCACCACAGACACGCCCTACCACGCAGGCTACATCAAAGCGGCCAAGGCGCTCGGTGGCCGCTGGAACGCAGCCGACAGAGTATGGCAGTTCGATGCAGGCGTCGAGGATCGCGTCCGCGCAGCCATGATCGAGGCATACGGTACGGACGGCCAGCAGACCACCGCTACGGTCACCATCCACGTCAAGCTGGACGAGGTGCACGATGAGAGCGACAAGAGCAACGAATTTGTCATCGGAGGCCGCACGCTGGTGCGCCGCCGCCACCGCGATTGCCCCGTCACCGTCGGTGACAAGTGCAGCATCGTAGAAGGCAGCTTCCCGGAGTATGGCGGCAGCATGAGATATCCGAGCCTCAACTGGGAGGATGGCACGATCATGGAGGCCCGCGAGGTGCCAGAAAGCATCGCCCTCCGCCTCATCGAGGAGCAGCCGGATGCGATCACCATCATCGGCGAGACCAAGACCGACCGCGACGCGCTCATGGCCGAGCGTGAGCGCCTGCTGGCACGCATCGCCGAGATCGACGCCCTGCTGGCCTAAGACAAGCGAGAGCCGCGGAAGGAGGACCCGCCGCGGCTCTCCCCCGCTTATGCGGGGATAACTTTTGACCTTCATCGTATCCTATTACGATATTCGGGTCACCCCCGCTGACGCGGGGACTAGCACACAGAAAGGATAAAACATGATCACGAAAAAAGCAATCGGCGCGGCCATACGCGACGCCCGCACCGCCGCCGGCCTGACACAGGTCGAGCTTGCCGAGCGCATGGGCCGCAAGCAGGTCGAGATCGCACGATGGGAGGCCGGGCGCTACACACCGCTTGTCGACACCTTCTACTCGCTCTGCATCGCCGTTGGTGCCGACCCTGGCTCGATACTGACAGAGGCCGCCGCGCAGACTGCACAAGAAAAGCAATAAAACTTTGTGCAACATTTCAGGTGGATATTGCTTGACATTATAACAGTAATGCTATATTATGTAGACAGATAAGAGGTGCCTAGCACAGCACCTCAAAAGGAGGACAAGGACATGAAGAAAGCTTTGAAAAACACGATTGCTAAGACACGTAACGTCGGAGATCGTATTCGCATTGCACGTGAGGCGGCAGGCTACACGCTCGAAGAACTGGCAGAACGCATTGGCATTGACGCTGAGACACTTAATGAGATCGAAGAAGGCTATGGCGATGACCCGGATTTCTACGAATCGCACCTGATTGCGGACGCAATCCCCCAGCTTGCAGAGTTCATCCTTTTCATTCACTGGAAGATCAAGGAGCTTAAGCGGAAAGAAATGATTCCGCTCTGTTTCCTGAAAAGCGATCTGGAGTATCTCGCAGAAGACACGCCCACAGCGATCAGGATTCTCGCAGAGCAGACAGAGCTCGTCGATCAAATTGTTGAAACGGCTGAAGCCCTTGACGAACCTGCGGACGTCGAAGCTGAAGTTTATGACATGATCAAAAACGGCGATCTCGAATGGTACGACAATGCACTGGTTTGGTGGGTCGACGAGTCTTCCGATCCAGAAAAGGCCATCATGGAGTATCTGATGTACGCCTGAGCAAATCCGCCCTAAATACAATAAAGCCCCAGCGCACTCGGCGCCGGGGCTTTATCTAGTGTCGCGAAAAACGATTGTTAAAAAAACAGATCTGGTCACCGCTCTGGCGGGAATTGCACTCGCGACTGCTGCCGCCAGTCTACCACGCGACACACAGCGCGTCTAGCCGTTGCCGTCGCGGTTGTACGTCACCTCATACGCACCGAGGCAGGCAGAGGCCGCGATCACGGCATTGACGGCAGCCAGTAGCAAGCGCTCGACCGACGCGCCCATGACCACTGTCACCGTCAGCATGACGGCGAGGCAGGCCAGCAGGACGAACACCCGGACGGGCAAGCACTCCGGCAGCAGCGGCTTGACGTACTGCGTCAGGATCGTGACAAATGCCACGCAGCCGGCGGTAGTGGCCAGCTGGGCGAGGTCGTTAATCTGCTCCATGTGAAGACTCCTTTCTAGTCAATGTCCAAAGCATCGTCACAAAATGTTTCGTGGCCGTTTCTTATGTCTTCTGCCGACACATAGCGTGTCTCCAGCGCCAGTGCCAATTCGACCAAGATAGTTATTTCACCGTTTCCCTCAAGCGCGTGATATGCCTCGTACCCTTCCTTGATGGTCGTCTTCTCAAAGCTTGATATCCATCCGCGCTGAAGCGCTCTTTCGCTTATTTTTGTAATGCGGTATTTGAGCATCGTCCGAACGCCCTGCTCGATGTGGACGGCTTGATCGAGATATTGGTTGAGCTTTGGAAGCACTTTTGCGAGTGGGCGGCCAATGCCGAGCAGGACGCCGACAATGACGCCAAGAGCTCCCAGCCACTTGGCGATCTCGAAGATGTCAATGTTTATCATCGGGAATCACCCTCTCTCACTCCGTCGGGATCTGCAGCAGCTGCCCCGGGCGGAGCATCAGCGGCTGGATGCCAGGGTTCAAAATCTCGATCTCCTTGAATCGCATTCCGTCGCCCAGATAGTCCGCTGCCAGCTTCCAGAGCGTGTCGCCCGAGGTGATCGTGTGCGTGCGTCCGACGAGGCCGCGCTCGATGGCTTGCTTGTAGCTCATGACCTGCCATGCATCGCCGTCGTGGAGACAGATCCAGTTCCACGACTGCCCGGCAAGTCTCGCCCAGAGCTGGCCAAGGAGCGCTCCGCCGGCAGGGTCGCAGCGCTTGTCCGTGATGATGCGCGAGTTGGCCGGTATGGTTCCGACCTTCTCAGCGATGTTCGGAGCCTTCATGACGGGCAGCTCGATTGTTGTGTAATAGTCGCCGTCGGCCATGTACTCATCCTGGTCTATGTCATACGTGTCCGGAACAGGCGCGATGTCTCGTCCCCAGGCATCGACTAGTCCGAAAAGCCTCGGATAAGCATCATGATGCACGCCCTGCCTGAAGGAATGGAAATGCAGGTGGACTCCGCGGGCATTGCCGGTGTCGCCCATGACGCCGATCTGCTGTCCGGCTTTGACGGTGTCTCCGGTCTTGACCCAGATCTCGTCCATATGCGCATATGTGTCTTCGATGCCTGACTCGGTGATGATGAGCGGATAGCGCCCGCCCCACGCGTCTGTCCCGACCCAGACACGCCCACCAAAAACAGCATAGATCGGGTCTCCGCGGTCGCCCATGATGTCTACGCCACTGTGTTGCGGATAAGGCGCACTGATCGGTGACCAGTCCCACTGAGGCTTGAGAGACTGCGGAGGCGTCCCGTGCCACCGGTTCTCCGGCAGCACACGATTGAGGTCTTGCAGTCGACTAACCTCGGCCACGCGCTTCACTGCCGGACAATAGAGTTTGAGTCTTGACATAGATGTTTCCTCCTTGCCCTTTTTCGGGGCATAAAAATAGCGGCCTTCCGCCGCTTGCCGTTGCCTATTGCTCCTAGCTACGCTCTCGATCGCTGGGGCACTCCGTTCGCGTCGCCGACCCAGACCTCCAGAGCCTTTTGCGGCACCCCGTTCGCGTCGCCGACCCAGACCTCTCCAAGGACCGGAGCGCCAGAAGAGTCAGCGGCTCGGATATAGAGAACGCCCTCGAACGTCGGAAGATTGTCGAGTGTAGTGCCGCCCTGCTGCGTCGAGTCAAAGTTGAACGCGCTTCCGTTGACGCCGCGCACGGCAATGCTCGCGCTGCGAGAGGTGCTTTCAGTTTTGGGGATGGTAACTTCTATTGTTTTTGTGTAGGTCGAGTTTTGTGCCCAGGCTTCAGACGGCCCCTTCCATAGGACTGAGGCCGTGACCCCGGCCACGTTAAGGTCGAGATAGTAGCTGATGGTGCCCGGGTTTACGTATCCGTTGTTTGTGTAAAGTGTGCAGGTGAGCTTACAAGTGATTGTGCTGCCGTTGTCGATGATCTGCTTCGACACGCGATAACGCGCGGAGCCGACGCCCGCAGCCGTATAACCGGTTAGTCCATCTTTTACCAACTCATCGTCGCGAAGTGAAATGTCAGTGGCCATGCTCTCAACTCCTCCTTAGCTGGTTTTGATGAAGAGCTGCCCTGGAAGCAGGGTCGCAGGCACGGTGCTGCCGTACAAAACTTTTGCGGCAAGCTTGTCGTCCACGTACCCGCGGTTGGCGGCATGAGAAGCTGTCGTTGGCGTGGGCGTGCTAAAGTGCCCGGATGCATTACGGATGACGACTGTGTTGGCATAAGCGCTTGCGGACGGACTAAGCCCCCTCAGCTTGTCAGCATCCAAGCCGCTCCCACTGCCGTCTACAGTCTTAATTTTGGCGAGCACGTCGTTGGCCGTATATGCGTTGCTATTCAACTTTGGAGCAAGCCCGTCATCGACATACTTCTTGGTTGCTGCGTGTGGATCCGACGTGGGCGCTCCGACTGTCAGAGCACCCTGTGCCGATCTGAGCGCGATGGTGTCAGAAATCGCGTTAACCGACATTGACTTGCCGATCAGTGTCTGAGCGTCGACGTGCGCCCATTGTGACCAGCTGCTCCCGTTCAGATAGCGCACCACAGGCCGGTTTGGCTCAGAATACGGCGTGAGGCGCTGGATGGTATTGTTTCCGCTTCCCCATTGCAGAACTTCTAACAAGAATCCAACCGCACCCGGACAGTTGACGAGCGATACCGCCGTCGTGTTGTCTATGCATTTGTAATACCCCGCCGACTTAATGTCGTTTAAGTTTGTCGATTGCGGGATGGGAGACGCTTCGCCGGGCACAATACCGGAAACTTTTTGCAGTGCCGTATCTGCCTTAGACCCCTGTGCGGCGGTCGCATATCGAGCATCAGCCTGCGCCTTGGTGTAGACGCTCGTTGCGGGCGCAGCGGCATTCGCCGTTGTCGTTGCGCTATTCGCCGTCCCTTGTGCAGTCGATGCGGCAGAGTGCGCCGCAGCCGTAGCATCTTCATGGCAGAGCCATGCCGACCAGCTTTCGCCGGTTTTTGCGCGGCTGTAGTGCTTTGCTCCCACAACTAACTCTTGATAGAGCGCCGTGTCAGACTGATGGACGATCAGCACAGCTTTGGTCGAGGTCGATACGCTAGCCGGACGGTCGCTGAAAGCTACGAGGCTTGGCAGAGGATAGGTGCCTGCGTCGGTAAGCGCTCCGAGGCTGTCTCCGGAAGCTGTGCGCAGGTTGCCGTCTGCAAGCCGCTTCAGCTCGCCATCGATGATATCGACGTTGGAGTTGTGCTCCGTGATGTCGTAGTAGTCTTCGCCGTCTGGCTTGATTAAATTATAGTTAGTGCTGTTAGTGGCCATCAGTCAATCACCTCTGCCCTCAGTGCAGCATGCGTATGAGCCGCCGCTGCGGTGTGCGTGAATAGTGTCGCGATCTTTGCGTGGCTGTTGTAGAGCAAGCTCAGGTCAATCGCGATGTTCGCCGGTAAGACGCGGTTGAGATAGGTCTGAACGTCGTTGTAAGAGTTCTCGCTCCGAAGGCTGACGCGAATTGTCAGCTCATAGCCAGTCAACTGGATTGTGTACATGCCTGGCCCAGCTAAGCTGTCTAACGTCTCGCGCAACTTGGTCATCGTGTACGGCAAGTTTTCAAATAGTCTGGTTCGGATTCGGAAGCGCCGATCTTCGAGTGTGTCTGTGCCCTTTGGGTTGATGCCGAGAATGCGCTCCCAGATCTCAATGCCTTCCTCGTCTGCCGTGTCCACATTCCGATTCGCTGTGATGCGTTGCATAAGGGCGCACCACTCAGCGAGTTCCGGCTGCTGTGCCTGCAGGATCGGTTTATAATCTTCTCTTAGGAAGTCAGGAAGATAGAGCTCAAGGTCAGGCATTGCTGATCACCCCCAGAGCGGGGATCTGCTGTGCTTGTAGAGCGAGATTTGCCGAAGATCCGTTCATTTTCGTGTTGCTCACGTCCAGTACCCCGATGACGCCCAAGACTCGGCTTTCTATTTGTGTCACACGGACAACGAGCTGTTGCTCGTTCTGCCAGATTGAAGATAGATCTCGGAAATACTGTTCCACAGCCTCCTCAATCTCCGGAGATACATCTGACCAGCTGTAGCCGGATTCGTAGGTCAGCGACATGCTGACATTAATTGTCAGCTCTTCGACAGCCTCAACAGTCACGGTGTGCCCTACAGGCGCGAGGCCGTAGCCCTGGCCCGCAGGCAACGGGTCCACCGTTTCCTGAATCGTCGCAACGAGCTCCTCGCTTGGCGCGGTTAGGTCGCTGGATAGGACAGTCAGTTTCACAGTGCCTGGGCCGTCCCATATAGGCGTTACTTTAACGCCTCCAACTCCAGGGATCAGGTTCACGCGCTGGCGGTAGTCCGCGATATTTCCGCCGAAGCTCTGTGCCTCGAGATCGAGAAGATAGCGCGTTCTGAAAGCCTCGGTGTCCTCCTCTTCTTCGCCCGGCGTGACGAGCTCGACAAGCTTCGCGCTCTCCAGCCCCGTTAGATGGTCGACTGGCCAGATGTCGCCAAGGCTCGAGTTTCCGCGCGTGCCGGTTTGCTCACAGGCGACAAGCGGGCCTGTGCCCGCCTCGAGCGCCTGAAATGTCAGGTCCCCCCGCGAGAAGCGCATGCCGGCCGGCACGCTAATATTGAACTGTCCGCGGTAGATGGCTGCGCTTGCAGGCTCCGGTTCGAGGCCACGGTTGATGGCCAGAACCAGCAGGCCTTCGCGGCTTGCCGTGTAGGGGTTCGCCTGATCCGCCATCCACTCGAGCGCAATGTAGGCATTTGATAATTCCGCTGCCACCGGTGCGAGCGCATTCCAGATCATGGAGCCCTGGCGCTTGTCATAAGCGTCCGGGACGCGCGCGAGCATATCCTCCATGAGTTCGTCGAATTCTTTAAATTGGTACATCCGTCTCAGCCTCCAAGTCCCGGCCGTAGATGGTCTCGACCGTGAAGCTCACATGCATCTTTCCGCGCTCTATGACTCCGAAGAAAAAGCCCGAAACGCCAAGCACGCGATCATCCTGCATCAGCGCCTCCGTGATTACGCGCGGGAGCTCCGCCGCAACATAGTCTCGCGGCATCCCGATCAGGTGCTGCAGCTCGGTGCCATAGCTCCAGTCATAGATGGCATGCTCGAAACGCTCGGTGGCAAGGATCCAGCGCACGGTCTGCGCCAGCGCCTCGAGCTCGTCAATCTCTCGGCCATCGAGTGCCCAGGTGAGGCCTGGCTGCGTTGTCTCGATGATTTCCAGCGGGTGGTCTGTGATCGCATTAGGCAGCATCAGGCAATCCTCCCCAGGACGAGCCAGACCTGCCCACCTGCCGCGCGAAGCACGGCGACGGAATCGCCCGTCTGAAGCTCGAGGCCCTCAAGCGATTTGAGCGCCGGGCGGCGGATGATAAGTCGCGCAGAGATGCGCACGGTGAGCGGGCTGGTGGCCGTCACGGTGCCAAAGAGCACGTTAGCCGGCGCACTCGCTTCTACGGCATCCAAAGCGATCTTTTTGATCAGCTGTGCGAGGTCAGGCACTGAAGCCACCTCCGATCAGGGCGAGGTCGACTGTGTGGTGGCCGTCCTTAATTCGGTGGGTCGCCTTCTCGACCATGAGCTGGCCGCGCAGGGCGGTGTCGTCGACGGTCAGGTCGACCGGAAGCAGACTGCCGCCCCAGATGTCGGGGTGCCCGATCAGGCCTTTGATCCCCAGTCTGCGCTGCGGCTGGTTGTAGAGCCGGAGCTGCGTGTCGGCCTTGACCTGCGCGTTGACATTCTCGTCGACTTTCTCGAGAAGTTGCAGGACGCCCCAGCGATTCATGGTGCTGCTGTCCTGCGCCTGGTAGATTTCGCGTCGGCCGCTCTCCTTGTTCTCGCGGTAGAGCTTGACGCGGTTGTAGGTCTCGCCGTCGATGCTGATGCTATAGTCGACGCCCGTGCAGGTGTCGGCAGCGATCAAGTGATTGACGAAGGCCGCATCCGCTCGCTTGAGCTGCAGGAGCCCCGATCCATCATCGTGGATCGCGTAGGCGTGGCCTGTGTGCTGATAGGTCTCATCGATGCACTGCTGGAGGGTGTCAGCAAGCGTCTTAGCATCGGCCACGAGCGACGGGATGACATAGCCGGTGTTCGGCAGCTTCCCTGTCCGGAGCCGGAAGTCCGCCGCGATCATCGCCAGGACTTGATCAAGCCTCTGCCCTTCGATGACGTAGGTCTCTTTGTTTTTTAGGTAGCGCATCTGGCAGTACGCGAGGATACGAGCTTCCCTCTTTTCCGGCTCCGGCGTGATCTCGAAGATGATGCCGGTGAACAGCCGGCGGGTCGCGCCCTGGTAGAGGCTCACGGTGTCCCCGAGCTGGGGCTCGAAGCCTTGCCCGGTCGAGACGGTCGCCTCGAGCTTGGCAGGATTGCAGAGGCGTGGCCGCTCGATGGTCAGCTCGCCGAGGACGACCACGTCATGGATGATCTTGCCGGTGCCGATGAGCAGCGTGTGCGTGTGCATCTGTGGCCGTCCTTCCTTTCGTTATTTCGCGGGCAGGAGAAAGACCTGCCCAGGATAGATCCAGTGCGGGTCTTTAATCTTCCCCTTGTTCAGGTTGTAGATATCTTTGTAGCGTCGACCGTCGCCGAGGTAGCGCCGGGCGATTGCCCAGAGCGTGTCGCCTCTGACGACGGTGTGCGTTTTCGCGCCGACGTTTGGATTGCTCGCGTCCGACCGGCTCGGCTTCGTGGTCGCCGTTCCGGTCTTTTGCTCGATCTTGATCTGCCGCGGGCCGTAGGCGCGATACTGCTTCAGCGACACATCGACAATCAGGGCATCCCCTTCGTCTGCGATTTCGTCGATGCTGTAATCTTCGAGGCTGACGGTTAGGTTCGTCCGGTGACGAAGATCGCCTCCGGACGTGTCCCTGACGACAATAAACTGAAACGGCTTCCGGCCAAGCATCAGCGCCTCAAGGATGCCGGTGTAGAGCTCCGGAGGCTTGTAGCCGTCCGGATAGTGCGCGAGCGGCAAGCGCTCATAGGGCAGCTCCAGCTTGAAGCTGACCTCCGTCAGGCCTGGCCGGTTCAGGCGGTTGATTTCGCCGCCATCGAGCAGCTCGACCGTCTCGTTCCGGCCTTTGATCTTGAGCTTGATGCTCTCAGGTGCGAGCGGGAACGGCTGCTTGCCGAAATAGATCCGATACATCTAACCGCTCACCCCCTCGAGCTCGCTATAGATCGACCGCATCAGGTCGATGCTTAGCGCATTCTTGACACCGTCAAGGTCCATTTCGCTGCCGATATGGTTCTCGTTTTGGACTGTGACCTGAAACTCGGCCGTCGTGAATTTGTTGATGCTTTCTCGCGCTGCGAGGTCGAGCAGGTGCTTGATGTCTTCGGCTGTGTCGTCGAGTGCGTCCGCCGTGCGGCCGGTGTTGTCCCGGATGCCCTTCGCGAGCTTCGACGCGCGGTCGCTGGCTCCCCCGTCCCCATCGCCCAGCATCGACGGGTCGAAGATGTCGGGCGTGAAGCTGGAAAGCAGAGACGACATTTGATTGCTTGAGGAATTCAGCCCGTCCATCAGGGCCGTCAACGAGAAGTTTTCAATGGCCGTTCCCAGTCTCTCACCGAGGTCGGCGCCTTTTCTCATCCAGTCCTCGCCGCGGACGAAGTCCATTCTCGGCGCTTCCCAGGCATTGTCAGGCTTTTCCGGAGCCACCATGCTGTCGAGCAGCGAGCGGAGATCATCGCCGAGGGCGACGTCAGTCCATTCGTGGACTTTCGGCCCGGCCATCAAAAGCGCATCACGATGCGCCTGCAGCCCAAGCCCGAGGTTAACGTCGTCCCATGTGTGCTCCGTCGGCTCTGACATGTTATCCAGCGTCGTTCTGACACCAGCGCCGAGGTCAACATTAAGCCCGGTGCTAAATTCGCCGATTTCTCCGATGCTGACGCCCGGGATGTTGTTGAGGCCGCGGATCATGTTGTTGACGACCCCGATTGCTCCGTTCACGAGGTCTTCCAGCCCGCCGATCGCCTTGTTGATCATGCCGCTGATCCCGTCAAGCACGGCCTTGACCATCTTGAGCGCACTGACCGCGATGTTGTACCAGACGTTCTCGACGCCCGTGCGCAAAACCGCGAAGCCGGATCCGATCTTATTGATCAGCCAGCTCGCAGCGTTCAGGATGCCGATCGCGACGTCCAGGAAGAACAGCCTGACCCTGTGGAGACCTTCCTCGATCTTGTTGAAGAGCACGATCACGTTCGGGCCGATGGCGTTAATCACCCGGCTAACGATATCGAGCGCCCCGGCGGCAAAGCCTCCGACCGCCTGAAAGATGTCATAGAAAAGCTTTTGCACGGCATAGCCCGGATGATTCCAGACGTTGACCAGGAACTCGGCAATGGCGGCGCCGGTGTTCCAGATCATGGCGGCGAGGTTCCAGCCGAGCGACGCGACAGCTCCGATGATTTCGCCGATCGTCGAAAACGCATCCGAGACTGTGATCGCTGCGCCTTCGGCCTGGACGTTGATTTGATGCAGCATGTAGACGACAAGGAGCAGCGCGCCAACGGCCAGGACGGCCGGGTTCGTGATCACCGCTGCGATCGACTGGACCGCGCTCATGGCAGCGAGCGTCCCTTTGACAAGGAGGATCGCGCCCAGCACGCCCAGGACGACAGGCTCGACCCGCGCCCAGTTGTCGCGGAGCCAGTTCACACCGTTGACGATCTTCTCGAGCGCGTCAAGCGCATAAACGGAAGCGATCTGGATTCCGGAGATAACCGTGTCGATGAACTTTTGCACCTGCGGGCTGTTCAGCAGCTGGTTCAGGCGGTTCAGGACCGGCTCGAAGGCCATAATCGCGTGGTTCTTGATCCGCGTGATGGTCTGCTCAAACGTCGGCTCAAACTGCTCAAACTGCGCGTTGATGTCATCCGTGGCAGCGAGAACGGCATTTTTCAGGATGTCAGCCGTGATCGCACCCTGGTCGGCGAGGTTCTTGAGCTCTCCGACGGAGACGCCCATGTAGCTCGCGATCCGCTGCGCAACCGGCTGCGCATTCTCGAGCACAGATCGATATTCCTGACCGCGAAGCACGCCCATGCCCATGGCCTGGCTGATCTGGATCATCGCGTTCTGCGCATTCTGCGCGGGCGTGCCAAAGGCGGCCATTTCCTTGTTCAAGTTCTCGACAAAGCCGATGGCCTCTTCGCTCGACTTGAAGACATCGCCCGCGGAGAGTGCCATCTTCGCGATGGCATCGGCCGTGTCGAAGTAAGATGCACGAGCCCGCTGCGCGGACGCAAAGATCTTCTGCTGCAGCTCGGCATACGTCTGCAGCCCATCGTTCATGATGCCAATCCTGGCATTGGTCATGGTCACCTGATCACTCAGGCCAGCAATACCCTGGAGAGCTCGGATGCCTCCGACGGTGATGGCGATGCGACGCACAACACCCAGAAGGCCTCCGGCACTTGCCTGACCGTCGCGCATGGAGGCGTTGAAGCGCCGCTGCGCTTTTTCGCTGCGCTCGATGCCGTCTTCGATGTTTCGGACAGGGCCGTTCATCGTCTCGGCAGCTCTGCCTGCTCCGCGCATTTCACGCTCAAGGGTCGCCGTTGCACCGGACGCCCGCCGTGCGTTCTGCTCAGTCCTGGCGACGGCAGTTGCCATCCCCTCCATGCTGGAAACCGGGACATTGAGAGGGCGCTCCGCCGTCCTGGCGAAGCGCGAATAGATCCCTATCAGCTTGTCGATCGACTTGCCTGCGCTACGCGCTGCAGGTGTGACGCGATCAGTCGCCGATATGGTTGTGCCCAGGACTCGACCTGCCATCTGCGTCAGCTCCTTCCGGCATGCTCATTTCTTGCGTCGAGATTGCGCGGCAATGCGGGCATGCTCCCGCTTCTCATCTGCAGCTCGGACGCGGATCGATGCGAT
Source organism: Bacillota bacterium (assembly GCA_030055235.1). Lineage (GTDB taxonomy): Bacteria > Bacillota > Clostridia > Saccharofermentanales > Fastidiosipilaceae > JAEZYR01. Next base: position 16,730 of record JASGUW010000039.1, read on the forward strand.
CACGAACGCTTTTTCTGCGTCGTCCATATCCGCAAATACGGAGGGCAGAATGCCGAGGCGCTGCAGCGCGATATGCGCATACGTCGCCGCGGGGTCCGCCCCCTCGATCAGTTTTTTGCTTCTTCGATGCGGTCTTCGATGTCGGTGTTGAGACCCGAGAGCTCGTTGACAGCGATGGTCAGGTTTCCCATCTCGCCGGCGCTGTCGAGGAGCTTGTAGAGCAAGTCAACTGCGCCCATGACGCCATAGCTGTCCTGCAGCGCCTTGTCGTTGAGGTCCGGGTAGACGACGGACAAGGCATTGAGCTCGTCGATGTAGGCGGCGCTGTCAAAGAACTGCGTCTGCTGGTTGCTGACTCGCGAGCGGTTCCGGTGCGTGTGCTTTTTCCGGAGTTCGCGATCTTCCTCTGCCGTGACCGGCCGGAGCTCCCATTCGATCGGGTTCCCTTCCGCGTCCTTGAAGCGGTCGCTGATTGCGATCCGGATGTTCTTGCGTTCCTCCGAAGCGCCCTTCATGAACGCGCTGAAATCTCGTTTCTCTGCCATAGGTTTCTCCTTTTGGTGTTAGGCGATCTCGCCAGCGCTCGAACGGCTGTTAGGCGTATCGTTGTCGCGCTGGCGAGTTGTCAGGTGTTTGTTCCGCTGATGATCAGCCCATCTCAGGGATGTCGGCGAAGAGCTCCGGAGCATCGAAGTCCTCAAAAGTGAACGCGATCTCCTCCTCGAGATCCTCGGCCTCGATGTCGAGCGCCGACAGCGTGATCTCGTCCGGAAGGCAGTTCAGAAGGACGACGGTCTGACGCCCTACGGAGCTGCCCTCATCATCGTTCGTGACCTGCAGGTCGAAATAGGGATAACGCCCGGTCTTTTTGAATTCGAGCAGCATCCTTCGAAAGGCGCTGTTCATGTAGTAGAGCGTCATGCTGCCGGTGCCGGAATAGCCATTGATGCGGTTGATGGCCTGGCGACGGCCGAGGACGCGCTTCTCGCTCTTGTTCAGCGCGGCGGCCGCTCTGACATTCTTGACGTTGATCAGGGCGGTTCGCTTGCCGTCCCGGGTCATGTAGACGGTGCCCTGCGAGCCGTCGACCAGATCTTGTGCTCTAAGCATGGTTAGTTAACCTCCTTGCTCTGGTCGCAGCCTCTCAGGCGAGGACGACCGTCATGTAGAGATGCGTCATGGTGCCGACGACCGTGATCTCGAGTTCCGCCATGACCGAGCCCTTCGCGATGCCGGGCTTGATCTTGACGGTCGCACGGTCATAGGGCTCAATCGCGCGTTCCGCGACGAGTCCATCGAGCACCCGGCATATTTCGTTGTGCAGCGAGACACGGCCGTCCGCGTCATTGGGGATCAGGCCAAGGAAGTTGGCGTTGAAGGTGCCGGCGATCCCGGTCGCAATCGTGTCGCTGATGCGGACGGTTTTGTTGTCGCTGTAGATCTCACCCTTCCCGGCGCCGAAGGTAGTCAGGGTGTTCACATCCATCAGGACGCGGACCTCTCGACCAACCGTGTGAAACACCAGCTTGCCGGCTGTGATTGCTGCGGCGAGTTCCGCCTGTGTCAAATCCAGCTCCGGGACGAGCTCCCCGTCATAGGGCCGGTTCGTCAGGCTCTCCGACGGACGTGCAGCAGCGGTTCGACCCGCCACCCAGTAGACCAGGGACCCTGCCTTGATGCCGGTTCCGGTCGCCTTCGTGTTGACGCTGATGATGCCTTCGTGGTCGGCGGAGGCCGCGTTGTAGAGCACGGCCTGCACCTTGACGCCCTCATCGTCGCGCTGGCGCTTGACGAAGGCCGTGATCAGTGCGGTGATCGTGGACTGCTCTGTCGGATCGACGAGGACGGTGTAGTCCTCCGACTCGAGCGCTGCTTCGCGTGCGGCCTCCCGTGCAGCCTTGGCCTCGGCGGCCTCCTGCAGGGATTTGCCCCACTGGATGGACTCGAGCGCGGTCGAGCCTTCGATGTAGCGCTGCAGCATCTCTTCCTGGTAGGCGGAGCGCAGGAGGCAGATCGTGTCGACGTCCGACTTCACGTCGGCGAGGCCGGCCTCGAGTTCTTCGCGGATCGCCTTCTCGCTAAAGGATTTGTTGAGCCAGCGGTCGTTCCACAGGCGTTTGAGTGGCGCGTAGGGCTGCCAGTCTTCGTTGACAATCTCGGCATAGATCGCTTCGATGCGTTTGCGCTTTTCTTCCTTCTCGTTTTCCTCAAAAGTCTTGATCTGCTGGTCGATCGCGGCGGAGGCCTTGTCGCACATGCCGGAGAGTTCCTTGACCTGCCGCTCGAATTCCTCATACGGCTGCAGGTAGTACTTCTTCAGCTCGAGGCGCTTCGCGCTCAAAGCCTTAGAGAGCCGGTTGATGTTGGCGCGGTCCTGCTTTGCTTCGGCGATCTGGTCTTCCGAGTAGACCGTGGCGGCAAGCACCGAGGTGCGGTTCGCGATCTCGGCACGAAGTTCGTCGAAGTTCCAGACGACCGCCGGTGCCTGGTCGCTGTGTGTGGGCGATTTGATGATGAGTTCCATGTGTTCTCCTTCTGTTTTCAGATGCTCGGCAGGATCTGTGCCGGGCGGGTTCTGCTTTCCACCTGCTGCCAGAAGCGGACCTCAGCCGCGAGCAGGTGCCTCATGTCGGCTTCGAGGTCTTTCGCCTCGAAGTGGTAATGGCGGGTGGTCTTTTTCATGGGCCGGTTCGCGCCGTAGTCATACTTCAGTTGGGCAACAAGGACCGCGAAGTCGTAGCCGGTCACGAGAAGGTAGTGCAGCAGCTGGCAGTAGTAGGTCTGGGGGACCTGTCCGGCCCAGCTCTCCGACTGCATGCTGCTCGCGATCCGGGTTGTCTTGATCTCGAGGATCCCCTGGCGTCCGTCCCTGTCGGTCAGCTCGCCATCGAGGCTCGCCTGCATCCATGGCGCGATGTTGGACTGGAGGATCTGATGATTGCGGTAGCGCACCTTGAACTCCGGGAAGTCGAGCTTAAAGAGCTGCCGGAGGCTGCCTTCGGCGCGGTTTCCGTACTCGATCGCCTCGAGATTCGAGGGTTGATCCGGCTCGCGGAGCCCGGTCTTCTCTTCCCAGAGCTGGGTGTTTGACTTCCACGGACTTAGGCCGAGGATGGCAGCTGCATCGCTGCCGCCGATCCCCTTCCGACGCTCCTCGAGCCAGTGGTCCCGGCTCGGCAGGACCTTGCGCGTGAATCGCTCGCCCGTGTCCGGCTTCGCGGCCTTGGAATCGGTCACGTCGCGATCCTCACCGACCTGATCCGCGGCTGGATCTCCGGGCCGAACTCCGGATTGCTGTCCGGCTGGCCGGCAGAACTGTTGATCTGTGCGATCAGCTCCTCGTTCTCTCCCCGGAGCGCTGTGTTCTCCTGCTCCAGATCGTCCTGGCGCTTCCGGAAGAGGGACTCGTTGTGTTGCGAGCAGGAGATGATTGCCTCGAGACTGGCGATCTGCTGGTTCAGCTTCTCGATGAGGCCCTTCTGCAGTGCGGCCGTAGCTCGGACTTCATCGCGCTCACGCTCGAGGCTGTTTGCGTGGGCTTGGAGCTCTTTGACCTTCGTGCGGACCACGTCGCGCTGTTCTTCGAAGCGGGCAAGCTTATTCGAGGTTTCGGCGTGCCTGGCTTTTTCGGCCTGCAGCTCCAGCACGAGCGCTGACCGGTTTTCTTCTGTCGCCGTGTAGGTGGCATAGAGATCGTCATAGCTCGCGTCGGATGCCATGATCTGAGTAATCGCCCACTCGAGCGGGGTCTGGGTTTCAACTTGCGACATTTTTCATTTCTCCTTGTTCCGGCAGGTAGGCGAGAATCGCTTGTGCCAGGGCCTCGGCACGCGTGTCTCTTTCGCGCGGTGCGGGGCCATCGAGCATGTAGTAGGCGGTCTGTTCCGCGTTCCAGCCCATCGCTCGGGAGAGCCGGATGATCGCTGTCGATGCCATCGGTTCGCCGCGTGCAATCCAGCCGTTGATGGTGGAGCGGCCGTAGCCGGTGATCTCTGCGACACGGACGCGGTGCTTCTGCTTCCCGAAGCGTTCTTCGAGGACGGGCAGGAGCCTGCTATAATCAATCTGCGGCGTTGCGTATGCCGCTTCCCGGTTGCGCGTTTTCTTTCGATGGGTGGACGCGCAAACGGCTTCGGGGCCGCCTGATGTCTTGTCAGGCGGTTCTCTCTTTCCTCTTGTCGGTCGTGCTGATCTCATTTCCTCTCCTTTCTTTTCTGCGCTGCTCATCGGGGGGTTCTCTCCGCCAGCGCTCTCCGGTCGTCGGTCAGGCCGAGCAGGTAGTCGGTGCTGCAGTCGAAGATGAGGGCCATCGCGGCGACAATCTCGATCGAGGGCTTGACGCGCCCGTTCTCCCAGCGGGTGACGTTATCGCGGTTAACTCCGAGACTTTCCGCCAATGCTCCCTGGGTCATGCGGAGACGTGTGCGCTCTGATCCGATCCGGTTCTCTTTGGACATTTTGTACCTCCTTCTGTATTTGGTACTACGCTTTGTACCAGTGATCCGATACTATACCATTTCGTACCGGTTGTCCATAGTTGATACAGCAGATCCCGTAAAATGTTGCAGACAGGCACTATTTGTTGTAATTTGTTCAGGAGGGGAGGTGGGTCTATGAATCTTGTGCGTCTGCGCAATCGCCGCAAAGAGCGTGGTTTTACGCAAGCCGAATTCGCATCCAAAATCGGCGTTTCTGCCTCTTCCTACATATCGTGGGAGCAGGGCAAGCGCGGGATGAATACCTCCCAGCTGCAGATGGTCGCCCAGGCCCTCGGTGTGTCAGCCGACTACCTCCTCGACCTCTCGGACGACGAAACGCTCGACGAGGAGGTCATGGAGCCGGATCCGCAGCGGGATAAGCTGCTCTACAACTATGAAGCGCTCAACGAAGACGGCCGGGAGCGGCTCGTGACGTACTCTCAGGATCTGCGCGTGATCCCGAGATATAAGGCGACCGAAGATGGCACGATGGTCGAGGTCTCTCCCCTGCTCGAAGATCCGAAGATCGCTTACATCAATAGATACGGCTACGCAGCGGCCGGTGTCGGCGCGCTCAACGAAGACGACGAAGATCAGGTGCCGCTGGCCGTCGAGGACGATGATCCGGACGATGAAGACGACGATGGAGAGGAGCTTGACGCGCTCGATACTGGCGACCTTCTCCCACTTGTGATCATCGGCGAGAGCATGGCGCCCGCCTATCCGGAGGGCGATATCGTCTGGGCACGGCGCGACTGTGACCACATCAGCGGGCAGGTCTACATCGTGCGCATCGGCGACGAGCTTGTCGTCAAGCGCTGCTACTTCGGAGAAGAAGGCCTCCGCCTTGCCTCTGACAATCCTGGTTGGAAGGATCGGTGGATCACGGGCCATGACTTAGAGGATGTTGAAATCATCGGCCAGGTTGAGGCCGTGACGAAGACCATAGGATGACAGGTGGCTAATGATGCTTCTTTCTGGATGGCGAAAACTGTTTCAAAGCACTCACAAAACATCTGAAATCTCCGCGGATAAGAATGTTCCAATCCGGGATGAAGACGTCCCGGCCCGTATAATGCATGACTTCATGACGCGCGAGCCGACCGAATACGAGCTGTGGTACGACTCGCTATCTGAGGAGGACAAGGAAGCCAAGCACCAATTCTTCAAGGCGCCCGGTGCAGAGTACTCCGCCTTGGAGGCGAAGCTCTGGGAGGCCTGGGATCAGATTCTCAACAGCGACCAGTTCGAGGGCACCCTCCGCGCCTGCGACGATTGTGATGCGGCAGGGCTGAAGCTCGAGCAGTACTGCCTCTCGCAAGGTTATGGAGCCGTGCTGCACTTCGAGTCACGATGGCTCCGCATGCACAACTCGCAGCATCCGAAACATAGCGTCTACGACAGGTCGGACAGGGCTCGGCAGGAAGCAAGTGAAAATGTCCAGATCCGCGATCTGCTGCTCGGCTTGCTTGCCGATGGTCCACAGCTGCAGAAAGACATTCCGCACATTCTTGGTATCGAGCGGCCCGCGGTGATGCGTGTGCTAAAGCTGCTGGAAGGCCAAGGCTATATCAGTCGGACGAAACACCAGCGGACATACGAAGTCGCGCTGCGGGTCTACGATCGACCTAACGGTCGGGAATAATGCCAAAGAACCGGATCAGCAAGCTCGCGGACGGTCGGCGGAGCTATAAGGCCACCGACCGGAACGGGAAGCGGCACACGCTAAGATCCCGCAAGGGCGAGACGCTGCGCGATTTCCAGCTCCGGTGTGATCAGCTGGATCTCGAGTGCGACCCGGAGCGTGGTGCGACGGATCTCGTCTTTGGAGATTTGTTCCAGCAATGGATTGCCGTGCACGAGACACGCGTCAGCCCTGCCCAGGCGAAGGTCATGCGCGATGTGCATCAGCTCTACGTCCGTGATCGCTTCGGCGCCATGAAGCTCTCGGAGATCACGCCTGCGGATATCTATGCCCTCCTGACCGACCTGGCCGAGCAGGGGTTCAGCCGCTCATATGCCTCCAAGATCGTGACCTCCATCCGCATGCCTTTCTCTTGGGCGGCTCAGGAACTCGGGCTGCGTGTCACAAATCCATGCGCCGGTGTCCGGATCCAGATGCCGAAGCGGTCTCCGGTCTCCCGTGTGATCGATGCCGAGTCGGAACGGCGATTCTTTGCTGCGGCCTCCGCCTCGCGCTATGAGCACTACTTCCGGCTCCTTCTCGCCACCGGCCTCCGCCCGTCCGAGGCTCTCGGCCTGCAGCTTGGAGACATCAAGAGTGACGGGCTGCACATCATCCGCGGGATCACCGCTCATGGCATGTCGGATCTCAAGACGTCCCGTGCGCGAAGAATCTTCCCGAAGACCGAAAAGGTCGTCGAGGCCCTGGACTCGCAGCTCGAGCTACTGGATCGCGAACGCTACACAGGCTCTTGGCTCTTTCCTCGCGACGGACACCCGGATCCGTCTGCGCCTGCGGCTGACAAGGCGCTGCGGCGGATCGTGGCTGCGACGGCCGTGTGGAAACCGAAAGGGCAGAAACGCCACGGCACGCTTCTCGTTCCGCCGGTGGAGATTTCCCGATATGACTTCAGGCATACCTTCGCGACCAGGGCTGCGCGTGTCCTTCGCCCGTCGCAGCTCCAGTATTTGATGGGTCATGAGTCGATCGAAACCACTTTGAGCTATTATGTCCACCTCGGCGACGAGGATGTGTCCGAGGCGATCCAGGCGCTAAACCGGCTATGAATCTGTCCCCGATTTGTCCCCAATTCAAACCGATTTGCCGTCCGTGTTGCTCCTTTCCGGCTATCACGATGGCCGGAAACGCCCGAGACATGGGGGTTTCGCAAAATCGGATCAGCTTGGCTTTCCCGTTTCAATCTTTCCCAAGCTGAATACGCGGGTTCGATTCCCGTCGCCCGCTCCAACGTCAGAACCTCTGATGCGGCTGCGTTTCAGAGGTTCTTTTGTGTTCTCTTCGCCACCGTTTTTCCTCGTGTCTGTCCTCCTCAGAACTTTAAGCTCTACAGGGGAAGCTGCGATATCTGATGTCGTCTTGCCACATCCCTTTGGACATTTAATCCATGTCGCTCCGAAAGCCTGCATACTAATATCCAGCAATCCATCTATAATTCGTTCTTTTTATTCCATTCATGCACTTCCCGATATCATTTAGAAACATGTTTTCTGTTATCTTTAATGCGCTGATCTGGCCTATGTCAAGAAAATCTGGAATAGTTTGCGGTATGTCTCTGGAGTGATTTGTGCTATTTTGCTGGAGCTATTTGAGATTAGAGCAGCATCAACAAGCTATTCGTTATCTACTCTTTCATAAACAACTTTGGCAGCCGTATGCTCATGAACAGTGTAGTCGACTACCCACCCCCTAAAGGAAGTAGACCAGTAACTATCTTGTAGTTTTATAACGACTTTCCTGCACGTCAAAAACCTGCTGGGTCAAATTCTGCATTACAAACTTGTTCTTTTTGACGTGCGATTCTTCCTGTAAACCTGTCGACGATGACAAAGTTCGAAGAGCGAGTTTTGGCAGCTCGTTCAAAGAAGCAATGCCTATATGCGTAAAACTTTTGATATTTAAAAGTTTTACGCATATAATTTGCTAAGGAGATCGCCATGTTTATTCCAAGAGAAAATCTGCTCAATACACTTATCCGTTATAGGCACAAGGATTTGGTAAAAATCATAACCGGTGTCAGACGTTGCGGTAAATCAATCTTGCTAAATGAATTGTTTTACCGCTACTTAGTTGATGATGGAATCCGAACCGACCACATCATAAAAATCGCCTTTGATATGAAAACACGGGCGCACTTGCGCAATTCCGATGAACTATATCCCTATTTAATTGGTCGATTTGTAGACGATGAGAAGTATTATCTTCTGCTCGATGAAATTCAGCTGGTTGATGGTTTTGAGGAAGTTCTCAATGAAATTCGCAGCGAGTACAACACAGATATCTACGTAACCGGCTCAAATTCAAAGATGCTTTCCAGTGATATCAACACAATATTTCGAGGAAGGGGCATAGAAATTAAATGCTTCCCGTTATCCTTTCAAGAATTTTATT
>JASGUW010000040.1 GCA_030055235.1 Bacillota bacterium
AAAATTGCACAGAAAACGCTTCGAAGTGAGCAAAATTTCCGCTCTGGACAGGTTCCGGTGTCATGTTGAAGTTCACCGCTGCCCAGAGCGTAAAAATTGCACAGAAAACACTTCGAAGTGAGCAAAATTTCCGCTCTGGACGGATTCCGGTGTCACTTTGAGGCTCCCCGCTGTCCAGAGCGTAAAAATTGCACAGAAAACGCTTCGAAGTGAGCAAAATTTCCGCTCTGGGCAGGTTCCGGTGTCATGTTGAGGTTCCCCGCTGCCTAGAGCGTAAAAATTGCACAGAAAACGCCTCGAAGTGAGCAAAATTTCCACTCTGGACGGATTCCGGTGCCATGTTGAGGCTCCCCGGCGTCCAGAGCGTAAAAATTGTACAGAAAACGCTTCGCAGTGAGCAAAATTTCCGCTCTGGACAGATTCCGGTGCCATTTTGAGGTTCCCCGGCGTCCCATGTACAGCTATGTAGTACACAGGCGTAAAAACTGCTCAACCGACCTTGCCATAACATTGAAATCACCAATCGAAACACACAATGCTGTCAGTAGCTGCCTTCCACCCCCATCCTACTTGAGCAGCTACGCCGCCTCCTGGGAAGAGATGTGTCTCGAGTTGTTAGGTGACGTAAATAGAATGGTGAGCGGTGGAACATCCATCGTCTACGCGCCCATTTCCTGCTAAGGAGGAATTTCACACACCACAACGCCTCACCTCTCCGCTACAACTACCGCTGTTCAGTAGCAACACGCCGCCCGCCGCTCTCGTTATTCTTCTTCATCATTCACTCCCGGCAGGGATCATTTACTCCCACCATCTTGCTGACACAACTCGACTTTTTGTCCATTACGAGAGCCAAATGAGCCAAGTTTTAGAGTTGTGTCACCTTTTGCGTAAGCGGTTCATAATCGGACAGGTGACATCTGCTGTGCCATGATGATTGATGTAGAACAGAACCGTATCCAAAAGCGTTCACAATACCTCGAATGTTGAGGCTCCTCCCTTAATCCCAGTACAGCTGATTTTCTAAGTTTCATCACTAGCTTTGGGAGAATCTCGAAGAATTTGTTCAGGGGTGGACAGAACAGTGCTGGTGCCCCGAAACCGGGGCAGGAGCAAAAAACTTAAGCACAGCCCTTAACTCCAACTGGCGGTGCAGCACCGCCGCTTTCTCTTTTATTCGTCATCGTAAAGCGGCGGCAAACGAATCAAATAGAAAGCAGTCGTACGGGCGACACTTGCTGTGCTGCCCTGAACTGGGAGTGAAAAACGACTAAGAGGTGGACAAAAATCGCGGTATTGCCCTTTGGATCGGGCAATATCGAAGTTTTTGCCCAGGGGGTGGACAAAAATCGCGGTATTGCCCCGGGAATCGGGCAATATCGAAGTTTTTGACCAGAGGGTGGACAAAAATCGCGGTATTGCCCCGGGAACGGGCAATATTGAAGTTTTTGACCAGGGAGTGGACAAAAATCGCGGTATTGCCCCTGGAATCGGGCAATATCGAAGAATCTGCACATGGGATGAGTAATTTTCGTTCAGGACAGAATTCCGGTGCCCTTTTAACGCTCCCCGCCGTCAAGAGAATAAAAATGCACACCCGACTTCACCATAACATCGAAATTACCGATCCAAGCGCCCTTTGCTGTCCAGTAGCTGTCCATCCTACTTGAGCAACTATGCCGTTTCTTGGACAGCTATTCTGTTCAAGTTGTTAAGTGGCTCAAATTTAATGATGATCTTAATGATGATCGGTGGAACATCCATTATTTCCGCACCCATTTCCTCCTAAGCTCGAATTCCACACACAACGACTCATGACGCTGCCATGCTCCGTTGCTCCGTCGCCTGCCCATCGCCCGCCGCCCGCCGTTCTTCTTCTTATTCATCATCATCATTCACCCCCGACAGTGGCAGCTAACGACGGGGAAGGTACTCTGCTGGTATACTTTTTATATTCACGTTGAAAGAAAACCCTATTGGCGGACTGTTCCCCCGCCAAAACGACAAGCAAATCCATCAACGGAATCGAACAAGCAAAACGACAACCAAATCGAACAACGAAATCCGGCGGCCCGTCCCCCGCCAGCCTGACCCCCGGCGGTCCGTTCCCCCGCCAAATCGAACAACTGAATCCGGCGGCCCGTCCCCCGCCAGCCTGACCCCCGGCGGTCCGTTCCCCCGCCGAATCGAACAACGAAATCCGGCGGCCCGTCCCCCGACGACCCTTCCCCCGCCAGCCTGACAACGAGGAGTTCCCCTGATGAGCCAAGTACCCGGCACGAGCATTCCGAATCGCAGCGAAGTCCCAGAGCATGAGACCTGGGATCTGACACCCATATTCGCGGACGATGCCGCCCAAGCCGCCGCCCAGACCGCGATCGAAGCCGAGCTGCCCGCCCTCGCCGCCTATGCCGGCCGTCTCGGCGAATCCGCCGCCACGCTTGCCGACGCCCTGATCCTGCGCGACGACCTGGAGCGCCGCCTCTCGCTCGTCTACCTCTATGCCCACCTGCGCCACGACGAGGACAGCCAGAACCAGACCTATGTCGCGCTGGAGGCACGTGCCCGCGCCCTGGTCACCCGCTACCGGACGGCCACCTCCTGGCTCGCCCCCGAGCTCGCGATGCTCGACCCCGCCCTGCTCACACGTTTCCAGGCAGAAGACGAGCGCCTCATGACCTACCGCCATGCCCTGGAAGACATCGCCCGCCGCCGCCCCCACGTCCTGGGGCTCCCGGAAGAGAAGCTCCTCGCCCGCACCGGCGAAGTCCTCGACAGCAGCCGCACGATCTTCAGTACCCTCAACAACGCCGACCTCGTCTTCCCCAAAATCCGTGACGAAGCAGGGCAGGAAGTCGAGCTCAGCCACGCCCGCTACGGCCGCTTCCTGGAAAGCCGCGATCCCCGCGTCCGCCGCGACGCCTTCACCGGCCTCTACAGCGTCTACCGCCAGTTCCGCAACACCTTCGCCGCCACGCTCTCCGCCACGGTCAAGCAGCACAACGCCCTGGCAGAAACCCGCGGCTTCACCAGCGCCCGCGCCCGCGCCCTTTTCGAAGCCCCGATCCCGGAGACCGTCTACGACAAGCTCGTCGCCACGGTCAACAGCCGCCTCGACCTGCTGCACGACTACGTCGCCCTGCGCCGCCGCCTCATGGGCCTGGAAGAAGTCCACAGCTACGACCTCTACGTCCCGATCGTCCCCAGTGTCGATGTCCGCTACAGCTACACGGAGGCCTGTGACCTGCTTCGCAGAGCACTTGCACCTCTCGGCCCCGACTACCTGGCCCTGCTCGAGCGCGCCTTCTCCGAACGCTGGATCGACTACGCCGACAACCGCGGCAAGCGCAGCGGCGCCTACTCGAGCGGCACCTACGGCACACCGCCCTACATCCTGATGAACTGGCAGGGCACGCTGGACAACGTCTACACCCTGGCCCACGAACTCGGCCACAGCATGCACAGCTGGTACACCCATCAGACCCAGCCCTATGTCTATTCCGATTATTCGATCTTCCTGGCAGAGATTGCCTCGACGACCAATGAGAACCTGCTCACCCATTACCTGCTGCAGACCACGGACGACACCCAAGTCCGCGCCTATGTCATCAACCAGTATCTGGATGGGGTCAAGGGCACGGTCTTCCGTCAGACCCAGTTCGCGGAGTTCGAGCAGCTCATCCACCAGGCCGACCGCGAAGGCACGGCACTGACCGCCGCCTGGCTTTCAGAGCAGTACGCCGAGCTCAACCGCCGCTACTACGGCCCTGCGCTGAGCTTTGATGAGGAAATCGCCCTCGAATGGGCGCGCATCCCCCATTTCTATTTCAACTTCTACGTCTACCAGTATGCGACGGGCTTCAGTGCGGCGACGGCCTTTGCCGATAGAATTTTATGCGAAGGCGGGCCCGCCGTCCGCCGCTACCTGGGCTTTCTGCAGGCCGGTTCCTCCGCCTGGCCGCTCGATGTCCTGCGGGAGGCGGGCCTGGACATGACCAGCCCCGCGCCCATCACCGCCACACTCGACCGCTTCGCCGACTATCTGGCCCAGTTTGGCGACCTGCTCGCCGACACCGCGACCAAAGGCGGATCCCGATGACGTACCGCGTTCTGCTGATCGACGCCGACGACACCGTCTTCGACTTCCGCCGTGCCGAGCGCCTGGCCCTGGGCGCCATGCTCCAGGCCCGCCGCCTCCCGGTCACGCCGGAAGTGCAGGACTTCTACACCATGACCAACCTCAAGCTCTGGAAGCAGCTCGAGCGCGGCCAGAAAAGCCGCGACGCAATCCTGACCGAGCGCTTCACCGCCCTGATCGACTACATCCGCCGCGAATCGGCCTGGCACCCCGAATGGAATCTGGCCGGGCGCGACTGGGCGGCGGAGAGCGGCGATCTGCTCAACCGCCTCTACCTGGATGCGCTGGCCCGGCAGCCCTCGCTGCTGCCGCAGGTCGAAGAGATCCTGCCCCTCCTGGCCGCACGCTGCCGCCTCTACCTGATCACGAACGGCGTCACCCGGGTCCAGCGCGGCCGCCTGATGCTCTCGCCGGTCGCCCAGTACTTCCAGGGCATCTTCATCTCTGAGGAGCTCGGCGTCGACAAGCCCGACCCTCTCTTCTTCCAGCGCACGCTGGCTGCCATCGGCCCAGTGGACCCCGCCGACATCCTGGTCGTCGGCGACAGCCTGTCGGCCGACATCCGCGGCGCGGTCAACGCAGGGCTTGATTCGGTATGGATGAATTTTGCGAAGCGCGAACTCCCCACCGACTGCCCGCAGCCCACCTTTATCGTGTCGTCCTGGCGGGAGCTTGCCGCCCTGATCGCGGGAGCTGACGCCCTGTGACAGGCGACCGGGCCTACAGCTGGGAGCGCCTGCTCTCTCCCGTCCGTCCCCGCGACTACGCCCGGGGAGGGGCGGCGCCTGTCGCCCGCTCCCGCAGCGGCGACCACCGCAACCCCTTCGAGCGCGACTATCACCGCATCGTCACCGCCGCCTCCTTCCGCCGCCTGCAGGACAAAACCCAGGTCTTCCCCCTGGAGCGCAGCGACTTCGTCCGCACCCGCCTGACCCATTCGCTGGAGGTCTCTTCGCTCGCCCGTTCGCTCGGCCAGCTGATGGCGCACGAGGTGCGCCGCCGCGGGCTCGATCCCACGCTTGACAGGCGCGCCGCGGGTGAGCTCTGCGACCTGCTGCTCGCCGCCGGCCTGGTCCACGACATCGGCAATCCGCCCTTCGGCCACTACGGCGAAACCACCATCCGCGACTGGTTCCACAAGCACCTGCCGACGCTGGAATACCGCGGCGCCCCGCTGACGCGGCTGCTCACGCCCGCCATGCAGGCTGACTTCCTGAACTTTGAGGGCAACGCAGAAGCCCTGCGCGTCCTGTCGAAGCTGCACTTTCTGGTCGACGAGTTCGGCATGAACCTGACCCTGCCGCTCCTGGGCTGCCTGATCAAGTACCCGGTGGCCGCGCCCGACATCGACCCCGCGTCCCCGAACATCTGCCGCCACAAGCTCGGCTGGTTCCAGGCCGACAGCGAACTGGTCGCCGCCATCGCCGCCGTCACCGGCGTCAGCGGCGCCCGCCACCCGCTGACCTGGCTGCTGGAGGCCGCCGACGACATCGCCTACCGCACAGCCGACATAGAGGATGCCTATAAAAAGGGACACTTCACCTACGGTGAATTCCGAGATGCTCTGGCAGGCGAAGCTCCCTCCACCGCCGACCGTACACCCGCCCAGGTCCGGCGCTATGCGGACTGGCTCGACGAGCTCGACCGGCTGCTGGCAGAAGGCCGCGAGCGCGCCCTGGAACAGCCCGAATTCTATGCCCTGCAGAACTGGATGATCCGCCTGCAGTCCGACCTCATGAGCGGCGTTGCTTCGGCGTTTGCCGACCACTATCCGGCCATCATGAACGGCAGCCACGAGCAGGAACTGTTCACCGGCCTGGCCTCCGAGCCCGTCCTGACGGCTCTCGGGACGATCGCCTACCGCTACGTCTTTACCTCCCGTCCGATCATCCAGATGGAGATCCAGGCCAACACGATCATCGGCGGCCTGCTCGACAAGTTCATCCCCGCCGCCATCTACTGGCGCACGGACGTACCGCAGTCCTCACTCGAACCGCGCCTGATGTCCATCGTCTCTGAGAACTTCCGCGCCAGCTACGACATCCATGCCCGCGGGCGCGACGAAGTCTGGCGGCTCTACCTCCGCCTCCTCCTGATCACGGACTATGTCAGCGGGATGACCGACAGCTTCGCCCTCAACCTCTACCGCTCCACACACGGGATCGTCTGAGGGGATGTCACAGGCTTCGCCTGAATCCCATCCACCAGACCCTTTAAATATGCCGTGAAATAGGCCTCACAGCTGTAATGGCCGCCCACCATGTCGATGAGGTGGTCGTTCATGACGGCGCCATCGAAGCCCCCTTCATGCAAAGCCCGCACCACCCCCGCCATATCCCCATAGCCGGCATCCGGGAAGGTTTCCGAGAAACCGCCGGGCGCTGCCAGCGGCCGGGTGACGTTGCGCAGGTGCAGCTTGAAGAGGCGCCCCTGCGGCAGAAAGTGGCGGATGAATTCCTCCGGTGTCGAGCCGGCGCTCTCGGCGCCCTGCAGCCAGCAGCCGACACAGAGGCAGGCGCCGATGTTCGGCGAATTGGCATAGTCCAGCGCGCGTTTGTAGCCGTCGAAGGTCCCGAAGAGCGTCCGCGGCACCCCGCCGATCGCGACGGCGGGCGGGTCGTCGGGGTGGATGCCGATGCGCACCCCCGCGTCCTCGGCGACCGGGATCACCTGGTCGATGAAGTAGCGGTAGTTGTCCCAGATCTCCGCCTCTGTGTAGGGGCGGCCGTGGCTGTAGGGCCCGTTGTAGGTCTGGCCGTGCCAGAAACCGCGGTGGGGGCTGTTCAGGTCAAGGCCGCCCGCCGTTGCCCCGCCGCGCACCGGACGCCGCTCGAAGTCGCGCCAGATCCCGTTGCCCATGTGGGCATAGGTGGCGTAGTGGATGCCCGCTTCGCCGAGATCGCGGATGTACTTGAGGTAGCGCGCGATGAGGGCATCGCGTCCCTCCAGGCCGAGCGTCACCGGCGGCATGTTGTGGAGCTCGTCGTTCGCCAGGCGGTAGATCTTAAGGCCGTACTCGGCGAGCTTGTCGGCCAGCGCGCGATAGCAGGCGGCCGAGTGCTCCGGCACCTGATGCGAGCCGATCATGACCCATTCGATGCCCATCTGCAGCAGGAAGTTGACGCCGGTCTCATCGACCTCAATACTGCCGTCCGCCCTGCGGGTGACGGGGCCCTCCATCTTTGTTCCCACCTGAATGCCGGGTTTGGAGTTCGTGTAGCCAGGGATAGTTTTCATGGGGTAGGTCATGGTTGTTTCCTTTCGTTTGCTTGGTTCTGGACCTGGGGCAGGGCGGCGGGTGCTGTGGCGGCGGGCGGCGGGTGCTGGATGCTGGGTACTGGGCGGCGGGTTCTGGATGCTGGGTGGAGCTGGGTGCTGTGGTGGAGCTGGATGCTGTGATGGTTCTTCGCTTTTGGTGGAGCTTTGGCAACGCCGGGCCTGAGGTGGCACCGGATTCTGGGCGACGTTGGATTTTTGGGTGGTGCCAGATACTGGGCGATGCAGGATCCCTAGCAACGCAGAATTCCGAGCGTCGCTGCTTTGCTTCCTGTCCATGATAGCGCTCAAGCAGCACCGGGAGTACGGAGCGGGAGCTGGTTGAAGGTGAGATAACTGCTATCGGCGTCACTTTTGGGAAATTTCCACCCATTCTGGACTTCAAAGTGAGCAAAATTTACGCTCTGGACGGATTTCGGAGCCCCTGGACGGTCTGAGGTTGTCCAGAGCGTAAAAATTGCACAGAAAACGGCTCCGGGTGAGCAAAATTTACGCTCTGGGCAGATTTCGGAGCCCCTGGACGGTCTGCGCTTGTCCAGAGCGTAAAAATTGCACAGAAAACGGCTTCGGGTGTGCAAAATTTCCGCTCTGGACAGATTTCGGAGCCCCTGGACAGTCTGCGCTTGTCCAGAGCGTAAAAATTGCACAGAAAACGTCTCCGGGTGAGCAAAATTTGCGCTCTGGACAGATTTCAGTGCCCAATCGCCGGGCTGTGGCTGTCCCTTGTACAGCAACACTGTACAAAGACGTAAAAATTGCACAGCAGAGAGCCCGTACAGCAGAGAGCCCGTATTGAGCAAAGTGCCCCATAGAAAATGTTAATGACGTTCAACACAGTCACCGTCTGCGTCGCACGTAGAATCAGTTCATTCATCTCCAAACAAAACAGAAGGCGGTTTGTGTCCATTCCCTTTCTTCGCAGTATGCTGCCAATAAACCAAAACATCGAAGATGTCCACCGCCTGCTTTTTCTGTCACAATGACGGCAGAGTTCAGCAACCGTTCACAAGCAGCCTCAAAAAGGGGGTACAAGTGATGTATCACGAATTTTGTTCCTTGCGGCCGCGGTTCAAGCTCCTCGCTCGCTCCGCCCTGCTTCTATTTCTTCTTCTTTTTGTTCTCACCGGCTGTGTTCGACAACGTCTGGTGAAGGAGCCAACGACCATGCGTACGAGGGCAACCAGGCGGCCAATGCTTACGACTGTCCAGCGAACGACTATGGTGCCGATCAGGGAAACGACAGCAAGCCAGATGCTGACTACGACAACGCTCACGGAAGCAACGACCGCTGAATTGACGACGGCGACACCGACTACAGTAAGCACCAGCCCGGCAACGACAGAGGAGCCTGCCACAAGCACCACAGCTCCGCAGACTACAACGACAACTGCTCCTCCAACGACAACCACTACTCCGCCGGCTACGACAACGACCACCGCTCCGCCGACAACAACCACAACTCCGCCGACAACGACCGTTCCCCCAGCACCAGAGCCAACCTGGGTTTGGGACGGCAAGCCTGTGCAGGATCCGGCCGTACAGGATTACGATGCCTTGTCTGAAAGTGTCACACTGTACACCTCAGCCCGCCTGAATCTGCGCTCCGGACCGGGCACAGAACACGGCATCGTTCTGACAATTCCCCTGGATGCAGAGCTCCAGGCCGATGAATACGAGAATCAGGACGGTTGGTTCCAGGTGCGCTACAACGGCCTGGAAGGCTACGTCTCGGAAAATTTCGTCGAGTATTTCTTTTTGGGGCAAATCCCGGAAAACCGACACTGGTACACGATTTGTGAGATAGATCTGCTGGATGAGAACGACAATGTGCTAACCCAGCTGCCGTTCAACACCCGTGTCGAACCACAGATGCGCAATCGCGGAGCCGGACGGTATCGTGTTATGGTCAACGGTCAGGAGGGTTATGTCCAGGAGGCACAGCTGTCCTTTACGCTGCAGGAGACAGGAGCCGGCTGGCAGGCCGCCACTATCCTGCCGCAGCAGCTCTATGGGAACTGGCACCGCGAGACCCTGGATGTGTTCTCGCCCAGTCCAATATTTGGCCTGGTGGAGATACTTCACCTGAATGAAAAAGGCGAATTCATCTACGCTGCCGCGCCGCTGCACAGTGAATGGGGAGAACTCTCAGGTAACTGGTCGCTTACAGGCGATCGCCTGGTGCTGAATGTCACATCTTCACGCGTCTTCAATGAGGAGACAGCTGAATCCTACAGTCTGGAGTTTGCCGTGTTCCTGTCAGAGGACGGACACAATCTGCAGCTGCGGGATGTCAATGAGGACGGAACCATCAATTGGGATAAAGGAAAGCCGGACTGCCTGATCCGCCAGTAGCTGTCACCGGTACCACAGGACAGCATGCATCTGTCATGTTTTTATATTCCCTGTAAAATACTCTTGATCACATGGGCAAGAGAAAAGATGAGGAAAGTATGACGAGGGCTAAGACATCCATGGTCAGATACAGCAGTCTGCCGAATAAAACTCCGCAGAACACGGAAAGCAGCGTCATTCCCGCATGACTAAAACGATTAATACAGGCAAAGCAGCCCCAGCTTCCCGTCCGTCCGAGGCAAGCCTCATCGTGGGACTGGGGCTGATTCCCGCCCTCTACTTTGCCGCCTTTACACTTACGATCAATTTTCTGACCATGTTCCTCAGCCTGGAAGGCTATTCAGAGCGCACGATCGGACTTTATATGGCGCTGTCGAGCCTCGCCGTGCTGTTGATCCAGTTTGTCTGGGGCCGCATTGCCGACCGCTGGGACTGCGATGCCCTCCTGATTTCGATCCTGATCGCCTGCTCCATCTTCTGGCCCCTGCTGCTCTATCACTTTCGCTCACGGCCGGGCATGGTGCTCGTCGTTTTGCTGCTGCTGAGTGTCACACTGCGCTCGCTGGTGCCCTCGAATGATGCCTATATCACCAAGCAGCTGGAGCGTTTCGGTTCTTCTTCCTATGGCTATATCCGGGCTCTGGGCAGTATCGGTGCAGCAGTGGCCGCGCTTTTTGGCGGCTGGCTGGCCGAGCGCCATGGCTTTCAGCGGGTCTTTGAGCTGAGCTCAGTGCTGCTGGTACTGCTGCTAGTGGTGATTCAGGTCGGCTGGCGGCGCCTTAACCGCTATCCAGGGCGGGTCAGAGTCCCAGCGCGAGGCGGACAGCGGCTGCGGGCTGGTCGGCAGTTTGGCTTTGTCGAGGGCATTCCACGCGGGCTGCTGCCTGTTTCGCTGATCTCAATGCTGATAACGATCGGGGCGGGAATCCACTACACCTATGTCCCTGTTCTCTATCTGCAGCTCGGCGGCGACCTGACGAGCTACGGTGTCGTCAATGCGGCGATGGCAGCCAGCGAAGTCTTCGGCATGATCGGCTATACGCGCCTCAGACGGCGCTTCTCACTGCTGCAGCTCTTCCTCTTTTCGCAGTCCATGTATCTGCTGAAGCTCCTTTTGATTGCGTGGGCCCAGGACTACCGTCTCCTCATCCCGGCGCAGCTGCTGCAGGCGGTGACCTTCGCCATCCACTTCCCGACGTTGGTTGATTATCTGACACAGATCTCAAGGGTGGAGGAGCGGGCGACGGTCATGACGTTGTCAACCGTCATCCATACGGGCTGCGGTCTCCTGATCGGCAACCTCTGCGGCTCTTTCATCAGCGGGATGTATTCGATCCAGACGGCCTATCGCTTCGGAGCGGTGATGATTGCGTTGTCGCTGCTGCTGATGGCGGTAGTGATGCCGCGCTATTTCCGAGCCGTCGGGACAGCACGAGCTGACGGAACGGCAGATGTGAGCGACGGCTGATGGGTTGAGCGGCAGCTAATGAGCTGAGCGACAACTGATAAACTGAGATTGTGTACTGCCGGCTGCGATGGCCTGGATTTTGCACGCGAAATCTGCCGCAAGCATGAGTGCTTGCACCCCGCCGCTCGGCGGATGTGCAGAAGTTGTTACAGCTCAGAGAGGGCTATAAGTGGGGCACAAACTATGTGCTTCTGATGCGTTTTGCGGCTAAAAGAAGTCGGTGCTGTGTCTGATTTATAAGGGCAACGACTTGTGTCGGTGCTTGTTTTTTCTTTTTGTGTCCCTCGTGACTGGGCTGGCTTCTGGGTTTGTGCCCGGTTTTCTCCAGTTTCTTTTGTCCCCGTATAACGCTTTATCGCTTGGGAGGATGAGATGGAGGAGTTTTCATCGTTTTGATTGATTTCGAGCTGCAAGTTTCTGATATCTTCTCTCCACGTTTTCCAACTTCATGTGCAAGGAAGCGATTTCCTCGTCCTGCCTGGAAAGCAGCCCGTCCTTTTGCGAATCTGCTTCTTGAAGCCCTGAAACTCCAGATCCTTCGCATGTAGTCCGCTTTGGAGATAAGTGATGACTTCCATCAGATCTTTCTTTGTTCCCGGTATGTCCTAAATCCGTCGTTGCAGATTCCTATTTTCCTGCTGCCGAAGCAGTGATCCCGAGCAGAGCATCATCGTTCATCTTGGGCTGTCTCTTTGCTCCAACTCTTTTCTAAGATGGTTTATGAGCGCTTCCTGAGCAGCAATTTGCTTGAGTGCCTTTTCATATTGTTCCATGGCTTTCTTATAAAGCTCTTTGTAGTCTTCCTCTTCCCCGGCCTCCTTATTCTGCATTGCCTTTCTATTGCGTCCGTCGGTCGGAACGATTTCCCCGGTCTCGGGATCTACTCTCCCAATGAGCTTCCGTTTCGCCCGGCGCTTTTTCGTTTCCTTGTCCCAGTACGCCTCTGAATCGTACGCATAGGTAATGCCGTAACGCTTGTCGTGCTGATAAACAATCGCCATGTGTGAACCTCCTAAGCATAAGGGCGTTGTATCCCTTAGACAGTATATTGCAAAAAAGAGGGGGCAAAACTCGATGGTCTTTGCACAAAGTTTGGCCTGCAAACTGGCAATTGTAGAGAAGCAGAAGGTGTGGAAAAGAGAGTATAAAGCAGGCTGGAGGATCTGCAAATACTCAGTTGAACCACTCTGAGCGAACAATTGGATTTGCTCAGAAATGGAACGAGTCAATTCCTTATAGGTAAGGTTAAAAGAATGGGAGGCGCCAAGAGGCTTCGGTAAGGGCGACCTGTTTCAATTCCTTATAGGTAAGGTTAAAAGTCGCGGTCTACTGTGCCGTTCAAGAAAACTTCTCCTCGGGAGCGGTTTCAATTCCTTATAGGTAAGGTTAAAAGTTTCCGAAAAAAATTCGGGCAAATGGGGTGGCGATTTGTTTCAATTCCTTATAGGTAAGGTTAAAAGCCGACCGAGCCGACTGACTCAGAACTGCCGCGAACCGGGTTTCAATTCCTTATAGGTAAGGTTAAAAGCAGGCGTTCCATTTGGGAATTTACGACTCCCGCCCCCGTTTCAATTCCTTATAGGTAAGGTTAAAAGTATAGATGGGGTGCCATCGTATGGGGAAGTTTTTTGTTTCAATTCCTTATAGGTAAGGTTAAAAGAAAAGCGCGTCCGTGAGGCTGAGTCCAAACTGCGGGATCTTGTTTCAATTCCTTATAGGTAAGGTTAAAAGGAAGAATGAGTGAGAACAAGAAGAACGGCCTTCGGGTCACGTTTCAATTCCTTATAGGTAAGGTTAAAAGACGGAATACATCAACAACTATCAGAGGGGAGGTGGGTTTCAATTCCTTATAGGTAAGGTTAAAAGAGTCGAGAAATCAACGTTTCTCTTCCCCTCCTTTCTTGTAGGCACCATTATACACCCATTTTCCCCAAAAAACTCCGTCAATCGTTTTATGGGCGAAATCGCCAGAATCCCGTGATTGCAGGCCTTTCCAGCTTTTCGCCCGCCGCGGCTCCGTAGCCTCAGGAGACTGACGGACTTTTTACTCGAAAAAACCTCGGTTTGGCCCATTTTCACCCCTTTTTTCGACGTGAGAAAACGCTGAAACGCCGCTATATCAAGCTAAATCGATTGACGGACTTTTTTCTGATATACACTTCTTGGATGCCGACAAGTAGCCAGAAAACCTTGCTGCCGTCACGAGATTCCTGCCATCCCGATTAGCACATCAGCATCATTGGAAAGCAGTATGGCCCCATCCAAGGGGCAGATGACAATGTGTATCAAGCAGATCAATACTGGCGCAGTTGTCCTCTTCATCAATTCCCACAGAACCCTATAACTACGCCGACTTCAACGCCCGTGCTCTTGAAGGAACGCCGTCCCCACCTCGAAACCCCACTGATCTGGAACCACGATCCCCCACCCCCTGTGCAAAATTTCAAGGTTTCGCCATAATTATTTTTAAAAATGCATATACCAATAAAGATATTCAAACCCAGTGAATATTTATGCACATAAAAGCCCAAAAACTGCGAAAGATTGAAAAATTGCACACGAGCACTTCCAACAGCGCCCTCCCCAATCCCCCAACGACCATTCGCCGACTGTCGCGGTCTCCGGGGCCATCGGCGATAATGACAACACAGCGCAAGCTACGACCATACAGCTACCGCTAATCAATCAAAGACATCAAACCAGATGTCCAGACAGGGGAGGGGGCATCAAAATGACGGACACAGGAACCGGGCCAGCGCAGCTGCCACCGCGAGAGGTGGAGGTGCTGGTCGTCGGAGGAGGCATCGCCGGTGTGGCGGCGGCCATTGCGGCCAGGCGGGCCGGAGCACGCCGGGTCCTGCTGCTGGAGCGGCAGTTTCTGCTCGGCGGCCTGGCCACCACGGGCCTGATTTCGATTTACCTCCCACTCTGTGATGGCCGGGGCACCCAGGTGACCTTCGGCCTGGCAGAAGAACTGCTGCGCCTGGGCGCGGAGAAAGGGGCGGAGGGACTCTACCCGGATGCCTGGCTCAATCCGGAAAGCGATCCCGAAGAGCGCAACAGCCAGCGTTATCAGGTGCAGCTGAACCCCTGGCACTATGCGCTGAAGTTGGAGGAACTCTGCCTGGCCACCGGAGTCGACCTGCTCTACGGCGCGGTGGTGGCCGAAGTCAGCTGCCAGAACGAGCGCATCCACAGCGTTCTGGTGCAGTTCGCCACGGCCGAGCGCCTGCAGATCCAGCCGTGCATGGTCGTGGATGCCAGCGGCGACGCCATCGTAGCCACTCTGGCCGGCGAGGAAACAGCTCTTTATAAGCAGCGCAACATCCTGGCCGCCTGGTACCGCCACTTCGACGGGACGACGGATCACCTGCAGCCACTGGGTGCGGCGGAGCTGCCAAATGATGAACGCGAAGAACGCGGCCTCCCGCCCGCTGCCACCGCAGAGCGCTGGACAGGGGTAGGGGCGGTCGAGCAGAGTGATTTCGCGTTAAAAATGCACCGTTGGATTCTGAAAGATGCCAGGGGCAGCCTGACCGCCCTGCCGCAGATGCCGCAGTTGCGCATGACCAGACGGATTGTCGGCGTGACCATTCCCGATGAGGATCCGGAGGCTGTCTATTCCGATTCCATCGGCGTGATCGCAAACTGGAGGCGGCCGGGACCGGGCTATGAGATTCCCTTCGGCAGCCTGCATGGGCGAAGGGTGCGGAATCTGCTGGTGGCGGGGCGCTGTTCTGCGGCGACGGAGCGCTTCTGGGACCAGACACGGGTGATCCCGGCCTGCGCGCTGACCGGAGAGGCGGCGGGGACGGCAGCGGCGCTTTGTGATGCTGTGCCCGACCTGTCAATTGAACGGCTGCAGGAGCAGCTGCGGCGGGCGGGGGTACAGCTGCGGAGGCCGCGGTCTTTACGGTAAAATGTTCGAGCAGTGTGAGCCAGCCGGCTATAAGTCGGCTCTTCCTAAGGAGGCTATTTAAAAAATGAAAATCACCTTCCTGGGTGCCGGGAGCACCGTCTTCGTCCGGAATGTCATCGGCGACTGTCTGGTGACGGATGCGCTGCGCGATGCGGAGTATGCGCTGTATGACATCGACCCCCAGCGGCTCGATGACAGCCTGCAGATGCTTCAGAACATCAACCGTAACGCGAATGCCGGACGGGCGCGCTTCACAACCTATGTCGGGCTTGAGCAGCTGGACGATGCGCTGCGCGATGCGGATTTCGCGATCAACGCGGTGCAGGTGGGCGGCTATGAGCCGTCGACGGTCATCGACTTCGAGATTCCGAAGAAGTATGGGCTGCGCCAGACGATTGCCGATACGCTGGGGGTCGGGGGTGTGTTTCGGACTCTGCGCACGCTGCCGGTCATGGACGACTTCGCTGAGTCCGCGGCCCGTGTCGCCCCGAACGTTCTGCTGCTGAACTACTCCAACCCGATGGCCATGCTGACGGGCTACCTGCAGCGCTATACCTCGATGAAGACCGTGGGCCTCTGCCACTCGGTGCAGGTCTGTGCGCCGCACCTGATGCGCGGCGTGGGCATGGAGTACGACGAGTCGGTGCGCTGGAAGATCGCCGGCATCAATCACATGGGCTGGCTGCTTGAGATCACGCGCGACGGCGTCGACCTCTATCCCGAGATCAAGCGGCGCTCGCTCGAGCGGCTGGAGCAGGTGCGGCAGATGGAGCGCATCCCGAAGATGGGTGAAGTGACGCCCGAGATGATCGCGGCCGCGAGCGAGGAGGAGATCGGCTACGGTATTCTGGCGATGGATCAGGTGCGTCATGAGATGATGCATCGCTTCGGCTACTACGTGACCGAGTCGAGCGAGCACAACGCCGAGTACCATCCCTGGTTTATCAAGTCCCGCTATCCCGAGCTGATCGAGCGCTACAACATCCCGCTCGACGAGTATCCGCGGCGCTGCGTGGAGCAGATTGCCGGCTGGCGGCAGATGCGCGATTCGCTCACGGGCGACAGTGATCTGAGCCACGACAGGACGCATGAGTACGCCTCGTACATCATGGAAGCGATCGTGACGAACCGGCCCTACACCATTGGTGGCAACGTGCTGAACACCGGTCTGATCGAGAACCTGCCGCGCGAAGCCTGTGTTGAGGTGCCGTGCCTGGTGGATGCGAACGGTGTCACGCCGACTTATGTCGGGAAGCTGCCGGAGATTCTGGCAGCGCTCAACCGCACGAACATCAACGTACAGCTGCTGACGATCGAGGCCTACCGCACGAAGAAGCGTGAGGACCTCTACCGCGCCGTCATGCTCGACCCGCACACAGCGGCCGAGCTGAGCATCGATGACATCGTGGCCATGTGCGACGAGATGCTCGAGGCGCACGGCGACATGATGCCGACGTTCAGCTGAGCGGGCGGGGGCGACCAGGCTGAAGCATCGGCGGGCAGCCGATTCCTGAAAGCTGACAGTCAATCGCTGAAATTTAATCAATATGGCGAAAAACCGTTGCAGTTGGCACAGACTGCGGCGGTTTTTTGCGTTTACAATGCGTAGCGGCAATCAAGATATCGATAATGATTCCTGACAGTTGCCCGACCTTGTCAGCCACTGCCTGTGACTGGGCCGGAGGCGGACAGATTCCGGTGACATGAAAGGAGATACCATGGCCAAACAGACATTTTCAGCCGTGACGGAGATTGTGCAGGGACTTCAGGTATCCTGCCGTTCGCGCAGCTTTGAGATGATCATCGATGAGCCGGAGGGGCTCGGTGGCAGCGATACCGGCATGAGTCCGGTCGAGGCCCTGTTGAATGCACTTGGTGCCTGTAAATGCATCGTGGTGCAGTCTTTTGCCCCGAAGTTTCGCATCAGGCTGAAGAGTGTTCGTGTCGAGGTCGAGGGTGTGCTCGATCCTGCCGGCTTCATGGGCCGGGATCCGGAGGCGAAGATCGGCTTCTCTGAGATCAGGTCACATTTCCATATCGATGCGGACAACACACCGGACGAAATCGCCCGCTTCGTCGACTTTGTCGAGGCACGCTGCCCGGTGCAGGATACGTTAACGAATCCGGCGATCTGTTCGCACGTGATCCACTAGCTTCGCGTGGCGGCGGCCGTCTGGCCGCTTCACCCGAAATATGGCGCTGCTGCTGCGACAGGGTCGTGCAGCTTCGTCGCATGACACAGGGGAGAAGGTCGTTCCGATGGGGGCGGCCTTCTTCTATTGGCGGTGCGGGGCGCTTGCCCGACGCCATGCCCGTCATGAATTGGTAGAATGGCGATATGACAGCCAGACCCAATATCCTCATCTTCATGACCGATCATCAGAGGGGCGATACACTCGCTCCCGACAGCCCCTGCATAACGCCCAACATCGATCGCTTCCGGACCCGGGCAGTGAATTTCTCATCCGCCTCCTGTCCTGCTCCGCACTGCTGTCCATCGCGCGCGACCTTTTTTACCGGTCTTTACCCCAGCCAGCATGGTGTCTGGAATAATGTCGATGTCGACAACACGCTGAGCCGTAGCCTCCATGATGGTGTCCGGACATGGAGCGAGGACCTTCGTGACGCAGGATATCGGCTCTACTTCTCAGGGAAATGGCATGTTTCCGCATCCGAGTCTCCTGCCGAGCGCGGTTTCGAGCTGCTGCACCATACGCACAGGTATGAGAAGTACTGTCACCGCCCGTACACGGCTGAATGGGCACGCTATAACAACTCGCGGATCGACGAGGTCGGTGATCCACGCGGTGAGGGAGAGGTCATCCGTCCAGGCTACCGGCGTTACCGGCAGTATGGCTTTGACGAGAAGCCGTTTGGCGATCAGGATGTCGTAGAGGCTGCGGTGGAAAAGCTGAAAGAGCTCAAGCATGAAACAGAACCCTGGCTGCTGTTTGTCGGGCCACTGGGTCCGCATGATCCCTATATTGTGCCAAAACGTTTCTATGACATGTACGCGGATGTCGAACTTGAGCTTCCCGTAAGCGCTCAGGATTTGATGGCTGATAAGCCGGCACTCTACCGCCGCACCCGGGCGCGTTATGCACAGCTGGAAGAGAGGGAACAACTCGAGAGTCTGCGCCACTACTTCGCCTTCTGTTCCTATGAAGACCACCTTTTCGGGCAGCTGCTGGACAGCCTCGATGAGGCGGGCTGCACGGACGATACGCTGGTGCTGTACTGTTCCGACCACGGTGACTACGCAGGTGCACACGGACTTTGGGCCAAAGGACTCCCATGCTTTCGTGAAGCCTACGATATCTGCTTCATGCTTGGCGGACCGGGGATCGTTCGTCCGGGCAGGAGTACCGATGCACTGGTTGGGCTCCACGACTGGGCGCCGACCATTCTCGATATCTGTGGCATCAATCCGGGACGAAAGCTGCCTGGACGCTCGCTGCTGCCAGTTCTGCGTGACGAAGAAGATCATGAGCCGGACTATGTGTTTACTCAGACCAACGGGAACGAGATTTACGGTATTCAGCGTGCTGTATGGAATCGCCGCTGGAAATATGTCTTTAACAGCTTCGATTATGACGAGCTTTATGACCTCGAGGCAGACCCGCATGAGCTCGTCAATCTGCTCCATGACAGTGACCCCCTGACGGGTCCATATGCGGCCATCGTGCAGCAGTTCTGCACGGCTATGTGGCGTTTTGCCCATGCGATGGAGGACAGCATAGCCAATGATTACATCATGACCGCTCTCGCACCATATGGACCGGGAGTGGCGCGGTAGTCATCAGGATCATGTTTGAGCGCAGTGCTGCGATCCATTGGTTCACTGCGGCCCGGCGCTTTGCCGATGCAGTTCACACTCTGATGGACAGTCCCTGTACAACCGCCAAAATGGTGTAATGCGATCTGGGTAGATTATGCAGTGCTCAAAAATTCGATTTGTGGGCAGCCTCAGCGTGTACAAGTTGGAAAAATGCTCAAAATGTGGTGCGAGTGGTGGTTTTCGGCTCAATAATCCAACCTGTACACGGGCCTCCGCGCATAAGCTGAAATTCTGCTCACGAACCCCATATGCATCCTGACTTTCTGACTTAGCCGCCAGCACAAAATCTGAAAGGACTGATACCTCAGGGTTTCAGTATATTTCTTTTGTGTTACATGTGTTCACTTATGTTCGCTTATAGTATAATGGTTCAAACCGTGGAAGGTGGAACCTGACATGCACGTGACCATCAGTGGACAGGGCAAGGCGCGCGTCATTCAGTTCGTCGAACAGCACCGGATTCCGGGGACGAATAAGAAGAAGACAACGGTCATCAAGACCATCGGCAACTACGAGAAGCTGGTTGCTGAGGAGCCAGATATCATGGAACGGCTCCGTGCGGAGGCCAGGCGGCTGACGGCTCAGAAGCGTGCAGAAAACGCGCCGTTGACTCTGTCGGTGAGCAATCAGCTTGCCACGACCGTGGAGTCCTTTACGCCATCGTTCCGCTTCGGACACAGTGTTCTTATGCAGTGCTGGTCGAAGATGGGTCTCGATGCCTCTCTATCCGAGCAGGGAAGCAAACGGAATCTTGTATCCGTTCTTCAGGCAGCCCGCTATCTTGTCATGCACCGGATTATGGATCCGGCGAGTGTGCTGGCCAGCTGGAAGGATGTTGAGCACTATGCCGGACTGGAACCGGTAGGACTGGATGTCTGCTACCAGGCACTGGACCTGTTGG